>CAYZOE010000003.1:0-106198 GCA_964479805.1 uncultured Pseudoalteromonas sp. | reverse complement strand
GGAATGGTTAAGGTAATCAAGGAATGGTTAAGGTAATCAAGGAATGGTTAAGGTAGTCAAGGAGTGGTTAAGGTAATCAAGGAATGACCACAACTCGCAACTTCGCAAGGACGGTAAATGCGTTTTAATAACAAGGATTGATCAAGTAAATTAAATGGCAAGGACGCATAATGTTTGTAGTTGAATTCTATTTAAGTTTGCATTGATTGAATCATAAACATTTTTGTTCCTGATTATAATTTTAATCTACAAAAGTTAGGTGCATTGCCGCAACAATAAATGATGCTAACTTTATTATTTCTAAAGTAACTATTCTTTGCCAGTCTAATAGATTGGCTTTCTTCGTTTAATTAATCAAATTCTTGCTATTTTTATCTTTAAATAAAACATACAATCAAGCTGAGTCAATTTTATTTTCAGCACCAAAATTGCATATCAGTTCCAGGTTATCGGTTTTGTCTTGAGGTTTGTTTTGCACTATTTCAATATTTTCTGCATCCTTATCATCGTTAGTTTATCTGGTTGTGATGAAGAGGTTGTTTTACAACAAGGTGTGATATCAGATCTCAATGAACGACAGTTACTCAACGCTCAATTTGCAAAGCAAGGCGCGTTGTTAATGACATTAGATTTCGACGGGCAAGTAGTTGTTTTAAATGCTAATGATTTTTCAATAGAGTTTCAGATCTCAGAAAAACAGCAATTAGAAGGTACAAGGCATGCAAGACTTTCTACTGATGGAACAATACTAATTGCTGCGAATGAAAATGAAGTTGCAATATGGTCAGTCGCTGGAAAAGCATTAGTAGGTAAAACGAGTTTTACTGGTTTGCAAACACTTGCCACTATATCGTCTATTGCAATATCAAATGACAACAACAGATTAATTGTAGGTATGTCTGACGGTGCCATTAACATGGCTACTATTTCTACAAGATTAAACAACCGCTTTAAACCTCATACAAGACCTGTGACACATCTCGTGTTTACAGACAATGATCATTATTGGTCAGCATCACAAGATGGTTTGTTGGCCAATCGTGTTTTCGCGTCTCCTGAACCTTTAACTGAGCAAGAGTTCTCACATAGGATAACAACACTTGCTATAGACGAGCGTAAAGAGCGTTTGTTTGTTTCTGATGCGTTAAAAACACAGCTTATTAAATCTAATAAAGGCCAAAATGAACATGTGAAGCTTAAATATATGGCTCGTTTTATGGTGTTTAGACAGGCCTATTTTATTAACTATGCCAATATACTTGCTACCTCTTCATCTAAAAACCATTTAACATTTTGGGATACAGAAACTGGTGAAGAAATTGGCACTTGGAATAGTGAGGTACAAACCCCCACAGCTACAATTTTGGCAATGTACAGTAACGACAAGGGTGAGTTGCTGACGGTTAACTCTGATGCAATGGTTGAAAAGTGGGATCTAACTCAGTTGAATAAACTTTAAATGGGGGCTGCATGGTAAAAAAGCCTATTGAATTTTTAATAGTGATATTGATGCTCTTGTTAGTTGGATGTGAGGAAACTAGCCAGTATGAGATTGAGCAATTAAAAAATTATCGTTTTAATCAAAATCTTGTTTATAGTGCACAATTTTCTGATGATCTAGAACAGTTATTGATTATTGATGAAAAGAGGCATGTCAATATCTGGCAAGTTGGTAGTAAGCAAAAAATATTCGCTCTATCTCCTTCAAAAGTACCTGAAGCTCTAAGGGCTACTCTTTTCAAAAAAGCTGAAAACTTGTTACTCCTTAGTGGCGAAAATCATGTGGATTTTTGGGATTTAAAACAAGGTGCTCATATTGGTACTTTAAAGGTGCAAAGTGACGAGCCCTTAGCAAAAATCTCTTCAATAAATTTATCAAGTTATGGTGGGGTGATAGCTGTTGGCATGACGGATGGGACAGTTTTTCTCTTCAACAGAATAAGTAACTCATTGACCAAGAAAAAATTACATGATGGTACGGTTAACCATATTTATTTCAATAGCTCCGACAGATATGTTGTGACGAGCGGTATGGATGGAAAAGTTGTTAAGTCATCAGTGAATAACTTAGAAAAACGCTTCTCTAAAAAACTAAATACAAGAGTCAGTTCACTCATTATTGATGAACAGAGTAATAGATTATTTATTTCGGATGTCTTAGATAACCAGCAAATTCGCGATTTAAATAATGGAGAATTGTTATCAAAGCTAAGTTATTCAGCAAGGTTTAGATGGTTTAGAAGTGGGCATTTTTATGATGGTGGGCACTTCTTAATTACTACGAACCCAAAAACAGATGTTTCTTTGTGGGATGTGCCTTCTGGAAAAGAGATATATACATGGCAAAGTGAAACCTTATCTTTGGGGAGCACAAATTTAGATATTAAAGTGTTGGGTAATAAAATTGTCACCATCACTAGTGAGGGGGTTTATCAGGAGTGGGCCCTGAAAAAGAATAATTAAACTATTAAAGTTAGTAATTTGGTTTTAAAATGAGGAAGTAGTATCAAATCTAAAAGCCAAGTAGGCTAAACAAGTTGAAGGACTAACATGTTAAATAAAATCGCGTTATTTATTTTGGTTGCAATTTCGTTTACTTCAATAGCCTTTCAATCGAATCTATCCTATGAGCAATGTGCTCGCTTTTATAAAGAATACCAAAGTATTGCACTTAAGATGAACTCTGAAACTGGAGTTGCTCCTCAATCTCTTGGTAATCGTTATGCCCGTCTGAAAGAGAGGTTAGAAACATTTTGCCAACACACTGAATTTTTAGACTCTGCGAAAAGCAAACCTAGCCCCGATGTTCAAGCTCAGCCACAAACACAACGGTTGTTTTCAGACGACACAAAGCAACAGGCATGGGAAGCATTTTATACCGTCCCTAGCTATTGTTTATCTGATTCACGAAGCTCTATAAACAAATTACGATGTAATAACGAATTGACAAGATTCAAGGAGTTGTTTGAACAGCAGTGGCGACAAAACAACGATATAGATCTTACAGATTTAAATACTGATCAACCAAGAAGCACTTTGAAGTTAGAACAACAAGATGTGAATTTAAAAGGTTCTCAGTTGAATAAGTCGACTGAACTAAATGCCAAAAGCTCCAAAGATAATCCGTCAAATCAGTTGAATGAAAACTTAAAAGCTAAAACCGAGCAAATGACTGTGACTAATGGTTTAGCCAAAGAGCAAAACTATCGAACACCGACAACAGGGTTAGATACGCTTTTTTATTATGTCGAAGATTACCTGCACCTGCTCATTTTATTGTCAGTACTTTTGCCAGCGATTAAATACATTCTTCCGAGCGCGAAGAAACTATTTATAAGACACTTTACTTATGTCGTGGTCAATAAGTATCTGATGAAACATTTATCAGTTGAAGACTACACACTCTATAGTAAGATCAGCTTACCAATACCAAGTGGCATGGCCGACATTGATGGGCTTGTTTTATCTCCCTATGGTATTTTTGTAATTAGTTGCCAGTCACAAACAGGCCGGATTTATGCTGATACCACTTCTGAAGTTTGGTCAGAACAAATTGGAAAAGACAGAAACAATTTTCCAAATCCAAGCAGTCAGTTGCCAATAAAACTTGCCAGTGTTAAACAACTTTTTGGTATAGGATCACACATTCATGGTTTGATAGTGTTCGATCAAAAAGCTGATTTTAGAACGAATATGCCAAATAATGTATTTCATATTGATCAATTGCTCGCGAAAATCGGGCATTATGAGGAAAAGGTATTTACCAAAGAGCAGATTTCGCATTTTGTTCTTTTATTGAGTGAATACAAACCGAGTAATCCTTTTAAAGGTATTATGGGTAAAATAAGAGATAAATCTTCAAAGGATTCTGAGTGGGAAAGTTAAGATATCAAATGCTGCACCTATATTTTTGTGCACAATGACCATATTTTAAGATACAATTGCGATTGTTTATCATTTCTTTTTGTTCAGGTGCCCACTTCTTAAATGACTGACATCACTACTCACCAGGCTTCCAGAAGACGTCTTTTAATCGCTCTGTCTATTACCTGTACTTTTATGTTGATCCAACTGGTAGGTGCGTACTACTCGAATTCTTTAGCTGTATTGGCAGATGCTGGTCATTTGTTTGTTCACAATAGCTCTCTTTTTATTGCACTAATTGCTTCTTCTATCGCAGTCCATTTAGCTAAAAATTATAGTGATGGTTATAAAAAAGCAGAATTCACAGGTGGCCTGATTAATGGCATGCTTTATGTTACGATTTCTGTTGTTATCTTATATGAAGGCAGTGAACGGTTGAGTCATCATCATGTGGGTAATGGTGAAGTTGTAAATACCTATATTATGTCAGTGATCGCTACTTTAGGGTTTTTATTTCATGGCTTATCTGCTTGGGTACTGTATAAGGGACGTAAAGAAAGCATCAACGTATATGCCGTATTTCTTCATTCATTTTTCGATTTGTTATCGACGGTTTCAACCTTTGTTGCAAGCATTTTGATACACCTGACTGGTTTTCAGGTTATTGATATCATATCTAGCATGCTGATCTCTTTGTTCGTGATGTTCACTGGCTTTAAAGTAGTGAAAACCTGCCTTAAAGGTATTTTAGTTAATGAAAAACATCTGCCTACTTCTGATCAAATAGAAGAAAAAATCTTGATGACCGATCATGTCGAAAGTGTTCACAGTGTCACTATTTCAAGAGTCGATGATGAGGTTGCTGTTGGTGCTCATATTGTTTTAAAACATCATTGTACAATTGACTTGCATGACCAATCTTGCCGGGAGCAGGTTGAGCATATATTAAATGATACTTTTGGGGTATCTCAGTGTGTTCTTCAAGTTGAAAGCCATAATTGCCCTGAACATTAACTTAATGAATGCTTGGCAGGGAATGATTTTTATTTTACTTTGTCTATACGTAAAATAAACTTGTTCTAAATTTCATTGAATAAAACTATTTCACCTTTTTTACTTGCCTTCGTGTTGGGTATCTTAGGTGGTGCTATCAATCTATTACCTCTATGGTTCTTAGATAACTCTGAGTTTCTATTCGGCCAAGCGTTTGTGCTGGGCGCATTGGTAACGATTGGTTTTAGACATAGCTTATTGGTACTGACAATCGTTACAGCATTTATTTTCTATCGATGGAACCATTCTTGGCCGACGATTGTATTTCTTCTTGAAATCATTTGGCTGAAACAATTTGCTTTAGCAAAAGGCAAAATGGTATTTTTTAGAGGCATATTATTTTGGCTAATATGCGGATTGCCTCTGCTTTATTTTCTTGGCCATTATCAATTACAACTTCCAGACTTGGTGGTCTTCACTGCGTTATCTAAATACTTGGTCAATTCAATCATCTGCTTAGCTGTTGTTGATTTAGTGAGTCTGTTTGTAAATAAAGCTAAGTGGCAAGAAATGCCACTTTACTCCATTCTGAATCGAACTGTTAATTTGTTGGTTATACTTATTATCGTAACGACTTCGATTGTTTTAACAAATAATCATTACAACAGAGTTGAGTCTGAAGTAAAGTCTAAGTTGTTAGATTCAGCGGAAAACATTAATAAGCAAATCGATGATTATTTACAAAGCTATTTAAGAGCTGTTCGCATTAGCGGCCATAGCATATCTCAAGGTGTTGATATTAACTTAACGCTTGAACAGCTAGTCGAAATGCATGAGGGTTTCAGAACAAGCATTTATGTTTCTACTGAAGCTGAAGTGTTGAATTACTACCCTAAATTATTGGGTGATAGTTTTCTTGGTGATCTTCCTAGCGTAGCTGACCGTGAGTATTTTATTGAGGCACCAAAATACCCAGAGGGTTATATCTCTAGCGTCTTTAAAGGGCGAGGCTTTGGTTATGAACCTATTGTGGCTTTGTCCGTTCCTGTTTATAAGTATGATAATTTTGTTGGCGTACTTGAGGCATCACTTAAGTTTAAGTCTTTTGAACAATTTATACCGACTTTATTATCTCATCGCGGTGAATTAATCATATTAGATACTAAGCATCAAGTAGTTTACAGCTCAATGGAAAATGAGTTTAGCACTTTAGATATTCTTGATTCGACAACCTATGCCTCAATAGCCAATTCACAGCAAGATATTTATACAGATAAACAGGGGACTGTTTTTTATCAAAAAGTATTTGAGTCTGATACTTTAGGTTGGACAGTCGTTACTTTCTTAGACAGAGCCCATGTTAATATTACAACTATAAACTCCTTACTTACACCACTATTTCTGACGCTCATTATTATCATTATTTGTCGGTTTATCATTGGTGTTTTAACCAAACAACTTGTTGCACCTATTACAGCTTTGAGTACTGCGATCAACAAATTTGATCCTAGCGAACAAAGTGATCATGGATATGAAAAAGGTCATGACTTTTTAGAAGTTTTGACATTGCAGCAGCAATTCCATCAATTAACAAAAAAGTTAACGCTTAACTTTACTAAACTTGAGATGGCAAATTCGGAGATCCAAGAACTGAATGATCGTCTTACAGAGTTTAATTTAAGGTTAGAGCAGCAAGTTAACGAAAAAACCAAAAAACTGACTGAAGCTGTGGCGGATGCAAAAAAAGCCAGCAAGGCAAAAAGTCAATTTTTGGCAAATATGAGTCACGAAATAAGAACACCATTAAATGGCATCATAGGTCTAACCGAGTTACTGATTAATGAGTACGCGGATAATTCAGATGATGCAAAGCAGTTGGGAATAATACAAACATCAGCAAAAAACTTACTTTTAATATTAAATGACATTTTAGATTACTCTAAGATCGAAGCTGGAGCTTTAAAGTTGGACATTCGTGCAATTAGTCCAATAAAAATTTTTGATGATTTATCAGCAATCCACCGTTCTTATGTATCTCAAAAGCATGTGAAGTTCATTTATCAGATAAAATCTGATTTACCAGATTTTCTGGAGTTAGATTCGTTACGGGTAACGCAGATAACTAATAATTTGTTGAGCAATGCGATTAAATTCACAGAAGAAGGTGAGGTAAGTTTGTCGGTTGAGTACCGACATAATAATCTAATCATTTCGGTAAAAGACACAGGCATCGGTATTTCTAAACAACAGCAGCAGTTTCTATTTAGTGAATTTACTCAAGCAGATATATCAACAACAAGAAAGTATGGTGGTACAGGGTTGGGCTTAACAATTTGTAAGCGTTTGACCGAACGAATGGGTGGAGTTATCGAGCTTGAAAGCAATGAAGGGGTTGGGAGTAATTTTGTAGTAAGCATTCCTGCTAATATATCTGTCCCAGTAAGCAAAATAGAAGAAACAACGAAGCTTGCAAATCTTAATGGTCAAGATGTATTGTTAGTTGAAGATAATTTGGTAAATCAGATTGTAGCCACAAAGATGCTAGCAAAGTTTAATTGCCAAGTTTTTACTGCCGCTAATGGCGAAGAGGCCTTACAAAGATTAGCTGTAAAACCTTTCTCTTTAATCTTTATGGACTGTCAAATGCCAGTTTTAGATGGCTTTGATTGTACTACTAAAATTAGAGAACAAGCTCCTAGATATGGTACACCGTATATCATCGCAATTACTGCAAATGCTTATAGCGAAGACCTCAAGCGATGTTTAGAGGTAGGTATGAATGACTTTTTAGCTAAACCAATAGAGTTTGAGCTACTTAACAAAGCAATTTCTAAATTTATATTAAAAACTTGTTCATGACTAAAAGGATATAATTCAAGACTATACCTTAGCAGCTCTTTGCTCTTTTAAGTGTACATAGCAAGCTAGTTAACAGGTTAATTGCTAAGCTTTCATCTTAGCAATTAACCGCTGGAGAAAGGTGAGTTACCTCCAGCTCGTGGTGGTTTCATCTTTTTCTAATAGTACTTCAATAGACAGTGGCTTTGAGAAGAAGTAGCCTTGCATATAGTTGCAACCCAAATCAGTTAAGAATTTTAATTGAGTTTGAGTTTCAACTCCTTCAGCAATACAAAACATATTTAAATTACTGGCCAGAGAATGTATGGTTCTTACAATAGACTTATTTGTATGCTGCTCATCCATTTTCCTCACAAAAGATTGATCTATTTTAATAATATCAATAGGGAATTGATTTAAGTAAGTCAGTGATGAATAGCCGGTACCAAAATCATCAAGCAAAAGTTTAAACCCTGCATCTTTCAACATATTAAGCGAAGCCTTTGCTTTTTCTTTGTCTTCCATCAGAGAGGTTTCTGTAATTTCAAGCCTTAGCCTGGACGTTGGTAACTGAAAAGTATTCAAAATATTGCACAAATTCTCAGCCGTTTCAGCTCTAATGATATGAATAGGAGATAGATTAAGCGATAAATAAAACTGGGCATTTTTATCAAACAATGGTTTTAGTTCAAAAAGAGCTCTCTCTAGTGCTTGTTCTGTCATTAGTTCAATTAACCCAGCTTCCTCAGCAATGGGTATGAAATCTGCTGGCGAGATATTTTCACCTTCTAATTGCCATCTTAAAAGTAACTCAACACCTATCATTTTAGCGCTGGAGGTATTTACGATTGGTTGATAATGGTTATAGAAAGCACTGTCTTTGTAAGCTGTTTTTAGGGCGGTCTCTAACATCATTTTACGGTTATACTGTTCGATCATAGAAGTTGTGAAGTATTTGTAACCATTACGACCCAGTTGCTTAGCTTGAAACATAGCGATATCAGCATGACGAATTAATTCTTCGGATGATTTGGCATCAAATGGATATAGTGCTACGCCAATACTGGCTGAAACACTCACAGATATCCCGTCTAAATCAATCTTCTCTGGCAATACTGAAATAAGATTTGATGTTAAAGCGGTCAAGCTTTCAGGTGTCATCACATCTTTGACTAAAACTAGGAATTCATCACCGCTTTGTCTGCCCAAAATAGAGTGTTCAGGTAACAGTTCGTTTATTCTTTCAGATATTTTAACGAGCAACTTATCACCAGCTTGGTGGCCATAAGCATCATTAATTGGCTTAAACTTATCTAAATCAATGAATAATAACGCACAGGTAGCGCTGTTATTCTGCGCATCGAATATTGCAAACTCAATGTGTTGTAACATTAAACTACGGTTAGGTAGATTTGTTAAGCTGTCATAATTTGCTAGATATCGCAGTTCATTTTCAGCTTTCTTTTGCTCGGTCAGATCAGACATAACAATAACATAATGCTCAATTACGCCAGCATCATTAGCAATGGCGTTTACACTCACATGGATCGGCTTAACAAGATGATTTTTCGTTTCAACTGTTAATTCCATCTTAAAGTTTTGGTTGGGATTTAATGTTTTAATTTTATTGATAAGCTGCCTAAGTTTCTTTTTTCCTAAGATTTTGGCAAATGTTGTAAAGGTTAAGTCATATAAGGCATGTTTTTCATTTAAGCTAAACGCATCGCAAAAACTGTGGTTTACAGAAATTGGCGTAAGTCGCGTGTCTAATATGAGCAACCATTCATCAATTTGTGAAAATGCTTGGCCTAATATGCTTGCTTGTAAGTTTGTTGCTTTACTGTCTGTGATATTTGAATAAATACCGGATACGATGCGCGGATTTCCTTCATTATCACGTTCTGTCACTTGACCAATGTCTTGGAACCACAACCATTCACCAATTAGGTTCTGCAATCGATAAGTCAGATTTATATTTGGATTTTTAGATTCCGATAAAGCACTCCATTGTGAAGACACCTTTTGTCTATCTTCTGGGTGGATCAGTTCTATAAAGCGATTGAGTGGTAATTCGTTTTGCTGCCCACACTCTCTTGTTGAGGTTTTATTTCTGTACTGATAAATCAAACCTTTAGTTAAATCGACTTTCCATGTGCCACTTTTGGTGGATTTTAACGCCATCTCTGTTTGTTGCTTTGAGGTTGTTACAGCTAACAATGCTTTTTGGATTGTAGTCTGTCTATTCTTTCCTTGTCTATAAGAGAGCAATAATAATGAAGCTACGACTATGAAATAGACTAGCCACGATGTTGGGGAGTTAAGAAAGTAGTATTCTACCTCTATTGGTATAGTCAAACTATCTATGAGGTTATGACCATCTAAGCTCGTTTCGTTTATTGTTAAAGTGTAGTTGCCAGGCGCTAACTTCGGAAAAAATAGCTTAGTTCTGTCTAAGTTATTTAACACCACATCTTCGGGTCCAATTATCTGAGCATTAAATTTGCTAGTACGTTGTTCAGTAAAGTCAAAATTCGTGAATTTAATTTCAAGTCCTGCATCGTCATGATTTAACTTGAGCTGGTTTTTTGATAAAAATGAGGGACTATAGTTTAGCGTGGATGACATGAGTTTAATGTCAGTCACACTCAGTGGTGTTTTGATTATGTTACTGTAATCAATAAAGTCTGCTGTATTTACCCAAGTTAAACCTGAAACAGTTCCAAACACAAAGCTCTGATTATCTAGTTTTAAACTGGCGCCTGCGTTGAACTCATTATTCGGCAATCCGTTTTTGAGCGTGTATTTCTCAAGGTACCCAGTGTCTAATTCGTATCGAAATAATCCTGATTGCGCTGTAAACCAAAGGAAACCATAAGGATCAGACACAACTTCATATAAAGCTTGTTTATCTAGTCCATAGTCTTCGTTCAGTGATCTAATGACTTCAAAAGTTGTTAGATCTAATTCTATCAAGCCATGATGAGATGATGTTAACCATATACTTTCATTCACAACCTCCCAGTCATCAATGACTTGGAAAACTTTGTCGTTAGCATTGTTGAATTCAAAAATTGGGGTCAAGACCTTCGAATTTATTGAATAAGAGTATAAGCCCTTGATAGTGCTTATAATTATTTCTTCTGGTCTAGTAGGTAAGGGGGAAAGAAAGCGGTAAGCAGACGTAATTGGTAGAAGCTCTGCTAGGCCTTGTATGACTTCAACACTTTGGTTTGACGTATCGTATATGTAGTAATCACTTTCAGTTAAAAAAGCGATTTGTTTATTATTAATTCGTTGCGCTGAACTATTTAATGAATCAAACGGTGCATTTATATTGCTTTTGTCAACTGGTGGATTTGTTACTGTTTGAGTTTCTAGGTCTAATAACTTCAAACCTTGATATGTATCTAAATAAACAAGTTTAGAATCTATGTCAGTTTGAAAAATCTCGTATACCGCATTTGCACCATAAACATCCTTTTTGTTTTGAGATTTAAAATAATAGTTTGGATTAGAATGATCATTTAGAGAGGATATATGAACAACGCCATTATCGGTGCCATACAAAATGGAGCCGTCGGAAAGTTGATAAATAGACCAGACGTTATTGTTTACAAACTCAGAGCGTGTTTGGCTAATCGAATTAAACATTAATGAAGATAAGGGCCAGAAATATGTCCCATTATGAGTTGCCATCCAAAGCACATTATTGGCGTCTAGCTCAAGTGCAAGTATGTTTGGTTGATTCAGCTTAAATTTCGTTTTATCTAGGGATAGCGCTTTTGTCAGTTCTTTTGTCTTTCGGTTAAATTTATAAAGACCCAACTCTGTAGCAATAAACTCACCGACAGGGGTTAATTCATGATCCCAAATATTCAACGATTCAATCAAGTTTTTAGTTCGTTCGTAATCAAAACCCACATCAAGTATTGGGGTGGCATACAAGCCTTCAACTGTGCCAATAAGTAAGCCTAGGTCTTCATCTAGCTTTAATAATTTCACATTCTGATTGAGCTCATTTACTTCTTGCTCATTTAAAAAAGCATGTTTTGTTAAGACTTCAGCATCAGCAGATAGAGAATAAAGGCCATTGGTAGCGCCTACCAATAAATGCTTACCATGATATAAAAAAGTTCTAATGGATTGCCCCGTTTCAACGGAGCCTAAAAGTTGGGACTCATAACTTACTAGGCTAATCTTATACACATGATTATTAATTGCAGCGTATAAGTATTTGCCAACCTTCAATACTGCATTAACAGGTGAAGTAAAGCTTTGGCTATCAGACAACCTACCGGAATAAATTTTTTTCTTTTCTAATGTGTGAACATTTATTAGGTAGCTTCCGTCAAAACTAGTAGACACGAATAAAAATGTGTCGTCTATCATATTGATATGAAAGATTTGTTCGTGGAGGAAATTTTTAATTTGCTCTGGTAGAGACACGTCCATACCATCATATCGGTTTAAGCCTTGTTCAGTGGCAATCCAAACATAGCCAAGAGGGTCTTGAACTATGTTATTTACATTAGCTTGTGAGAGACCTTCTTCTGTAGAGAGACGATAGATTTGCTGATTTGAAATCGCGTTAAAGCTTATAAAGAATAAGGAAATTATAAAAAAAAGGTAAGGCTTTAAATGCATTAAACTTTTCCAAAGAAAAATTCATAATTTCAAATTATGAATTTTGTAGAAGATAATAGTTAACATTATGGTCATAAATTTAGCATAGACATCAAAGCAGAGCTAGATTAATGCACTTATACATAATTAACTGCTTATATATACGCCACATTTCCAAATGGTAGTTTCGACAATAAAAATAATTCTTATTAAATACACAGATTGTGATTGATAATAGTTTTTGTTTAGAATAAAATTAAATTGTTTTAAATTATAGAGTAATTCCCATGTATATTTGTATTTGCCACGGTGTGACTGATTCAAAAATTGAACAGGCTATTGAGTCTGGTCTGACGAGTATGCGTGAATTGAGTAAAGAACTTGGCGTTGGAACGCAATGCGGTAAGTGCACAAATTGTACAAAGAAAATTCTTAACCAAAAGCTGATAGAAGTTGTCGATATCACAGAGCAAGTTGCCTGACTATGATTTCTTAAATCGGGTATATGCGAAGAACAGTCTCTCAAGAATAGAAAATTATCCCACGTAGTATTCAAGTTGAGTTTTATGTAGACTCTAACCCACATTTATTTTCAGTGTTCCATTATGGCTCAGCTTTATTTCTATTACTCGGCAATGAATGCCGGAAAATCAACCACACTTTTACAATCAGCCTTTAACTATAGAGAGCGTGGTATGACACCACTCATTCTTACAGCTGCAATAGACAATAGAGCAGGAGTTGGAAAAGTGGCCTCTAGAATTGGCCTTGAAGCTGATGCGCACATCTACGACAGAGAAACAGATGTATTCACTTTAGTTGAGCATTTAAACCATGAAAATAGGCTGGATTGCTTATTGGTAGATGAATGCCAATTTTTGAGCAAAGTGCAAGTAAATGCATTAACAGACGTTGTTGATAAGTTGAAAATCCCTGTATTGTGCTATGGGTTACGAACTGATTTTAAAGGGGAGTTATTCGAAGGTGCACAATATTTGTTGGCTTGGGCTGACAAATTAGTTGAACTTAAAACTATATGCCATTGTGGTAGGAAAGCGAACCGTGTTCTAAGAACGGATGAACATGGCAACGCGATCCATGACGGTAACCAAGTCGAAATTGGCGGCAACGATAGATATGTTTCTGTTTGCCGCACCCATTATAAAGAAGCTTTATCTCTTATGTAGTTAGCAAATATTATTTACAGTTGTACATTGCTTGTCGCTTGGACTGCGTTTGAAAGCTCCAAGCGATAAAGCGGCTTGTTTTGTTTCCTTGCGCCATTTTTACAACTTTCACTTCAACAGAACCAATTTTTTTAAGTGCAAGCTTTAAACTATTCAGGGAGTCCTTTTTAGATACCAAAGAAGTAAACCATGCGCATTGCTCTGCATATTGCTTGCTCTCCTTAATCATTTTTTTGATGAACAATACCTCACCACCTTCACACCAAAGCTCAGGTGAATGCCCACCGAAATTAAGTGTATTTTTAGGTGTTTTGCCTAGCTTTTGCCATTTCGTTTTTGTTGCTTTATTTGCAGAGTTCTGACTGTTATGAAACGGAGGATTACATAGTGTCACGTGCAATGTTTGGTTTTGTTCAAGCACGCCATGGAAATATTTTTCATTGTCTTTTTGCAAAACAAGTTTGGTATTCAAAGCATTTTCGATGCAAATTTTGTCTGCGTTTTTCAATGCTTTAGGGTTTATATCTGATGCAGTGAACGACCATTTATAGATTCTTTCCCCAAGAATTGGGTAAATCAAGTTTGCACCTGTGCCGATATCTAACGCCCTAACATTGTTGACTATCTTATTCTGATTATCATCTTTTAGTAGATCTGCCAACGCATGAATATAATCGGCTCTTCCAGGAACTGGCGGACATAAAAATTCATCTGATATGTTCCAGTAACTGAGTTTGTAATGATGTTTAAGTAGCGCTTGATTTAAACATTTGACGGCATTTGCATTACTAAAGTCTATGCTCTTTTTACCTACAGGCGTTCTAATTAGGAATTTTTTTAATGAAGGCGTTACACTGGTGAGCTTTTCGAAGTCATAGCCTTGCTTGTGCGCGTTTCTAGGGTGCATATCATTACTTTTATAAAATTTAGAAGTAGATTATACCTAGTTCTTGAAATTGCTTAAATAGCGTTTAAATCACAATTGCTATCAAACATGGTCACTGGTACGATGAGATAAAAAGGAAATAGTCATGGTTGAACAAAAATCACTCTTTATTCCCTTCGAGCATGAGCAAGTACTGCATCTGAGACACATTTATAACCCTGAAAAAAAAGGAGATGCTGTGTTTTTACTGCATGGTGCAGTAGAGAATGGCAAGATTTTTTACACTGAATCTCATAAAGGACTAGCCCCGTTTTTAGCTGCACAAGGTTATCAGTGTTTCGTCGCTGATTTACGTGGACGTGGACAAAGCTTACCAAAAATATCTTCTAACTCTCATTACGGCCAAACAGAAGCCATCATTGAAGACATTCCAGCCATGCTTGAATTTATTAAAGCACAAACGGGTCACTTTCCGAAGTATTGGGTGGCGCATTCTTGGGGTGGTGTTTTAATGAATAGTTTTTTAGCACGATATCCCGAGCATAAACAGCACGTGTCAGCATGTGGGTACTTTGGAACTAAAAGAAGTTTATTTAACAATCACCCGAGTAAACTATTACAGGCTAATTTAATTTGGTACACATTGGCACCAATATTGAGTAAACGCAAAGGTTATTTAGATGCGCGTAAATTAAAATGGGGTAGTGATAACGAGACAATAAAGTCACATCATCAGAGTATGCAGTGGGCGAAAAAGATGCCTTGGATTGATAGTGATGACGGTTTTGATTATGCAAGCGCACTAGAAAATACGGAGTTACCACCTATTTTACATATAGCAGGTGCAAAGGATAAAGCACTCGCGCAGCCAATAGATATTCAGGCTTTTATAGAAGAGTCAGGAAAAGGAACACAAGATTTGAGAATATATGGAAAAAAATATGGTCATAAAATTGATTACGACCATATTAATATGTTGACTAGTCCGCATGCTCACGACGATCAGTTTAAGGAGTTGTCGGATTGGTTTGCTCAGCATCGAGCATAGTCATCATTTGTTTTTCATAAGCCAGCCAATTTGATCTTGGGCCTTGGTCCAAAGGCCTTCTAACTTGTGCTTTGCTGAGTGTCGATACAGGGCGTTTAGAATTATAAAACTCAAGGCATTCTGGCTCAAACTTTTGGTACAAGAAATTAAGTAATTTATTGAGCATTCTAGGGGCCTCATCTAATAAATCCTCGTAGCTCAGTGTATATATGTTTCTCGGCAGAAAATGTTTAAAATGTACCATCATTTCTTCATGAAAATCAGCATATTGCTTGTATTCAGTTAGTGAACAATAATAAGGCTCATTTTCTGCAAAATGATTACTATAAACTGACCATGCATTAGCATTAAAAGAGCGGGTTAGATGAATGATCCGTGCATCGGGAAATATCTTTTGAATTAGACCAATGTTTTGAAAGTTGGCTGGTAATTTATTGATGACAACTTCTGTACTAATACGATGCTTTTTAACTTCATCTACATACAAGCTACGACAATGGTCAAGCATGGATGTGTTCAATGTATGAAGGCATTGTGGAAAAGGTAATTCATTTCTCATCTGAATATAAGATACAATTTTGTCACTAATTACAGTGCTTTCACCTATACTACCAATATTACTATGCTGCACTAGCATTTGCTCTAGCAATGTAGAGCCAGTTCTTGGCAGTCCAACTATGAAAGTAGGCGTAAATGTTGCCTTTACTTTATCATTGGGTTGGCTAAAGAATTCTTCTGAGCAATGTTCTTTGAGCGTATCAAAAAAGGGCCTCATGTCGGCCGTTTTAAACTCACATAAATTAAATTGCAGTTCGTTGGCAAGTCTGAAATAGTCAAATGCCTGAGTGTGCTCTTGTAACCTATGATTACATTTAGCTAAGGAATAATAGACAACGATTTTTAAACGTTTGTTATCGTACTCAGCTAACAGTGAATGCAGTTTTTCAATGTGTGTTTCTAATTTACTCAAGGCTGAAATCTGAGATAGTTCATGTAACATAAAAGCGGTAACTGCACTGTGTGGACACGCTAAACCTGCTTCAAATGTTCGCTCTGCATTTTCAATAAAACCGTGGTCTAAATAAAATAAACCTAATTGATAATGTGCTTGTGCATTATGTCTTGCAACGCTTAAGGTGAACTCGAGTACAGTCTTAGCATCAACAGAAGATCCAACGGCTATAAATGCATCTGCGAGTGCAAAGAGAGGCTCGAGCATTTTAGGTAGGTGCTCACAAGCACGTTTTAAATAATAAATAGCGCTGTCATAATCTTCTAGTCGCATACAAATTCGGCCAAGACCAAATAGTGCGGGACCAATTTTATTATTTTCCTTTAATACAGCTTTGAACATAAACTCAGCTTCTCTGAGTTTCCCTTGTTCTAATAATTCGTTGGCTCTTTTAAGTAATAGCATTGTTGTTTTAGGTCATTGCTTTGTACTAATCATAAAAATAAAAAGGCGAAATAGCTATTGCCATTTCGCCTTGCTGCTGGGTTACAGTAATCTAGAATTTATAAGTCGCTTTTACGTAGTAGAATCCGCCATTATAGTCAAACGGACCGCTTTCATAATACTTACCACTTACGATTGAATATGCACCATCTTTCTGAAGTTCTTGAGCTTCAGTATTCAAAATGTTATTGGCTCCAACCGACATAGTCCAGTCTTCGTTGAAGTAATACGTTACTTCAGCATCTAATGTGAAAGATGAACCAACTGTTTCTGACCAACCGTAAGAGCTATCTACATCTGGCTCATCAGCGTGTGTAGCAAACCACTCGCCAAAATAGTTAGCTCGCACAAACATACTAACGTCTTCCCAGTTTTGTGCAAAGGTTAAAGTTGCACGATGCTCTGGGATGCCTTCTTCTAAGCGGCGTACTTTGAAAGCAGAAGTGAATTGACCAGGGTCATCAACTTTTGTTGTGTTGTAGTTATAAGCCAAGCTAATTTTGCTATAACCATCGAACATATCCATTCCATAGTTCATTACTACGTCAACGCCTTGAGTTGTGGTGTCGAAGTCGTTAGCAAAAAATGTAACAGAACCACCAAGAAGTAATTCAGGACTAGGGTATTTACCTTGAAGGTTATCTACGTTCGCTTGAGTGATAAATACTTTATCTGTCTGCGCTATACGGTCAGTAACTTCAATATTATATGCATCGATAGTCATAAAGAACTCACCGGTTTTATATACAAGACCGACAGCATAGCTAGTTGACTCTTCAGGATTTAGTTCTTTACCACCAAGCTCAGCAGAAACAGGGTGAGTTGGTGGATATGTAGCAGATTGAATCAGTTCACCATTTACCAAAGAAGTCTGAGTATTTACAACATTGGCTTGACCTACTGTAGGTGCTCTAAAACCAGTGCTATGAGAGCCTCGGATAGATACATCATCAGTAAGCTGATATTGTGCAGTCACTTTATAGTTTGTAGTACTTCCGAATGAAGAGAAATCTTCGTATCGTAATGCAGCTCCAAGTAATAAGTCTTCAGTTAAGTAAGTTTCTGCATCAGCATAAGCTGAGAAACTTTGACGCTTATTGATACCTTGTGATTCTGGTGAGAAACCAGCAAAACCATGAGAACCAACACTGAAGCCTTGAGATGCCAATGGACCTTGCTCCCAAGAGGCTTGCTCACCAGAAATAATTTCGAATGACTCTTGTCTCCACTCTATACCCGTTGCAAAGTTTAGGTCGTCGTCTAAACCAACATCAAAGCCCTTGGTTAAATCAACATTGAAAGATTTTTCGAGTTGAATGTAAGAGCCAGCTTCAAATGCATTGTTTGGTTGGTCTGCATTTAATGAGCCCATAGAAGGGTTCACAGTATTAACAAGTGTGTAAGTTGATTTATTTCGGCCATACGAGCCACTTATATCTATGAATGCACCTTCCAAGAATCCTTCAGTGATATCTCCACGGGTACCCATTGTTAATGAAGTATCGTTGATTTCACCAGTGAACTGCGGAGTGTAACCTCCAGGGAACAATTCATTGAACGCCCAACAGTTTTTACCTACAGCTGTATTTGGATCTGCAATTAGTTTGTATGTATCGTTGTCTAAGATATTAGTTGTGTTTGGTAGTTTTGGAATGCTAGGACATTCAATACCATTATTAAGACCATCCATATCACCAATTAAATGTATGTCATTTCCATCTGCATCTGTACCAGTAAACACGCCTCCTCTGTTTTGAGGATTTCGATAATAGTAACCACCAGTAGCTATTCGATCTGAATAGTTACCAAACATGTAAAACTCTTTATCGTTACCTAAATCTAGGCCAACATTACCGAATAAGGTAATATCGTCCTCAATTTCAGGGTTACCCCAGACCTGAGCAGGATCATTAACATATGAATTACCAGCGGCGATTAAGGCAGCAGCGTCAGGGCGTTGAACTGACCGACTAGTCGGATCTGCAGACTTATATTGGAAAGATAAGTTAGCGAATCCATCATCAGTAAAAGGAAGGCCAACGTTACCATCTACAACAAATTGAGTACCATCACCTTCAAAGTACTCGCCATGACGCACAGAGACCGAGCCACCTTCAGAACTGTCTTTTAATACAAAGTTCATTACACCTGCAATTGCATCAGAGCCATACTGTGCAGCGGCACCGTCACGTAAAACTTCAACCTGCTTTAACGCTACAGAAGGTATAACAGATATATCAGGACCTTGAGCACCATCGTTAACGCCACCACCTTGGAACGCAATAACAGAAGCTCTGTGTCGTCTTTTGCCGTTTAAGAGAATAAGTGTAGAGTCTGATGATAGACCACGTAAGTTGACAGGTCTGATAAATGAAGCCGCATCTGAGATCGGCTGTTGTCTGACGTTAAATGATGGGATTGATGCTTGAAGCATATCTAACATATCAGTTGATGCGTTTTTATCTAGCTCATCTCCACCAATAATATCAATCGGTACTGGTGAGTCATCGACGGATCTTGGCGCAGAACGTGAACCTACAACTGCGATTTTTTCAATATTCTTATCAGCACCCTTCTCAGCTTCATCGGCATATGCTGTTGCACTTAACAGACCTACTGAAGCAGTAGATGCAAGTGCATAAGTAATAGCACGGCTTACGTTTGATAATTTTAACTTCATCCTGTTTCCCCAGATTAATGTTGTCATTAAGGTTTTTTATAAATTTTGAACAA
Organism: uncultured Pseudoalteromonas sp.; assembly: GCA_964479805.1. GTDB lineage: Bacteria > Pseudomonadota > Gammaproteobacteria > Enterobacterales > Alteromonadaceae > Pseudoalteromonas. Next base: position 86,570 of record CAYZOE010000003.1, on the reverse strand, counting down.
GCACAATAAGCATTTGCAATAAGCTATTTTAACCTGTTAATTATTGATACATTTAGTTAACGCATAATGCAAATAAAATTTGCATTAAAACTAAAAGTAGACATGACAATGGGAAAGCGCAAATCGAAAACGTAACTTTCTGTTAATTATGAAATAGTTTTCTAAAATAGGGAAGGAGAGGAATGCATTAGCATTCCTACTAAAGTTTATGCTTAGGTCTAATTTATGTTTTGTTTAGTTTTTCGTTAACCTTAAGCCATTCTTTTCTTTGTGCTCTGTAGGTATCCCAAACGCATGGGCAGCAACTGCCTCCACCGCAACATTCATCCGGCTTTGGTTTTTGTGGTTCTGTTGTTGGTGGTTGTATTTTAGTGTTTTTTAACATGTTATGTGAGAGAGTGTTCAAATACATAGTAAGAGTTTATCAAGTTTTGCTAAACTATCAGAGTGATTAATAAGTTATGGTGAATGATGCGCCTAATTAAAGTTGTACACAAAGCCCCTATCAGAGTTGCCAAAATAAGTAAAAAGAGGCAGCAGATTAGGCTCAGGCGCTCAATGATTGCTCTGAAAGTTGCACTTGCGCAGGAAAAACAAGAAACCAAAGAAATGCTCGATATTTATAAGCGTTATAGCTTTGGAGAGGCGCATAAGTCAGAGCTTAAAGTTGCCAATGAGCAGCTAGTCGATATTCTTAAAGGGTTAGGTTTGGGTGTATTTGCTGTACTTCCTTTCGCTCCCATTACTATTCCGCTCATTGTTAAATTGGGACAATGGGTTGGTGTTGATGTTTTACCAAGTTCATTTTCATTATCCAACAAATCTTCTAAATCTCGCAAATAAGTGATCTCTTTACGCTAAATTGTTATTCTCTTAAAAGACGCAAAAAAAACAGAGAACAATATGCAACTTCCAATCATTCATGCCGATACAGGCACACCGATTAAATTTATTGAAAAATCAAATTTTGACACTTGGCTTTCATCTCAAGAAAGCTTTGTAAAAAGTTATGTTGAAGTAACGCGCTCTGCTAATAGCAACATAATTGTGGTGCCTAAACAGAACGCAACTGGACTTGAATTAGTTGTTGTAACTGTGGCTGAGTCAACTGATATGTGGAATGCCGGTGACTTAGCAAAGCAATTACCTAAGGGACAGTTCACGCTAGATGTTAACGATGACTCTTTAATTGGTTATGCGATTAGCTTTGTTTTAGGTGCTTATCAGTTTTCTGTATACAAATCTCTCCCTGCTATTGAATCTAAAATCGCTATTGCTGACGAAAAAATCTTCGAAAAAGTAAAACAGCAAGCAGAGGCGATTTATTTAGTACGTGACTTGGTGAACATGCCAGCTGCAGACATGATGCCACAGCATCTTGCTGAAACCATGGAAGAATTAGCTGTTCGATTTGATGGGCATTTTAGCCAACTTATTGGTGATGAATTACTTGAGCAAAATTACCCAACAATTCATATGGTAGGCCGTGCAAGTGACAATAAGCCTAGATTACTTGATTTAGTATGGGGTGATAAGAATGCGCCTAAACTGACACTTGTTGGTAAAGGCGTATGCTTTGACTCTGGTGGTTTAGATTTAAAGCCTGCTGCAGGTATGCGTAATATGAAGAAAGATATGGGCGGGGCTGCTCATGTTATAGGTCTTGCACAAATGATTATGGCTGCAAATTTACCTGTCAGACTGCGTGTGCTTGTGCCAGCTGTTGAAAATGCAGTGTCTCGAAATGCTTTTAGACCGGGTGATGTTATTAAAACACGTAAAGGCATAACAGTTGAGATTGATAATACCGACGCTGAAGGTCGTCTAGTATTGTGTGATGCATTAGCTGAAGCTCAGACTGAAAATCCTGATTTGCTCATTGATTTTGCAACCTTAACAGGCGCATGTCGAATCGCATTAGGTACAGAGCTTCCTGGTTTTTACTCGACTGATCAAGCAATTGCAAGTGACGTCATGGCGAAAGGCTTACAAAACCAAGATCCAGTTTGGCAACTTCCTCTTTTTGAACAATATAAAGCCTTGTTTAAGAGTGATGTAGCAGACATTGCTAACTGCGGTTCGACACCATTTGGTGGGTCGATCACCGCAGCATTATATCTTAAAGAGTTTGTTGAGCCTGGAACTACGCCTTGGCTTCACTTTGATGTGATGGCTTATAACATCAGACCATTACCGGGTCGTCCAGTGGGTGGTGAAGGCTTAGGGCTTCGTGCTACGTTTGACTATTTAGCTACACGCTATAAATAGACTACGATAATATGTTAAAAAAATGCGAACCAATGGGTTCGCATTTTTTATTAGGAAGCATTACTTAGCTGGAATGTTTTCTAAGATAGCTTTCATTTGTTGCCAATATAAACCTACAGATTCAATGTTAACCTTTTCATCTGGTGAGTGAGGGAACTTGATAGTTGGGCCAAATGAAATCATGTCCATTTCAGGGTATGGTTCTTTGAATAGGCCACACTCTAAGCCAGCATGAATAACCATGATATGTGGTTTATGGCCATAAATATCCTCATACACGTCACGGAAAGTATGTAGTATTTGTGACTCAGGATCAGGTTTCCAACCAGGGTATGCACCACTGAATTCAATAGTTGCGCCAGATAGGCTTGCCAGCGAGGCAAGTGTACCTTCTACATCGATACGACCAGAATCAATTAAAGAGCGGATCAAGCAAAGCACTTCGATGCTGTTTTCATTTGTTTCAATGACACCCATATTTAGTGATGTTTCAACCACGCCCTGAATGTCATCACTCATGCGTACTACACCATTTGGACAGGCATTGAGTAGTGACAATACAGTATTTTGGCAGCTTGCGCTTAATGGCAAGGCATTACTTTCAAATGTTTGCGCTTTAAAAGTTAAGTTTGCTTCAATGGCACTTAATTCGGTTTTTGTTAGTGTTTCAAACTCAGATATTAAGTTATGAAATGTGTCTAATTGTGCATTTTCAACTAACACTTCAGCATACGCTTCACGAGGAATAGCGTTTCTTAGTGAACCGCCTTTAAAAGCGACTAACTGAACGTGTAAGTCGGCTGTGTGATTTTTTAAAAAACGTGCAAGGAGTTTATTAGCATTAGCGCGACCAGTATGAATGTCTACGCCAGAGTGACCACCTCTCAGACCATTTAGAACAAGCTTTAAACGAGTTGTATTTTCATTGATGGCTTGACGCTCTAGTTGCAAAGTAAGACTTGCATCGACGCCACCGGCACAGCCCATGTAAATTTCACCTTCTTGCTCAGAATCGGTGTTTAGAAGAATGTCACCTTCTAACCAGCCTGCTTCTAAACCAAATGCGCCAGTCATACCTGCTTCTTCATCAATGGTTAGAAGTACTTCAAGCGGACCGTGTTTAATGTCATCAGCAGCTAATACAGCAAGGCACGACGCCATACCTATGCCGTTGTCAGCACCTAAAGTCGTGTCAGTTGCAGTAACCCATTCACCTTCAACATAAGGTTTAATTGGGTCAGTCACAAAGTCGTGCTCTGTACAGTCATTCTTTTGTGGCACCATATCAATGTGGGCTTGAAGAACAACCGGCTTTTTATTTTCCATGCCCGGATATGCAGGCTTTTTAATAAATACGTTACCCGTTTCGTCTCTTTTCACTTCGAGAGACTGACTTTTTGCCCACTCAATTATGAATTGTGCAAGTGCTTCTTCGTGTTTTGAAGGGTGTGGAATAGAACAAATTTGATCGAAGAATTGCCAAATTGCTTGCGGTTTTAGTTGGCTAATTTCTGAATGTGGAGTGAACAATGTTTTCAATGTTTTGCCCTTATTTAAATATAACGGATTAATGTTAACATTCAAATAAGGGCAGGGGGTAGCTTACTTGCAGTACTTAATGGCGTCAGCCATTATTTCTAGCCCCGTTTGTTTACACTCTGGCAGCTCAGCTTTACTTTCAATAATCGGCGTAACGCGTTCGCCCCATTTGATATAACTTGCAGCCCAAGTTAAGCCCGCTCCAAATGCAGCACTCATTATATGACTGTGCGGTTTTATTTTACCTTGTTCTAACGCTTCACACAGTGCAATTGGGATCGTAGCTGCAGAGGTGTTTCCGTAATGTTGGATATTTACCATCACTTTGTCATCGCTAAGTTGCAATTGTTTGGCAATTGCTTGAATAATTCTTAAATTAGCTTGATGAGGAATAAGCATATCAATGTCTGCTAGTGCCAAACTTGCTTGTGATAACACATCATCACACGCTTCGCTCATACCTTTCACTGCGCGCTTAAAGATATCTTTACCTTGGAACAAAATATCAGAAGGTTGTGCTGAATCATGTTTATCTATGTCTGTACCAAAATTCCTGATGTGAAGAATCTCTCTGTCTTCTGAATCACAGCCAGTTTTTGTTGCTAACAATCCTGATTCTTCACTTGAGGCTTCAAGCACTATTGCACCAGCACCGTCACCAAACAGAACTGCGCTGTCACGCTTTGCCCAGTTTACATGCCAAAGCATTCTTTCTGCAGCAATAACTACTGCGCGCTTTACCATACCGGCACGAATTTGTGCTGTAGCATTTTGTAACGCATATAAGAAACCAGAGCACGCTGCATTTACATCACATGCGGCTGCACCTGTAGCCCCAATTTGTTGCTGAACATACGATGCTGTATTCGCAACCAATGTAGAAGGGGTGCAAGTAGCAAGTAAAACGAGGTCAATGTCTTCTCCTACGATACCTGCACAATCTAGGGCGCGTTTAGCTGCAACAGTCGCTAACTCGCCAGTACCAACATGGCTAACTCTTCTCGATTTTATGCCTGTACGAGTTGAAATCCATTCATCTGTGGTGTCGACTACTGTGCTTATATCTTCGTTTGAAAGTGTTGCTGGTGGTGTACATTTACCCCAGCCAATAATCTTGGCGTATTGCATAGTTTCTTATCTCATCTGACCAGACAGGCGTTATAACAAACTTCTTTTTGTAATTCTAGTAAAGGATACTTTATGAAGCATGAAGAAGTAGTCTAAGCTTAGATTAAAGTCTTTGAATTTGGGGTGATTATGGCAAAAAAAATGAAGACTTCGCTATTAAACCACCTTATTGAATTAGAAAGGCGGTTATTAGACCCGGTTGTTAGAGCATCAAAAAACCAATTAAGTCACTTACTTCATGATGACTTCTATGAAATTTCGGCAAATGGTTTAATTTTTAATAAGCAACATGTGATTAGTAGGCTACCACTCGAAAGCATTCCGCAAATATATAACCAAGACTTCAAAGGCCAAGTTTTGGCCGACTCTCTTGCCCAACTGACGTATCATGCAGCCTATCGTATAAATGTATATCATGCCTTGAACTTTTCGATTCGGATGTCAATTTGGGCTAAGACTGAGAAAGGGTGGCAGTTATTTTTCCATCAAGGAACGCCTTGCTCTGAATTCACCTTGAATTATGAAGAACAGTAGAGACTTTTGTTTTAAATCAACGAAATTTAGGTTTAGTTTTACCCTCTAAGCAGAGTTCGCTAAAGTATGGCTCAAATTTTTCTGTGAGCATATTTAATGATCAGCTTTTCGCCGCAATCATCCATTGGTCGGTTGTTATTACTTAGGACCATCGCCATTTTTATGCAATTGCTCTTGGTGTTAGCGTCAGCGTTTTGGTTTGATAAATCTATTGAGTTATTACCAGTATTGATTGTTATTGCAATTGAATCTTGCTTTCAATTAGTTAGTGTTTTCGCTTACAGAAAAACCAGTGAGGCGGCCCCTTCGGGGATGATGCTGCAATTATTAGCAGATATCATGTTTATGACTGTTTTACTGAGCTTGTCAGGTGGTGCGAGCAATGCATTTGTTTCGATGCTGATTATTCCAATCGTTATTGCTGCAGTGACTTTACCTAGTCAGTTTGTGTTAACCATTTCATTATGTTCTTTATTGGCATATGGTTATTTATTCGTGACTATGGGTAGTCATCACATGCATCACATGGATATGGAGTTACATTTTAAAGGCATGTGGGCAAATTTTGTATTGAGCGTATTTATTGTGGTTATGGTTGTAATGGCAATGGCGAAGCAATTAAGGGTTAAAGAGCAGTCATTGGCAAAAGTAAGAGAAAAGCAGCTAAAAAATGAGCAGCTTATTGCATTGGGAAGTGCTGCTGCACAGGCAACACATCAGTTGGCAACACCACTTGGTAACATTAATTTATTGTTCGAAGAATTAAAAGAAGACTATCCAGACCACCCAGCTTTATTAGACATGGGTAATGCCATCACTATTTGCAAAGAGCAACTTGATTTATTCAGGGCACAAACTGAAAGATTTAAGTCTTCAGCTAGTTGTAGTGTGCAAAGTACACTGGCGATTTTGGAAGAGCTTGAAATTTTGATGGCCTTACAATTCCCCGAACAGAGATTAATTATGGAGGAAGTAGTTGATACTTTCGTTAGTGACGACCCCATGCTCATCCCTGCTTTATTAAACGTACTTGCAAATGCCGCGCAAGCAAATACTAAAACAAACGCCAAAGAAATAATTTTACAAAGTTCAAATCAAAAAGGTACCTGGGAGCTATCCATAACGGATTATGGTCCGGGAGTCGACCCTAAAAAGATGGAACGTTTGGGTCATACAATAGTAAAAAGTGACTCTGGCCTTGGTATGGCGTTAGTTTTATCTCATGCATCAATAGAGCGATTAAAAGGCACTATTCGATTAGAAAATCATTGCAAATATGGCGCTAAAACAACGATCACTTTGCCGATTAAAGAAAATTAGTTATGAAGTTACTTATCATTGAAGATGATGAAGCATTTGCAAAAACGCTTGCAAGACGGCTTCAAAAACATGGATTTGATTGCCATGTAGAAAGCAAAGAAGCGTACGTAATACCCTGTGTTGAAAAAGTTGACCCTGATTTTGTGTTGCTAGATATGAAACTGCAGACTAGTTCAGGGCTTCATTTTATTGAACCTATTAAGGCATATAAGCCGAGCATTAAACTTGTGTTGTTAACTGGGTTTGCAAGTATCGTCACGGCAGTTGAAGCGGTTAAACTAGGCGCTGATGATTATTTAACTAAACCTGCTGATACTTTGTTAATAGTCCAAACGTTATTAGGTAAAAAAGACGCTCAAAAAGCCAATTTACTTTCGGAATCAAGAATGTCAGCAGAGCGTTTAGAGTGGGAACATATTCAACAGGTATTAAAAGCTAACAACGGAAATGTTTCTGAAACTGCAAGGCAGCTAAACATGCACCGAAGAACCCTACAGCGTAAACTAAAGAAAAAACCCGTACAAAAATAGTCAAAAATTGCGAGTTCGAAGTTTTTTAACTAGATTTGAATTTACGAATGGTTTGATGCTTCATGATTATGCAGTTGGCTGAACTTAATTATTGGGCAATTTTACTTGCCTCATTATCCTCTTTCATGCTGGGTGGTTTGTGGTACTCTCCCGTATTATTTGGTAAGACTTGGTTAGAAGGATGTGGTTTAACAGAGCTTGATTTACGAAACAGCGATCCAAAATTGATTTATGGTTTAGCGTTTATATTATCATTGCTCGCAGCGTTTGTTTTAGCGTTTATACTCGGGCCTGATCCTAGTATTACGCAATCAATAACCATTGGCGCGGCAGCCGGTATTGGTTTAGCGTCAAGTTCATTGGGAATTTCATATATTTTCGAACAAAGACCGCTTAGTTTGTTTTTAGTCAATGGGGGTTATCATACCTTTCAGTTTATTCTGATGGGAGTGATATTAAGTGTTACTGGCTAACGAATAATAACTTTGAATTGTTTTAATACTTATCACTTCGGAGGACATTTGCCCTGTTTTCATCCTGCTTCCTTATTTAAATTAGATACGTTTTGCTGTTTCAATGAGTGAAAGTAACCCTTCCCATGGAAAGGGCCAGTATTTCCGGGTTAACTAATCTTATATTGCTTCAACAGTCCATAGAGGACAGATAGCAATTTATGGTGGATACAAAACGTGATCGATATTCTTTTTGATGTCATAGGTATGACTGGAACGGCGCTAGTAGTAGGCGCTTTTTTTATGTTGCAATTAGGCAAAGCGGAACCAACGGGTATTGTTTATAACTTAATGAACTTAAGTGGAGCAATACTCTTGCTAATCAGTCTTTGTTACAACTTCAACTTGGCTAGTTTTGTTATTGAATTATTCTGGATAGCCGCTTCTCTTATTGGTTTATACAAATATTTCAAGGGAAAACGTGCCCAACTTGCATAATGTTTTCAAAATAGAAATATAAAACTTGCACAGTCTGTTAACATTAGTATTATTAAAATATAAAATAGGCTGTGCATGGAATTGCATTTAGCTGCTCTGTCGCTGAAATAATGAGCCAAGCTATGAGAATAATAATATCTACAATCTCTTTACTTTCAATATTTTACTCAGGTAAAGCGTTATCAAACATTGAAAGTGATGATGACCTATTTGATTTATCATTTGAGCAACTTTTAGACGTTAATATTTCTCTAGCCACCAAAACAGACGAAACCCGCTCGTCCGTTCCTTCGAGCATTACCGTGTTTAATCAACAACAAATTTCCTTGTTAGGCGTCTCGAATGCCTACGAGTTAATGAACTTTGTGCCAGGCTTTCAGTCAACTCGTGGAGACTGGGTGGGCGCAGTACCGAAAGAACATACTCGAGGTATTTATCTAGATAGTGGTAATGTACTCGTCATGATCAATGGTCAAAGATTGAATGAACCCTCTTTTGGTAAAGCATCGGTTTATATGCCTTTTATTCCTGTTGAACTGATTGAACGCGTTGAATTTATTCGAGGCCCAGGTTCTGCGCTGTACGGTAGTAATGCATTTTTGGGCGTAATGAATGTTGTTACTACTTCTGAACGTAATCAACTTAGCGCCTCAATCGGTGAGCATGGTGAGCTACAAGCAGGCTTTTCATTCAATAAAGAACTATATGATGGTTTAAAAATTCACAGTAATTTGTCTTTGAATAAGCGTGATGGAGAAACCTACTCTTTTGGAACAAAAGACCCTTTAAAGGCCTTTTTATTCGAGTTAGGTGCTAAATGGCACAATCTAGACATTAATGTTAGAAAAAATGCCACACTATTAGATGAGTTCATCAACCTTGCAGGTGCTTCAAAAGGTAATCATCATCACAGTGAAAACACCGCTTTGCAGGCGACCTATACTTGGCTAAACAATGATTTATGGCATTTATCTACCTCATTCGATTTTATCCGTCATGAAATCGAAAGTAATGGGTTGATAGCTTCTGCTGACGATGCAAACTTGGTCGGCGATTTTTTTGTTGGTCCTGCATGGGCAACCAAAGATCTCGCCTTGAAATTTGATGGTAGTTATCAATTTAGTGATTTGTTGCAAGTCAATTTTGGTGCTGAATATTCTGAAGAGAAGCAATTTAAAGCCGGTGTTATAAGTAGTTATTATGATTATCAGTCAGGCAATACATTGCTCGAAAATCAGTATTACTTAGGTGAAACACGGAAGATTGAAACTCATCCTCCGTTCAAAAATCTGTTGGCCTCTTTTGATTCTTATGCTTTGTATTCTCAGGCCAAGTATGTATCGTCAGAACAGTTAACGATCTTTGTTGGCGTTCGTTTTGATGAAGTGAAGAGTATAGATAGTAAGTTGTCACCTAGGTTGGCACTTATTTACGACCTAGATGAAAAGCATACTTTAAAGCTTCAATATGGCGAATCCTTTAGGACACCCGTTAGTAACGAACTGTACTCAAATGACGATGTAACAGTTGGCAATCCTGATTTGAAATCTGAATATGTTAAAACGACCGAGTTAGTTTGGCATACAGAAAACCAACATTGGCAGATGGATGTTGTGTTTTTCAATAACGAGTTGAAAGACTTCATAAACTTAGTGGCGACAGATCAAGCTCAAACACGCTTTACTTTTGACAATGTATTTGAAGCAAGTATGCAAGGGATTGAAGTCAATAGTAACTTTAACTTAACAGAAAATACTTGGTTTGAAGCTGGTTTTACTCAATTATTTGATGAACCCATTAACCCAAGCTTTAAGAGATTTGCTGCGGCTGCAATTACTCACCAATTAGACTTCTTGCAGTTGAGTGTTAATACAATTTGGCGTGATGAGGTGTTTGTTGCGTCGCAAGATAAAAGCCTATCAGAAGATTTCAAACAATCAGACTATTTCTTGTTAGGGCTAACCACTAGTTGGAATATTGACAGTGATAGTTCAATAATTCTCAAGGCTCAAAACCTACTTAACAAACAATATAAGGTTTTTGATCCGAGAGTGACTAATGGTATCGTGCCAACACAATCAAGAAGTTTACTACTTCAGTATCGACAAACCTTTTAAATTTTATTCTAAATAAGACCATATATCGGCGTTTTTATATTAGTTTTAGTATTCTAATCCTCAACAAGGCTAATTTATTAGGAGGCTTAAGAGGATGCTTACTAGGTTCAATATTCCTTATTCAAAACAACAAAATAGTAAATTTTTGCTTTGATATCTTCAAGTTCTCCTTGCTTCAAAATAGACACCTTATTACTAAGGATTGGCATAAGGCAACAATTACAAAATCTTCCAATTCTTTCAAATATCTCTCCCTCTTTTTTTCATTAAATAATCAAGTTCAAATAGTTTCACTCATATTTGATCCAGCAAAAAATTAAAATAACAATAAATGCAAATGAAAATAATTCTTGAATGCATTTGCCTGGTTCGTTAATATTTGCTGAACAATAAACTATAAACTGACAATTAAAGGGCTCAGAGTGAAAAACTTTAAGAAATTTGCGCTTACACTGGTTTGTACAGCGGTATTATCTGCATGTAATGGTGATGATGGTAAAGACGGCGTTGAAGGAGCAGTTGGTCCTCAAGGCGAGCAAGGTGTTGCAGGCCAAAATGGTGTTGCCAATTATGTAACAGCTGAAGATGTTGTTAAAACTAATGCACAGCATGCCTATGCTGTTTTTGCAGACTCTCTCATTGCTGCGAAAGCAATGCAAAATGCAATCGATCAATTTGTTGCGGATCCAAGTGAAGCAAACTTCACAGCTGCAAAACAAGCATGGCTTTCGGCACGTGAACCATATGGTCAAACTGAAGTTTATCGTTTTCGTGAAGGACCAATCGATGCTTTAACTGAAGTTGATGGTCAGCCGACACTAGTTGACGGTGAGGGTCCTGAAGGAGCAATTAATGCTTGGCCTTTAGCTGAAGCGTTAATCGACTACACCATTGATATGGATGGCCATCAGGCACGAGGTACAGCTCCGGTTTATCAAGCTGGCGGTAACATTATTTCAGATCAAGAAAATTTCCCTGAAATTACAAAACAATTACTACAGGATAAATTTGAATTAGACGGTGAAGAAGCCAATGTAACATCAGGTTATCACGCCATAGAATTCTTACTTTGGGGTCAAGATTTGAACCAAGACCTGACTTACACTTCGGCGCGTGATTACACAGCTGGGCACCGTAAAGCCTCTGATTTTTATACTGTCGACAATATACCAACAGATTCAAATGGTGCAACTTGTACTTCGGGAGAGCAAGGCGCAATTGACGTAATTTGTGCACGTCGTGGTCAATATTTAAAAGTAGCCGCTGAGTTATTAGTTGACGATTTAAAAGCGGTGACTGAGGCATGGACTCCTGGCACAGGTTTCCATTATTTAGAATACGTAAAACCTGAAAACGCGAAGAAAAACTTAGGTGCAATGCTTGAAAGTATGGGACGTTTGAGTTTTGGCGAGCTTGCAGGTGAGCGAATGAGTATTGCTGTTCGCACCGATAGTCAAGAAGATGAGCACTCATGTTTTTCAGATAACACACACCGTGATATCTACCTGAATGCTAAGGGTGTGCAAAACCATTACTTAGGTAAATACACACGTATCAATGGTGAAGAGTTAGTAGGTGCAAGTATTCATGACCTGTTAGTAAAAGAGGGTAAACCTGAGCTTGCAAATGAACTGCGTTCTGCCTTTGAAGCGTCAATGGCGAGCGCCTCGGTTATTGATACAAATGCTAAGCTAGGTGTGTCTTTTGACGTTCAAATTCAGAATGAAGAACGCAAAAAAGATGTGTATGCGACTATCTCTGCACTTGCGACACAAACAGATCTTATCCAAAAAGCCATCGATGAGCTTGGCGTGTCAGCTGAAGACTTAAAACAAGACACCGAAGAAGATATCTAACTTAGTATGGCTGACCTTTTGGTCAGCCTTTTCAGTTTCTGGTTACAGCAGTAAGCAGTTCAGGGGCACTGAATGAATAATAAAAAATCAATGCTATTTCTAATCATCATCCTTATATACCTTCAAGGATGTGGCGGCGGAAGTGGCGCTAAAGATACAAACTCTACAACAAATTCAGATAATAACGATGACAATACAGCCGAGGGCAATGAAGGCAGTAAAGAAAATTTGGCGTTTCCTAATCTCACCTTAAATGACGGCCTACCTGCTTTACTTGAAGATACACCTGATGAGTATGAGCATTTAGCGGCAGGGGGAGCATCAATAAATATCTTCAGTGAAGATGCATTTAGTCAAGCGTTGCCTGCAATTGTTGATACGCCTAACTTTGATGCCGTATTTAAAGCAGGCGATCATGTTTTTCGCTCTAACCATGATGGACAAGGCCCTATTTTCAATAACACTACGTGCCAAGGGTGCCATATCAAAGATGGTAGAGGCGTTGTGCCAAAATCTGCCAATGAGCCGATGATCAGCATGTTTTTAAGAGTAGGTGATAGTAAAGGAAATGTTGACCCTGTTTACGGCGATCAAATTCAAGTTTTTGGCACCATAGATGGGCAAACGGATGTGTTAGCAAAACACAATGGGGCCATAGAGGAAGGACTGGCTTATGGTGAAGCATACACTTGGGTCGAATATGAAGAATTAACGGGTCAATTCGCAGATGGTGAAAGTTATTCCTTAAGAAAACCAGTTTATAAAATAAAAGACCTTGCCTATGGTGATTTTAATCAAGATGTGCAGTTTTCTGCCCGTGTATCTCCACATGTATATGGGTCCGGTTTATTAGAGAGTATTCCTGCGCAAAATATCTTAGCTTATGCCGATCCTGATGACACGAATAATGATGGCATCTCGGGTAAAGCAGCTTATACGGTCCACCCAATCAGTAATGAAAAATTATTGGCTCGTTTTGGACAAAAAGCGGTAACAGCGTCTGTATTACATCAAATTTCAGGTGCATATCGAGGAGATATGGGGGTAACGAATACGGTTGCTACGGGCGAGCCATGCACAAAAGCTCAGCAGGCGTGTCTTGCTCAAGCCGAAAAAGAACAAAATAAGCATCATGATGGCGTTGATTTGAATAACGTTGACCTTGCACAAGTCGAATTTTATAACCGCACTTTATCTGTACCAAATCGTCGAGGCTTTGATACTCCAAATAACCTTTGGAGTGATAATGTACTTAAAGGTAGAAGGCAGTTTTTTTCTGCAAATTGCCACAATTGTCATGTACCAAGGCATAAAACAGGTGAGGCGAAAGGGAGCCTGCTTGGCGATGTAGACCTTGTATCGGTTACACCAGAATCTAGAACCAACATAGAGCCCTTAGAAGAATTGGTTATTTATCCTTATACCGATTTACTTCTCCATGACATGGGCGGTAGCTGTAAAGTAACACGCGAACTATCAAACGGTGAAGCGTGTGATAGCGGTGAAAGTTGCTATTTCGTGCAACGCTGTGAGGGACTCGCTGATGGTCGCCCCGAAGGTGATGCATCAGGCTCTGAATGGAAAACACCTGCTTTATGGGGGCTGGGTTTAGTACAAACTGTAACGCCAAGAGCTACATTTTTGCATGATGGGCGTGCTCGTACATTATCTGAAGCGATCCTTTGGCATGGCGGTGAAGCTGAATCTGCAAAGCAAGCATATTTAAATATGGATAAACAATCACGTGATGCGCTATTGGCTTTCTTGAATTCACTATGACACTACATCTATTAAAAATCAGTTTGTTAACTGCCACTCTTGTTTGTTTGTCGATGTCAGTAAATGCATCAGAAGAAAACGAACAAGCAGCTAAGTCTGGCGGGGATGCAACAGGTCGATTGAACTATCGTTCTTTTGTTGAACCCGCTAAAAATGTACCTCGCATGGAGCAGTTGGATTTTTGGGATGGCTTTTCTTTTTTCCGTGATCCTTGGATTGCTTCACCCTCTATTACCAAAGACAGAGACGGACTAGGGCCGATTTTTAATGCGCGTTCATGTAAAACTTGTCATGCAGATGGTGGTCGTGGAAGGCCGTCTAAACATGGAAAGATTGCAGAGCCTGCATTGCTTTTTAGGTTTCTACAGGAAAATGCTGCAAAAGGAGACAGCCGATATGGGAGTCAACTTCAGCCCCTTGCGATTCGTTTATCTCATGAAAAGCTTACCAAGCCTGTTCAAGGTGAGGCACAAGTTCGTGTATTTTATGATGAAATAATAGGGCAATACGCAGATGGTGAAACGTATACGCTCAGAAAGCCCCGTTACGAAATAGAAAATCTCGCCTATGGACTACTTGACAAAGGCACTTACATATCTGCCCGCTATGCGCCAGCTGTTTATGGTATGGGATTACTCGATGCGATTAATGAAAAAGATTTACTGAAGCTTGAAGATATTAATGACGCTGACAAAGATGGGATTAGTGGTAAATATAATCAGGTCATAGATGTGGTAAGTGGCGAAAAGCGCATTGGTCGATTTGGCTTTAAGGGTTTACATAGCACATTAGAGCAACAAGTCGCAGGTGCATTTGTCAATGATATTGGTATTACTAACCCTATCTTCCAAGCTGAAACCTGTTTAGCTCACCAAGTTGCATGTAAACAAGCGGCAAGTGTCGAGCCTGAACATGTGCTAGACATACCAAAAAAACTTCATGATTTAACTGTGTATATGAGCCAATTAATTGCTCCCCCCCCAGCAAGAGATTTACAAAGTAAAAAGTCAAAGCAAGGCCGAACTCTATTTTACGAATTGCAATGCCAACAATGCCATACTCCAAGTTTTAAAACTGATACTTCATATGTTGTAAAAGCTTTAGCAGGGCAAACTATTTGGCCATATACCGATCTAGCCTTGCACGATATGGGCGAAGGTCTAGCAGACAAAGGAATTGAAAACCTTGCATCAGGTAGTGAATGGCGCACTCCACCTCTTTGGGGGATAGGTTTACAGCATAGAGTTCAGGGCTTTTCTGCATTTTTACACGATGGCCGTGCGCGCACTATTGAAGAAGCGATACTTTGGCATGGCGGTGAGGCTCAGCCGCATCAACGAAAATTTTTATCATTAACAAAGCAGCAACGAGATGCGTTGTTGTATTTCTTAAAACAAATTTGAACTGGACATACAATGAAAACAATCAACACATTAATGCCAACAACATTCGCAGTTGTGCTCAGCCTTTTATTATCTGGTTGTGGTGGTGGAGGCCCTAACGAACAAACATCTACGACATCGCCAACAACAGATCAAGGAAATGGGTCAACAGATAGCTCAAGTAAATTGACTGAAGCACAGGCGCTTGAAAAAATAACGTCAGTTTTAGTCGATGATGTGATCTTACCGAGTTATCAGCTCATGCTGACACAAAGTGAAGCCCTTCAAAATACAACAAGTGAAGTGTGTGAGAAGTCAGGGTTAAAAGAAGCAGACTTAATAAGCTTGCAGACTGCTTGGAACGAGGCCAATAGTGCTTGGCAGGTAGCGCGAACTATTAAGTTTGGGCCTATATCTGATACATATATTTACTCACAAATTCAATATATGCCAATTGAGGCAACTAAATTAACCAATGATGTTGAGTCGATTTTGATCGAGGGTGAAACATTTGCAGATGGATTTCCAAGTTCAAAACACCAGCTTCAAGGTTTGCCTGCATTTGAATATATTGTCTTCAATCAAGATGAAGACAATGCATTTCTTTTATCTAAAAACCAAGGTCAACGCTGTGCATATTTAAATGTAATTGCGAATAACACAGTCACGCTGATGAATGAAGTTGTTACGCAGTGGCAAGGAGAGCATGGTGAACAATTTAGGGCTGGAACCGGGAGTTATAGTGGACACAAAGGCGCTATTGAAAAATATTTAACCTTTTGGTTCGAATATCTTGAAATCATCAATGATGAAAAATTAAAAGCGACCCTAGATACATCATTACCCGGTAACCCAGAATTATTAGAAAGTCCGTTCGCACATGTTTCTGTGAAGAACATTAAAACTAATATTACTGCCTTAGAGCAGCAGTTTAATGGTGCAAGTGAGTTTGGTTTTGATGACTTGTTGGGTGAGTTACATGATCGAGAAGATGTTAAAAATGAAATTTCTTTTCACTTCAAAGCAGTTCATTCGTCGCTAGATGCGCTTGAAAACGTAACTTTGGCTGATTTAATTGCAACTGAAACAGGCAGAGCTAAGCTGAACGCTGTTCGTACCTCGATCACAGAGTTACGTGCGTTAATGGCATCTGATTTTGTTCAGGTGACTGATTTAGCACCAGGTTTTAATACCAACGATGGCGACTAATAGGGTGATGTTATGAACCGACGAAGTTTTATTAAAGGAGCGGTAGCATTAAGTGCTAGTTCATCCCTAATGCCATGGTTGTCGGCTTGTTCATTATCAGCGAAAACTTTGTTTGCAAGTGCGTTTACAGATAAAGAAAACCAACATTATGTTGGTTGGTTTGACGAGCAAGGCCATCTATATGGGCGCGTTGAAATTTCTGAGCGCGCCCACGATTTGGCGTATCTTAAATCTCAAAATAGAATCATTGCTTTTGCCAGAAGACCCGGCACTAAGTTGCACATTATTGACGTCGCATCGAAGATGGTAGTGAAAGAACTTAATGCTCAGCCTCAGCATCATTTTTTTGGTCATGGTGTTTTAAATACTGATGAAAGTTTATTGTTTACCACAGAAAACTATTTTGATGAACAAATAACAGAGCGAGATGGTTTAATTACTGTCCGCGATACCAAAGACTTCTCAATTGTACAACAGTTCTCTAGCCAAGGTGTTGGACCCCATCAACTTGCGCTTTTAAGTGATAATCAAACTTTGGTGATTGCCAATGGCGGTATTCATACTCATCCAGTTAAATCAAGAGAAAAACTAAATCTAGATACCATGCAGCCAAACTTAAGTTATATTAATACGTTAAATGGTGAACTTATGGCTAAGCATCAGTTACCAGACAAGCATTTAAGTATTAGACATTTATGTGTAGCAAACGATGATACCGTTTATTTTGGCTGTCAGTATCAAGGTGCAGTGTATCAATTGAACCCGCTTATTTACGCTCATAAAATAGGTCAAAAGATCCAGTCGATGAAAGCAACTGAAAATGAATGGATGCGTTTTAAACAGTACATTGCGAGTCTTTCAGTTAATGATAGAAATGAGTTGGCTGTTACTTCACCAAGAGGTGGTGTAGTGAGTATTTGGGATAGAAACACGCGAAAATTGAAGTCTTTATTAGCGCTCGATGATACTGCAGGTGTAGCCAATAGCACAGGTAGGTTTATAGCTACAACAGGCAGAGGTAATCTAGTTGGGGTGGATAAAGCACTCAGTGCTATTAATAAATACCAGATAAGGTGGGATAACCATTTGATCAATTTTATGACTTAAAAATTTATTAAATTCAATAATAGCACTGTAATTTCAGATATAATTTTTTGCGTTTTCAATTAATAACGATTGAAAACGTATTTTCTCTTCGGACCTTCTTTTTTAGAGTTACATCTTGTTGTTATAACCCCTCTCATTCATACTCACTTCTTAATTACTAAGTAACTTGCTCCATGAATATTTGATAATTTTCTATCACTTACTTTCAACGCAAATGGTGTTGTATGTACTTTCAATGGGCAGAAGCCAGAACACAACGAAAATAATAAAGTAATGTACGGATATGATCTCAGATAACAATAAAACATTTTTTCACTATTTCTATTTATTACTCGGACCAGCCATTTTCTTATCAACTTTTTTAATTGATTCGCCATCCGATATGCCTGATGTCGCATGGAAAACCGCAGGTTTAGCGTTGTGGTTAGGCGTGTGGTGGGTAAGTGAAGTTGTACCTATTCCTGTTACATCATTAGTGCCCATCATTGCTGTTCCTTTGGCTGGTATCAACGATATAAAGTCAGTGACGAGTGTGTACTCTCATCCGCTTATTTTTCTATTTTTAGGCGGCTTTTTAATTTCTATTGCGATGGAAAAGTGGCATTTACATAAACGGATAGCACTTATTACCATGCTGAAAAGTGGCAACAATCCAAAACTCCAGATCTTAGCCATGATGATGGTTAGTGGCTTTTTATCAATGTGGATCAATAATACCGCAACAACCTTAATGATGTTGCCTATAGCATTGTCAGTCATCTACGTTTTAAGAGAAAACAATAGTAGTTGTGACAATTATGGTAAGGCGCTACTACTGGCGATTGCATATAGTGCCAGTCTAGGTGGAATTGGGACACTCATTGGGACTGCGCCAAATGCACTGATGGCTGCTTATCTGTGGGAAAATCACCAAATCAAAATAAGCTTTGCTCAGTGGATGATGTTTGCTGTGCCATTTGTATTTACCATGATTATAATCTGTTGGTATTGGCTGACTCGATTTGCTTTTAACGTTAAGCAAGTCTGCAATAATGTTCAGCTAAATACTTTGTTCCAAAAACAAGTAGATGATCTCGGTAAAATGACATTAGCAGAAAAAAACGTTCTGTTTGTGTTTGTATTTGCTGCTGTGAGCTGGGTGTTGAGACCTTATTTAACAACTTGGACAGGATTAAATATCACTGATACGGGTATAGCCATCATAGCGGCGTTACTTCTTTTTGTTTTGCCTGCAAAGAAAGATAATAAGACTAAGGTGATGGACTGGGAGGCAGCACAAGCTGTGCCTTGGGGGATATTACTTTTATTCGGTGGTGGTCTTGCGCTTGCTGCACAAATTAAAAGTTCAGGCCTTGCACAATTTATTGCTGATATGTTGGCTGGCGCATCTGCTATCCCGCTTATTTTAGGCGTTTTAGTTGTCGCGACATTAATTTGTTTTTTAACTGAGATCACTTCTAACACTGCCACAGCTGCCGGCTTCTTACCTTTACTTGGCCCAGTTGCTGAGCAAATTGCAGGTACACCTTTAATTTGGGTTATTCCGGCTGCAATCGCTGCAAGTTGCGCATTTATGATGCCAGTTGCAACACCACCAAATGCAATTGTGTTTGGATCTGGCGAGATAAAGATAAAAGACATGGTTAAAGCAGGCTTTGTGATGAATATCATTGCAGTCGTACTCATAACCTTGTTAACTATAACCCTCGGCTCTTGGGTTTTTGGTTACTAAGTATAACAATGGTGTTTTCTGTATACTGTCACAATTTAAAAGTTTTAGAACTTGTTTTATTTCAGCTATGTAACTTAAATATATTTGTGTATATAGTGTATTTAACCGAATGTCGCTAAATGAGCTATGCTGTGCAATACGAGATAGACCCACAACTGACTAAGCAACTTGAATCTCTCAAAGTTGCTTTTATGCATCATCCGAATTCATCCGTAGAAACGCGCATTTCTTTATTAAAGAAAATACGCTCTCAGCTTATTGAAGCTGAACAAGCATTTATTGCGGCCTCTAATAAAGACTTCGGTAACCGCAGTACGTTTGATACACAAATGGCTGACTTTATGCCAGTGATTAACGGGCTCGACCACATCATTAAGCACCTTAAATCTTGGCTCAAACCAAGTAAACGTAAGGCCGGTATTCAGTTTGCACTTTCAAAAGTGCATGTTGAATATGTACCAAAAGGTGTAGTGGGTGTTATTTCTCCTTGGAATTACCCTATACAGCTTGCTTTAATGCCGCTTCTCAGTGCCTTGGCTGCGGGCAATCGAGTAATGCTAAAGCTCAGTGAATATACACCTGCGACAAACCAAGTAATCAAGAATGTACTAGAGCCTTTTTCAGACCATTGCAATGTTGTTGAGGGAGGCCCTGATGTTGCTAAGAGTTTCAGTGCTATACCTTTTGATCATTTGTTTTTTACAGGTGGCACCGAAATAGGCAAACATGTCATGCGTGCCGCTGCGAAGAATTTAGTGCCAGTCACGTTAGAGTTGGGAGGTAAGTCTCCAATAATTGTGATGGATGATGCTGACATCAAACATGCGGCAAGAAGTATTGTATTTGGCAAAACAGCCAATGCAGGACAGATCTGTGTAGCACCTGATTATCTGCTTGTTCACGAAAAATGTAAGAGTGAACTAATTACTGAGATAAAGAAGCAGTACAAAAAAGAATTTAAGCAGGGTGCAAATTCGAAAAACTTAACTGCAATTATTAATCATCAACAGTATGAACGACTCATTGAGTTAATTGGTGACTCACTGCACAATGGCGCTGAAGTTTGGAGCGAGCCACACAGTGAAAATAGTGAAAGCCGAAAACTTGGATTGCATCTCATTGATAATGTTCCTGAGGTAGCTCGTGTAAATAGTGAAGAAATTTTTGGTCCATTATTACCGATAAAAACGGTGCCTAGTTTTGATGATGCTTTAAAGGTTATTAAAGACAACCCAAATCCACTCGCGTCGTATTTATTTACAAAGGATGAGTCATTAATCAAGCGTGCTGAGCGAAAGCTTCAGTGTGGCGGTTTAGTGATTAATGATGTGCTACTACATGTCGCCGTTGAAGATTTGCCTTTTGGTGGTGTCGGGGCTTCAGGAATGGGGCAATACCATGGAAAAGAGGGAATACTAACTTTCAGCCATGCTAAAAGTGTTTTTAAAAGTGGCAGTTTAGGCAAACCCAGAATGCAACTACTGCTATCGCGATCGAAACTTCTTACTTGGTTTATGAAAAGCTTGTACAAATAGAAAAAGCGCAATTGCGCTTTTCAATTAATCAAACTTAGAACCTGGAAAATAGGTTTTTTCTTGAATACGCCAATACAGCTTGTTGGCTTTTTCAATCGCTTTTTCAACTTGAGAAGGAGAAAGCTGTTGTTCATCTAGCTCTCGGCTTTTCATCGCTTGGCGGTTTCCGTTATATTCAGCCAAAGAATTCCAAATAAAAGACTTTTCGATGTTTTTCTCAACACCTAGGCCTTCATAATACATCAAGGCGAGGTTGAACATAGCCAATGTATAGTTGCTCGCTGCAGCTTTTTCATACCAGTCCATCGCAACCGCGTAATCTTTCAAAACTCCGTCGCCGTTGGTATACATCACGCCAAGGTTAAATTGTGCGGCAGCAAGATTCTTGTTTGCAGCTTGCGTAAACAAATCGATAGCACGCTGTTTATCTTGCTTCACACCACGGCCTTCTTCATGCATAACAGCCAAAGAGAACATGGCATCAGCGCTACCCAATTTCACAGCTTTTTGAAATAACTCAGCGGCTACGCGTGGGTTTTTAATTACGCCATATCCTCCCTCATGTAATTTAGCTAACTCGTAAATGCCAGGAGCATAATTCATGTCAGATAAATACTGAAATTCCTGTAGAGCTCTTTCAAAATCACCTGCATTTGCAGCTTCAATGCCTTCTTCCAATCCTGCAGTCGCAGTAAAACATACA
The DNA here is from genome assembly GCA_964479805.1 of uncultured Pseudoalteromonas sp. Lineage (GTDB taxonomy): Bacteria > Pseudomonadota > Gammaproteobacteria > Enterobacterales > Alteromonadaceae > Pseudoalteromonas. The sequence goes on along the minus strand of CAYZOE010000003.1, from coordinate 64,881 downwards.
CTCATTAGACTAGCGAGTGCGAAATTTCTTAAGTTATTACGCCACATGGTTATTCTCTTTAATGGTCTGTCTTTGTGAGTTTAAAGCAACCCATAGAAAAAACAAACCTTAAAGTGTAACTAAAGGCTTAGGTTTTGAGTCTGGTTTGGCATAACTTAAACGGTTGATTTTGTTAGCAGTATGATAACTGTCTAATCCTGATATCGCGACCGTATTTGCAGCGTCTATATCTATGAAACCGTCAGGTTGTATAATCGAATCAGGGCAGTGGAGCGCAATCAATTCACCAATGACCAAATGGGTTTGGTTCAACTCAATTACTTGTTCGCTGGCGAGTTTTAGACCCATTTTAATTTTAGATTCTTTGACAAACGGCGCTTTGAAGTCATTTAAATACTCTGCGGTTAATCCTGTTTCAGTGAATTCTGATTGCTCTTTTTCGTAACGCGCTGATGTTTGGTGTGCTTGAGTTACTATTTCATTGTTTACGTGATTAAGCGTGTAGAAGCCTGTTTCTAACAGATTCTCAAAAGAGTGCCTTGGTACGGAGTGTGGGCGAATTATCATTCCCAACAAGGCTGGACTGGCACCCAAGTGAAAAACAGAGCTAACAATAGAAAGGTTTTCTTGACCATTTTTATCAACGGTGCCTAATAAGTTAGCACTCTTGAAACCTGACAAACTATTTATCAAATGTGCACGATATCTTTGCTCTAGTTGATTGAGAGATTGGGTATTAAAAAACATAATTCACCATTTTATAGATTGGCCTTGCCAATCTAGATAAGTAATTAGATCGGTAGTGTTTGATTCAACGATCTGGTTATGTAAGCATTCAGCAACAAACTCAGGTTCAAACAGTTTATCTGCCGGTACATTTTTTTGGAAAGGTTTAGACAGCGGTGTGTCTGTGGTTCCCGGGTGGAAGAGTAGAACCGTGCTATTTGGGCTTTGGCGCTTTAATTCAATAGCAAAACTTTTCATCATCATATTGAGTGCTGATTTTGAACTTCGGTAACTGTACCATCCACCCAATTCATTATCTTCGATGCTGCCAACACGGGCTGATAAAGCAGTAACAACACAGTTATCAGAGCGCTTCAGCAATTTAACTAAATGCTTAAGCCAAAGCATGGGGGTAATTACATTCGAATTAAATAGTGAGCTGGCATAGGACGGGTCAAATTGACGGATGCTCTTTTCTGGGCCGTGAGAGTCATAATGTAATTGACCATTAAAAAATGTGATGGTTTTTATTTTTATGCCTTCTGCTAAGTAAACCTTTTGCAGGTTAGATACTGAATTTGATATTGATTCATCAGAATAGCATGTAGTGAAGTGATGAATATTTTCAGAATCAAAATTTAAGTTATTCTGGCTGAAACTAATAACTACATCATTGCAATTCTGTTTGGTAATTTTGTCAATGAACGCTAAAGCGATTTTGCTGCTCGCACCGATAACAATATGTAGCGATCTATCTTTGGCACTGTCCATTATCACATCCTTCATTGACTAAAAAGCGTGAAATCTTCGCTCTATGTTTAGCAAAGAATAAATAACCATTATCAGCGAACCACTTTATTGGTTGTATTCTTAATAGTTTTAATAAAGGGTATTTATTTACGGTTTGCCAGGCTTGTACGTTTGCATCCAAACCAAGTAATAATCTGCCATCATCAGCATAACCGTGCAAGATTTTCAACGTGTCTGCTTTGGCAACGTTCGGGTAGAGTCGTTTGAAGTCGAGTTCATGAATATCGTGCACATTAATTAAAGTAAGTTTATTTTCAAGGTCAAATTGTTTGAGCTTTCTCATTTCTTTAGCACACAATGGGCACTGACCATCATAAAGTAATTGCATTAGTCTTAGTGTAATTTGGTAATTAAGTAGTTAAAAGTACGCTTAAAATTCTTAATGAGATCACTCGAACTGCCTTTTATAGTCTGTATAGTGTAGAGTGTTTTTTAGACAGTTGGTGTTTAGAGAAGTTGTTTTTTAGCAGTTTGTTTTTCAGAAATAGTAATTAAAAGGAGACGTTATGGTAGAGCAGTACGAAAATCTGAGAGCGAATGTGAGCCAATTAGGTGGTTGTCTAGGTCGTATTATCCAGCAAACATTGGGTGACAGAATGCTAGAAAAGATCGAACAAATTCGTCTTTTAGCAAAGTCATCCCGTCAGGGCGATACTGATGCCCGAGCAACACTGCTAGACACTTTACATAGCCTCACTGATCAAGAACTATTACCTGTTGCAAGGGCATTTAATCATTTTTTGAATCTGGCTAATGTAGCAGAACAATTTCATACAATTTCAGTGACAGGTGAACCTGAAGGTGTTTATAAGGCACTAAATGAACAAATCGACAAGCTGTCGATGATATTAGCTAATGGTGAACTAAACAATGCGCAGGTTGAGTCTGTGCTTGCTGGGTTAGATATCGATTTAGTGCTCACCGCTCATCCTACTGAAGTGACGCGCAGAACCATTATTAACAAACACGTTCAGCTTAGTGATTGTTTATCAGCACTTGAATTGCAATGCCTTGACATCGAAGAACGCAAAGTCATTATTAGTCGAATTGAGCAATTGATCAGCCAAGCATGGCATACCAATGATATCCGCGCTAAGCGTCCAACTCCTCTTGATGAGGCTAAGTGGGGCTATGCGGTTATCGAAAACAGTTTATGGCATGCTGTCCCGCAGTTTATTCGTTACTTTAACCAAGTTACTCGAGATAAATTAGGTATTCAGTTAAAAAAAATTCATAGCCCAATCCGTTTTACCTCTTGGATGGGGGGCGATAGAGATGGAAATCCATTTGTAACCTCTGAAGTGACGCAATCCGTGCTTGACCATGGTCGCTGGATGGCAATTGATCTGCTCTCACGTGACATAGATATGCTTAGTAACGAACTCTCGATGCATGAAGCAGATGAGCACATAAAAGCACTAATAGGGGAGCAACATGAACCTTATCGATATTTATTGAAGCAGTTGAAAGGGGAACTTGATGAAACCATTCAAGCGCTCGAGAATAAAATAAAAGGTGAAGTTGGATCAGCCCAAGAAGTGATCAATCACATTGAGCAAGTAAAGTCACCACTTGCGCTTATTTATAACTCTCTGCATAACTGTAATATGTCGCAAATTGCTGATGGACTGCTACTCGATACGTTACTTAGATTAGAGTGCTTTGGTATTAACCTTTGCAGCTTAGATATACGTCAGGATTCTTCGCGACATGCTGATGCGATTGCTGCCATTGTTGAACACTTGGAACTGGGTGATTATAGATCTTGGAGTGAAGCACAGAAGCAACAGTTTTTGATAGAAGAATTAGCTTCAAAAAGACCACTATTACCAAAAAATTTCACAGCGTCTGATGACGTTGATGAAGTTTTAAAAACTTGCCAATTAGTAAGTCAACAGACGTCGGATAGATTAGGAATTTATATCATTTCAATGGCGCAGTTTGCCTCTGATGTGTTGACTGTTAAGCTACTACTCAAAGAATCAGGTTGTTGTTTCAATCTTCCTGTCGCGCCGTTATTTGAAACTTTGGATGATTTAAATCGTGGTGCGGATGTGATAACACAATTATTAAAGTGTGATTGGTATCGGAATCATATAAATTGTAAGCAGTACGTGATGATAGGGTATTCAGACTCAGCAAAAGATGCTGGTATGATGGCCGCCGGTTGGGCGCAGTACAAAGCCATGGACAAATTGCTTAAAGCAGCAGAAGAATTCGATGTTGAACTAGTTTTATTCCATGGTCGAGGAGGCACAGTGGGTCGAGGCGGAGCACCCGCTGCGCAAGCATTGCAATCTCAACCTCCTGGCAGTTTAAGTAGTGGGTTGCGCGTCACTGAGCAAGGTGAAATGATCCGCTTTAAATATGGATTACCAAAAGTTGCTGTGCAAAGCTTTTCTATTTATACCAGCGCAGTCATTGAAGCTAACTTAACCCCAGTACCTTCTCCCAAAACTCATTGGATTGAAGTCGTTGAGCTGATTGCCCATAGCTCATGTAAATATTATCGAAAAATCGTCAGAGAAAACTCAGATTTTGTTGCATATTTCAGACAAGTCACACCAGAGCTTGAACTGGCCAAGTTACCGCTTGGCTCTCGACCATCAAAACGCAACCCTGATGGAGGCGTAGAGAGTTTAAGAGCCATTCCATGGATATTTGCTTGGAGTCAAAATAGATTAATGCTGCCAGCTTGGCTTGGAGTATATCAAGGCTTACAAGCCGCAATTGATAAATACGGTGTTGAAATGTTACATGAAATGCGTGAGCAATGGCCGTTCTTTAGAACACGATTAGAGATGCTAGAAATGGTTTTTTGTAAAACAGACAGTTGGCTTTCTGAACATTATGAAAAAGTGTTGATGACAACAGATGCAAAAGCGCTCGGCGCGCTACTTCGACAAGATCTCAAATTAGCTCAAGCACTGGTAACAGAGTTGACCCCAGGTAAAACCTTATTATTAGATCAACCTTGGTTAAGACAATCTCTAAAATTGAGAAATCCATATATTGATCCGCTAAATTTACTTCAAGTAGAGCTTTTAAAACGCACCAGAGAGCATAAAAATGAACAAATTGATCAGGCGCTCATGGTGACTATGACAGGTGTCGCTGCGGGTATGCGCAATTCAGGCTAGAGCCCATCATCGAAGTTATAAATTATCATTAAATACTGACTTAATAGTAAAGGTATGGGGCTTAAAACTCATACTTTTTACTATTTTTTTTGTATTTTTTGGTTTTTTTGTATTAATTTTATTGACTGTTTAGATTGTATACATAAAATCATCATCCAATGTCGTACTGGTTTAAAATTGGTTTACTCCAGATAAATTAGTCTGCTAATGAGCAAAGGCCATACATTGTCTTGGATTTAAGTTTTTTGAGGTTTTATGTCTACACTATCTACCAGTATTACTTATGATGAGTCAACGTCACTTGTGATGATGACCCTAAGAGGGGTTGTTTCTGCTGAAGATGTGATAAAAACATATCAAAGAGCTAACACTTATGCGATGAATTATCAGTCTTCAAAGTTATTAATCGATGTTACCGAGCTAGAACATGATTTTGCTGCCATAGATATCGTAGCATTGATGCCTAAAGTTGCGCATGCACTTCACAATATTAAGCTTGCACGTGTAGTTAGTTTTAATGGTTACATGCATGATTTGTTTCTTCAAAAGGCAAAACGTTTTGGTATCACGGTAGAAAACTTTGAGTGTTTTAAAACCGCAAAGATTTGGTTGTCTAACGCAAATTAAATAGATAGACTGTTTGGCCTTTTTCATAACGTGTGGCATTTCTATGCTAACGATTTCAAAAGAACTAGAACAAGATTTACATAAAAAAATTCAATCTAATGGCGGTGTAATACCTAAAAAACTGCTCGACTCATTAATGGCTAAGTTTGATGTAGAAGTTAAGCCTCTTTTACAAAGCCTTCTTCCATTAGCGGCAAGATTCTCAATAGCACCTATTTCTAATTTTAATGTTGGCGCGATAGCCTATAGTAGTGACTCTGGTTGTGCATATATAGGGTCAAATCTAGAATTTAAACACGCTGCATTGTGTTTAGTTGTTCATGCAGAACAATCTGCTATTAATACAGCATGGTTGAATGGCGAAACAAGTATCTCACACATCGCGATCACTGATGCGCCTTGTGGTCACTGCAGGCAATTCATTAATGAAGTGAAATTATCAGAAAAGATAGAAATTCTTTTACCAAATACGAATACTTCATTGCCAGAATTGTTACCTCATTCTTTTGGGCCAGCAGATTTGGGTAATGAAACACGTCTTCTTGATACGTCAGAATCTAAAACTCCTGATTCTGGGCTACCTATTTCAACTGAATTGCTTAAACATTACCAGGCCTCATATGCGCCATATTCAGGCAACAAATCAGCAGTAGAAATACGCACCTCTCAGCATGGTAATTTTTATGGTCGTTATGCTGAAAACGTGGCATATAATCCTAGCCTTTCGCCATTACAAAGTGCCTTGAGTCAAATGGCACTATCAGGTTTATTAATCGATAAAGTAGAAGTAACCGAAATAACGTTGGTTGAAACTGAGTTGTTCAAAAACCAGTCTGGTGTATCAGAGGTGGTGTTAGCAAGCTTTGAAGGTAATTATGAAATTAAAAAAGTGTATGTAAGTTAAACTTACATACACTTAAATTTAAAAACTAAGGTTTGTTGTTCGCTAAGACAATTTCAGCTGCTTTAAGCACAACACTAATTGCTTTTTGTTCAATTTCTTGATGATCCACATTTGGGATTTCTTGACGGGTTCTATTCACTAACACACCCGCAATACAAGCCGCTTTTAAACCTAAAGCTGCACACATTGTAAATAAGGTTGCAGACTCCATTTCATAGTTCATTACATTGAGGTTTTGCCACTCTTCACAGCTACCTTGAAACGCTTTATTAACATAACCTGAGTATGTATCGTAGCGTTCTTGACCTGGATAAAATGTATCACTCGATGCCGTTATTCCTGCATGATATGTAACGCCAACTTCTTCACATGCTTTAACCATTGCAGCAGTTGAGTGGAAATCAGAGACTGCCGGGTAAGATAGAGGGGCAAAATGCTGGCTAGCACCATCCAGTCTCACTGAGGCTGTACTTACTAAGATATCGCCTTCGTTTATATGTGGTTGTATTGCACCAGTAGTACCTATTCTTAGAAAAGTTTTAACACCCAATTGAGCAAGCTCTTCAACAGCAATAGAAGTAGAAGGCCCCCCGATCCCAGTTGAACAGATTACGACAGGTTGTTGTTTTAGTTCTGCCAAGTAGACATGAAACTCTCGGGTTTTTGCTAGACAAATGCTGTTATCGAGTTTATTTGCTATGCGTTCAGCTCTTTCAGGGTCGCCAGGCACAATTGCTAAATTAGCACCTTTTAACTGATCGGTGCTTAGGCCCAAATGAAATACCTTATCCATAGTAAACCTTATTTATCATAAAACCGTAGTTTGAAAGATTAGTGTATAAAGTACAGGACAGATGTCCGATAGTCTTTATTCATGTTCATGCAATTCCTTGCAAGATTGGGGTTGTTCTTCTAAATATTAATATAGCCGCAACAAAAAAGGGGTTATTATGCCAGCTTCACCACCAATTGATAAAAATACAGAATTTGCTCGCTGTCTCGAAAGTAACAGAATTAGTTCTCTTGCACCGTTTCATTGGTTATCACTTGCGATTGCCGATATGGTGCGAGCACCAATGTTAAGCTTAATCTATGGGTTCGTATTTACTGCCATACCCGTTACTATTTTATACTTAATATATCAACTTGACACACATCTTGTAATTCTTCCTGCCGGAGTCGCATTTGCACTGATTGGCCCTGCATTTGCTGCAGGTCTTTATGACGTTGCTTGGGAGTTAGAAAAAGGTCATAAACCGACATTGGCACATAGCCTTAAATCAATGTTCAGAAACCCTGCAGGTGAATGGGGATTTGCAATTCTACTAATGGTCATTATGATTGTTTGGATGCGTTTAGCGGCTCTTGTACACGCCTTGTATCCTAATGTTCCCAATCCAACTTTCGAACAACTTCAATCATTTTTAGCCTTAGGCAGCCTGATTGGTGGAATATTAATGGTAAGTGTGTTCGCCATTTCGGCTTTCACGCCTCAAATCATGATGGAAAGACGTGTAGATATTATGACAGCCGTGGTGTCGTCTATTAATGCAGTTAAGAATAATTCTTCAGCTATGATTGTTTGGGCATTAATTATACTATTTTTAGTATTGCTAGGCTTTGCTACTGCTGGAACAGCCTTTATCGTGATTATGCCATTACTCAGTTATGCTAGCTGGCATGGCTATATTGCAGTCATAAAGACCAAGAAACCAAGAGCTTATGAGTAAAATATTCATCTAAACTGAATATTAAAGCAAAGGCAGTTTTACAACAAAGCTGCCTTTGTTGACATACAATCACAACGTGTTATACATCTGCACATAAACAAAAATTCTGTTTCGCCTTTTAACGTCCAACTTATCCTAAATCATTGTTATTAATAGAATATATTAAAAATCTTTTAGTGTTGTCGACGTGTTTTTCATGTGCTCTATATTGAGTTCAGACCTAGGTGATTATTTTTTCTTAACCAAGTTTTAGCATGAATATGCAAAACAAGCAGAGGTTTCTATGAGTATTAGCAAAGAACAATTTTACAATAAAATGACCCAGTGTTTGTGTCCTCCAGGTGATGGCGTGTTTACTGTTAATACTGCGAAAGAAAGAAAAGACGCGTTGCGTACAAAACTTTACGGACAAACTGAAGGCATTGAGCAGATTTGGAAAGAGTCACTACTAAAGATCGAAGAGTCAGAGTATAAAGCGGCAATCTTAGGTATTAGCTCTGATTGTGGCGGAGGTATTTTACGTGGTGCTAACTGGGGCCCATTGTTCTTAAGAAGTACATTGATAGAACAACATCCTCTTTCAGATGCGTTTGACCTAGGTGATGTTCGCGTCATACCTCACCTTCTGCATGATAAGTATCTTAATCATGGCACTATAGAGAATTGTCAAAAGGCGCTTTATCAAAGCACTGAAGAAGGTTATCACGTATCACCTTTGTCAATCACGGAAGATGTCTGTGATGGGTTCTACCAGCATTATCCAAATAAAGGCATTTTCGGTATCGGTGGTGATCATTCGATTAGTTATCCGTTAACAAAATCGTATTTGAAAGCGAAAAGAGATGCAGGAAAACGTACTGCTATCATTCATTTTGATGCACATACAGACTTGTTGGTTGAGCGTTTGGGTATTGATCTATGTTTTGGCTCTTGGTGCACGCATATCCTTGAGTTCTTACCTGCGCCACATCATTTAATTCAGTTCGGTATTCGTTCTAGCGGTAAAGATAAGTCACACTGGGAATCAACGTTTGGTGTTAAGCAACATTGGGCACATGAAATTAGAGCGCGTGGTGCTCAGGCAATCGTAGATGATGTGATCGCTCAGTTGCAAGCCGATAATGTTGATGAGCTGTATGTTAGCTTTGACATTGATGCCTTAGACGAGCAGTGGGCAGCGGCAACTGGTACGCCTGAAGGTAACGGAATGACACCTGATGAAGCAATGGTTATTTTGAAGGCATTATCTGAGCGATTCCCAATAACAGGCGCAGATATGATGGAGATAGCCCCTTTTACTGACAGTTCTTTAGCTGGGCAATCTAGTTCAGAGACAACATTACGCGAAGGCGCTAAAATATCAGCATTTCTTCTAGATGCGATAAATCGTAGTTAGGCTATAGTATTAGGTGGTGAATAAGTTATTCATCACCTTTTAATCTATAGGGAGTGCTATGAAGGCGTTGTTTCTCATTTTCTTATTGCTATGTTCAACAAAACTCTTTGCTTACACACTAAATATAGTTACTGAATTATTACCTACTTATCAATATTTAGACTCCGAAGGCAAACTAGCTGGTCCGACAGTTTCTAAAGTAACTAGTGTACTTGTTGATGCGAATATTAAGTTCAATTTATCTGTTCAGCCTTGGCACATTGCGTATAATGCGGTGCAAAGAGAAAGTGATACGTGCATATTTTCTATCGGAAGAAACAATGAAAGAGAAGATATGTTTAGCTGGTTATTTCCTGTAGCAAAGTTCTCGACGTCTTTTTACGCACTTAAAAGTCGTAATATAAAACTTAACGTTCTAGAAGACGCCTTAAAATATCGCACAGCAGTGATAAGAAATAATTTCAGCCATCAATACCTAAAAGAGAATGATTTTACTGAGCAATCACAATTGGTTGTTATTTCAAGCTTTAACAAAGTTTTAGATATTTTGAAAACTAGAAAAAATCAATTAGATTTGGTCGTACTTGGTGATGCCCAAGTAAAAGACGCTTTGAAAAGCAATGTTCTCATGGCTGAATTAGAGCCTATATTACCAATAAAAAATATAAACAATACGCTCTATTTTGCCTGTAACAAGCGTGTTCCAGAGTTTATTAAAGACAAAATTAAGCATACATTTAAAAAATTGAGTTAACGATTACTTCTTAATTGATGACCATTTAAATCCATGAAATGTGTCTAAATAAAGTTGCTCTACTTTATCTCTTGCCCAAGGCGTTTTTCGCAAAAACTTTAGACTCGATTTGATGCTTGGGTCGTGGGTAAAGCAACGAATATTGATAATACTTGCCATTTCATCCCAACCAAGCTTTGCTTCGAGCTTAATTAATATCTCTTCTAATTTTACACCATGAAGTGGGTTATTTGGTTGTTCCATAAATAGTTACTTTTTAATTTAGTTAATCCGAATTGATTTTTTTGGCTTGTAAGGGATCGGTTGGCCATTCTCATCAGCAATACGCCATGTGAGTTGGCCATTGATTTGATTCTCGAACTTGTTGGCGCAAACGAACAGTTTGTCTGCCATGATAATCAATGCACCTTCACTGTACTTAGCATCTTTATACCAACAGACAGGAGTAAGATTGTCTAAAAATAAATTAGTTTTGTTTAACTTGGGGTTAGCGTAACCATAACCTGAGATAATTATAGAGGTCATCACAAGGCTAACGAAACTAAATTTGTTGTATGTCATGGCATAACTCCTATTTTTAGCTAACCTTAGTTTAGTTCATGAAAATATGAACCTATATTATCACAACAACAATAAATTAATGGGAGAGCTTATGGCTATAGATAGCAATTTTATGGCTGAGTTAACACTTTTAGCAAAGTTTCCGCGTTCGAGTATGCAAATGGGGATCAAAATACATAAAGACGCTGACCCTAGTTTGATTGAAGCGGCTGAGAGGCTTTACAAGAAAGGTGTCATTGATAGCCCTGATGGCGGTTATCTGACAGACTTGGGTTTAGATTTAATCGGACATTTAGACCAAGTTCATTGTGCGCTACAATAAGCGCACATTGAAGTAAACGCTAAGCTGCGTCGAATTGATTTTCAGGCGCTGCATCAATGAATGCTTTATGTGAATTACAGTGATTGTAAACAGCTTCAATTTTGGGAAATTGACTCATATCTACTTTAAAGCGTAACGCATTAAATACTTGAGGTACCAAACACGCATCGGCAAGTGTTGGTTTATCCCCAAAACAAAAGTCAGTACCTGCTAGCATGGTTTCAAGTTTTTCAAAGCCTTCAATTACCCAATGTTTGTACCAAGTGTTCTTTTGTTCATCATTAACATTAAGTTCATTAGATAGGTACTTAAGCACACGTAAGTTGTCTATTGGGTGTATGTCACAAGCTATGGCATAACAGAAATTTCTAACCTGAGCTTTTAGCCATGGATCAACAGGCAGAAGGGGAATATCAGTATGTGTTTCTTCCAGCCACTCTAAAATTGCAAGTGACTGTCCTAGAACACCTTGCTCAGTTTCTAACGCAGGCAGTAAGCCTTGGCTATTTTTATTTGTATACTCTTCACCTGTTTGTTCTGCTTTTAAAAGATTAACCGCAGACATTTCATGAGCGATGCCTTTTAAGTTCAGTGCAATACGCACTCTGTATGCGGCCGAAGAGCGAAAATATGTGTAAAGTTTCATATTCAAATCCTTAATCACGGCAAAGGCACGCTATTGCGTGCCTAGTTTTATAATATTATAGAAAGCTTAAGCACCTTTGAAATATTTTTTAATGCCTTTCCAGCATGCAGCATAGTTTGGCTGTCTCTCTTTACCTTCAAGTGCATATTTTGTTGGCGAAATAATGTAACGAGACTCGAACATGAAAGCTAATGTATTTTCGTAGCGCTGAGGCTCGAGTTCAGCATTTGATGCTTTTTCGAATACATCGGCTTCAGGTCCGTGTGGTGACATGCAGTTGTGTAGACTCATACCCCCAGGGACGAAACCATGCTCTTTAGCATCATATACGCCTTCAATTAATCCCATGAACTCACTCATAATGTTACGGTGATAATAAGGTGGGCGGAACGTATCTTCTGCAACCATCCAACGAGGCGGGAAGATTACAAAGTCAACATTAGCAACACCTGCTGTACCTGAAGGAGAAGTTAATACGGTAAAGATCGACGGATCAGGGTGATCAAAACTGACTGTATTGATAACATTGAATCGCGCCAGATCGTATTTGTAAGGTGCGCTATTACCTGTCCACGCCACTACGTCTAATGGTGAATGACAAATGTCGCAGCGGAAAAGATTACCGTTGAATTTAGCCACAAGTTCAAAGTCACCTTCTAAGTCTTCGAATGCAGCTACAGGATATTCGAAATCACGTTCATTAGTATAACCATTCGCCCCAACTGGACCTCGTTCTGGAAGAACATAAGGGTGTCCGTAGTTTTCGCAGATATAGCCTCGAATATTGTCACTAACTACCTCAACTGAGAACTTGATACCTCTTGGAATAACCGCAATCTCTCCTGGCTTTACGGCAAGTTTACCGCACTCAGTGTGAAAAACCATTTCGCCTTGTTGAGGTACAAAAAGTAATTCACCATCGGCATTATAAAAATATCGACCTTGCATTGATTTGTTTGCAACATAAACATGAATACCAATACCCACTTGACCATTAGCACTGCCATTTGCTGCTATGGTTACAAGGCCATCAATAAAGTCTGTTGTTTCACTTGGAATGTCGACAGGATTCCAGCGTAACATAGTCGGGGGCGTCGGAACTTCAGTAATGGGTGCTGTTCTTAATAAGCCATTGTCAATCGGGGTGTAGTCACCTTGAACAACTGAAGGACGAATGCGATAGAACCAATTTCGACGATTGTCAGCACGTGGTGCTGTAAATGCGGTTACATTAAATTGCTCTGCATATAGGTCATATTCTATTTTTTGCGGTGAGAATTGACCTATTGGCAATGCACCTGGTAAAGCTTCGGTTTCAAATTCGTTTCCAAAACCTGTTAAGTACTGAAATTCTGTGCTCATAGAACTTGCTCCTTTGATGTTTGCAATTAAGATACTCTCATGTGAGACTATATTCAAATCAAGAAATAAACTTTGCATGTTCACATAAGTTTACAAATGCAAACAGATGCAGAAATAAAAAGACAGTTATGTTAGAAATTAGAGAGTTTTTACCTTATCAACTTGTACATTTAGCCAATAAAGTAAGTGATGATTTTTCGAATGTGTATAAAGAGCAAGCTGATTTAACCACGCCCCAGTGGCGTGTTATGGCACATTTAGCGCAATCAAGCTTTACCGCGAAGCAGTTAATAGATCTTGCCAGAATTGACAAATCTACGATATCAAGAGCAATTAAACAATTAGAGTCTAGAGGTTTGGTTGAACTTAAATCCGCAGAAAATGACAAACGCAGCAGGATGCTATTTTTAACGAAAGAGGGGCATGAAACCTATAAAAAACTGTCAGTTCTTGCACAGACTTGGGAAAAATCGTTGTTAAAGCACCTAACAGAAGAAGAGCGAGTGACTTTGAAAGCAGTGTTACACAAATTAAACGAACACATATAGAAAAGGCCAACATGTGTTGGCCTTTGTAAATCTAATTAGATTAGAAAGTGTATTTTACACCAAAACGCATTTCCCAAACTGATACATCTTTTTGTACAGATTGTTTTGCTGCATTTGGATTGAAGTCAGAGTAAACGTACTTACCGTCAACGATAGCTGCCTTAACAACTCGGTTACCAACGAAATTACCTTTACGCATTACACCCCAGTCATCGTTTATCATGTTAGTTAAGTTATCGATAACGAAGAATACTTCACCTTTGTGACCGTCCATAAATCCAGGTACTTCTTGAGTGATCTTGAAGTCTAGCTTTTTGAACCAATCCGCATTTTGGCTGTTACGAGCTGCAATTTGACCACGCTCTAAACCTTGTTCTGAAATCCAGTTATGGAAGTCTTCAATCTCAGCGGCTGACATGTCATAAGTTACTTTGTCATCATTGATGTCAGGAACATACATAAGCTGACGACCACTGCGTGAATTCCAGCTTGCATCACCAAACGCGCTATCACTGCCTGAGAATAGGTAGCTGTAAGGCTGACCTTTGCTTGCCTGACCAAATAGGTTGAACTTAGTCTTGAAGCCGTCAATTAGTTCTACTTTATAACCAAGTTGTAAAGTAAAGCGATGTGGTACTTCATAATCAGAAGTAGATAAGCTTGGTGCAGTCGGGTTGAATGTCGCGATGTTACCGTAGTTTGAACCAGCAGTTGAGCTTGTCATTGGGTTCACATCTTGAGAATCAGTAAATGCATAAGATAAAGTTAAATCAATACCATTATCAAAACGCTTGCTCATCGCAGCAGAGATGATGTGCGACTTAGCATCTGGACCAGACACATTAGTTAACATGTAATCGCCTGTACGTGCACGGCCACTGTCAGACACTTCTCGAGCTTCGATAAGAGGGCGACCATCAGGAGCTCTTTCACCAGTCGTTTGAAGTGCAATATCTTTAACAAGCGCTGAGTTTTGCTTGTCTGTATACAAGTAATCTACGCTGAATACATACTCGTCTTCAGTTGTGTAGGTTGCACCTAAAGCAATTTTCCACTCTGAAGGGATTTCAAAGTTAGGTGCCGTTGAGTTTACAGCGCCGTCGCCATCACCAATTGCTGTGTTACCAATAGAGTCGAACCATTTCTGGGGTACGTCGTAACCTGGAGTTCCGCCATCTGAGTTAGTAAGAGGCTCTTCAAATAAATTAGCAATGAAACCACGCTCGCCGATTTGAGTTACACCATCATTTGAGTATGAGTTTGATAACCAAACGTTCGGGTTACCACCAGAGTATAGGCCAATACCACCACGTACTTCTAGCGCGTCGTCAACATACCAGTTGAAACCAACACGCGGTTGAAGTAGGTCAACGCCGTCAAGATTTTTCGTGTTCATGAAACCGTAACGTTCTTCAAAACGTTTGTTTTCTGTTGGACTATCATCACTTGTGTAGCGGTCATAACGCAAACCGAACGTCAGTGTTGCATCGATATCAGAGAATGCGTATTCGTCTTGAACGTAAAACGTGTGCTGCGCGTAAGAGAATGACGCAGCTACGTCGTTAGGGTTGTTAGTGCCTGCTGAGTTATTGTAGTAAGAATAAGCAGCACCGTTCTCATAATCTTCGATAGAGCTGAAACGGAATTCACCTTGTGTATGCTGCATGAATAAGTTGAAAACATTTAATTCTTCAAACTCGTAGCCAGCAGTGATGGTGTGCTCATCAAGGTAATAAGTACCCGCTAATTTAAGCGTGAAGTTATCCCAGTCTAGGTCGTTCGATTGACGTGAATCATCAGGACCAATGTAAACTGTACCTTCGTCTTCAGTTGTAATCTGGAATTCACCAAAACCAGATGCAGCATCTAGTGAAGCTTGGCGACCATCTAAATCAGTTTTACCGATGCGTACTTCAGTTGAAAGCTCGTCAGTCCAGTCTGAGTATACAGACGCTACGATAGACGTCATTTCTGCGCCTTGCTCATAGAAATGATTGCTTAGTGGCAGCTCATCACTTGCTTGGTCAGACTGAGATAAACGGAAACCATCATTCCAGTTATAAACTACGTTTGCACGGTGGCTGTCGTTAATGTTCCAGTCAAGCTTAACGAGAAGTTTTTCATCTTCAACAGGCATACTAGGAACCATTGTACCTGGGTCATAGTTATACTTGTCTTTTGTAATCGCGATAATACGGTCAAGGTCAGATTGACTTACAGTGTTGTTTAAAGCACTGTAACTGAACTGCTCAACACCTTCTAACTTCTCGTAAGAAGTGAATAGGAATAACGAATCTTCGATTAGAGGCATGCCTACGTGGAAGCCGTAGCGCTTCTCAGAGTAGTCACCATTGTCAATGTCTTCACCTTCTACTTTATCACCCTTCATAGAGTCATTTGTGTAGTCGTAAAACATACCACCGCTGATGTCGTTACCACCTGATTTTGTAACCGCGTTGATGTTACAAGAAGTGAAACCACCGTATTGAACATCGAAAGGTGCTAGTTCAACAGCAACCTGGTCGATTGAATCAAAAGAGAAAGGTGCGCGTACAGTAGGGTAGCCGTTTGAACTTAGACCGAAGTTGTCGTTCATACGAACACCGTCAAGTGTCAGGCTGTTAAAGCGAGGGTTACCACCACCACATTGGATAGCACCACGGCTCTCATCTACGTAAACACGTGGGTCTGCACGAACGATATCACGAAGGTCACGGTTAATTGCAGGGGCTTCTTGAAGGTTTTCAAGTGTGAAAGTCGCAGCTGGACCTGTACCACCAGACATCTGGCTGATAGGACGACCAGTTACAACGATTTGTTCAATATCTGAAGGAGTTTTCAACTGAACGTTTACTGGGTAATCAGAACCTAGAGAAAGGTAGACGTTTTCGATTAGCTGGTCTTCAAAGGTCGTTGAATCAACGATAATTTGATAAGGACCACCTACACGTAAACCCTTTGCTGAGAAATAACCAGCATCATTTACAGTAGCCACTTTAGTTGAGCCAGAAGGTAGGTGCATGATAGTTACTGTAGTTCCAGTAGCTGGGTTACCCTGAGGACCAACGATTTGACCTTTTACTGCAGAAGAGGTTTCGTTAGCAAACGCAGCGCCACTTGCACCGATGCCAGCGATAACTGCAAGCGATAGTGCCGTTTTGCGTAGTTGAGTTTTCATTTTGTTTTTTCCCGTGTTGAGATTATTTAACTTACTTTTTTGCATGCCACTAACCACGCTTTTTTATAAGCGCTTCTGTTAGCGGACTTGCGTTACTGTCAAAAATTTGATTAAGAAGCCCAGCCAAACGTATACCACCTTGTGATAAACGCTTTTTGACAACTGGCATGTGTTTGAAAACATACCCGAAGCTGAGCTTTGTTTCTTTTTCATCGTACACACGATGAGATATTCTATTTGATTCAACCAACCAATCAGAAGGTTGGCTATTTAAGTATTTCTTTATAATCTTTTTGTTTGACGTTTTTATGAAATCTGCAAATTCTGTGAAAGACAAATTTTCATTTTCGATGAGGTGCGTATCCCATGTACTGTGCAAATTTGTTTCCTTTCCGAAAAAGGACACCTTAATTAAGTTTCCGCCTCTATCTTCAGAACGACCTGCGTGAAAAGGCTGATGGCTATCACCCACTAAATGCACTAAAAAACTTAAGGCGAATTTTTTCGAACTTAAGTCGCTGCTATTACTCTCTAAAATATTAATAGAATAATAAATAGCGTCTAAAATATGTGCAACTTTGTCTCTGGAGTCAATAGAAGTGTTCACATATTGATGCATTTTTTTTGCATCTTTAATATTTATGTAATGCCACTTGCCAGATTCTTTTCGCCAAAAATGCTCAGGGTTAGAGCGCATTTCATCAGGCCATGTTGAGATTTGTGCAAGAGAATCACCAGCCAGTATTGGCTGAAGGGCGGATTTAGTGGTGTCAGTTAAATGCATATTAGCTATTTCACCGATGATCCTATGACCATTCTGGCCCCAAGCAGCTGCCTTTAATGAACTTACTGCTGTTAACATTGTCAGTGATAAAGCGAATGTTTTTATAACTGTCGTCGAGTTTAACATGGTTTGCCCGAGTAGAACGCAATATTATTAAGGTCAATTGTCCGTGTTTTTGAAGTTTGAATAAAGGACTCAATTGTATTCATCATTACTTGTTAACAAAGCATTTAAATCAATAGTTTATGAAATTTAAATAACTTTACCTATTGTAATGAGTAAGTAAACTTGGTCTAATGGCGAGGTTATCAATAAACTTACTTTTTGTTTTGTTAAAAAAATATAAATTATCGTTAAGAACTATCTTATATCTGTCTGTTATCGCAAGCACATGGTTAGTTTGGGTATTATCACAATTAGTTATTGCTGATACATATATTCATTTGTCTCCCGTACAGAAACACAAGTTTCAGTGCCAAACAGCATCTAGTGAAAATCACGCTGTATTTAGAGTTAAAGTTCCTACTAAACAACTTGCAGAGCAAATGCTCTCAGCACTTTGCAAAAACAGTGTCGTCAAACGTCAATTTGGTCATGTTGAGGTTTTTTGGGGTGGAAGCTTAGCCGAACAAATCGAGTTTTTTGGTAAAGGTATTGCAGATCTAATATTGAGCAAAGACAGTATTATGCAAGCGCTTCGTGCTGATGCTACACATAACTATACTCCGATTATTGGTTATTCAAGTTACTCTGCTTTTTTTATTTCTAATAAAGAAAAACCTAAACTTGAAAAGGCATACTTTTTAGATAAGCGCATTGGTTTACTTGATTACCCAACCAGCCGATCAGGCCATATTTTACCAAAGAAAGCATTTAAGCAGTTAGATTTAGATATAAAAAACCTCGATATTACTTATGTGAGCTCTCACACAACATTAAGAGACAAACTCTCAAATAATGAAGTAGACATAATTGCATCTTATTGGAATGAACAGACTGATGATGATAAGTTTTCGTATAACTATACTACACCCATTGGTGACAATATTACTGGCAGCCGCTGGTATCTCAAATTGACAGAAAACAATACCGATCTTGCTTGTGCCGTTCAAAAAATCACAAAAAAAATTGCGCAATCAGTGGGCAGTGCATATTTTGAGTCTCTTGAAGAATTCTGGCAATGCGAGAATTCACCTTATAAATTTATAGGTGAAAAGAAATGATAATCATAAAACCGATTCATATCTTCTCAACTACAGTTTTCATATTCCTAACACTGCTATTTTATTTTGGGCAAGAGAGTAAAATAGTGCAGACTGTGGCACTGCAAAGCGAACAAGTAGCTAAACGTGTTTCACTCGACGCCAATAGCCTTCCATTAGCTGAGCCTCTTTTCAATTATGCAGGCAACCAGCAAGAAATAGATATCTATATTAAGCAACTAAATCAGCAACTAGATACGCTTGATTCAAGAGTGAAAGTTAAATCGATATCGACTGTTAAGCCAACTAAAGAAATGTTTTTAGAGCTATTTGCGAATTATAAAACTATTTACATCGTTTTAATTGTTGATAGAAACCATATCAAATACACGTACATTATAGTGTTGTTGTTTACCTTGGCGAATGCATTACTCTATCGTAAAGTATTTAAGAAGCATATTGAAAACAAAGTGAGGAAGAGCATTGCCTCGGTGGAAACTATAAAACCAAAGTTAGTGATAGATTTATATTCTAAGTCTTTATTTATAGAGGGTAACACCGACATTCAAAGCCAACTGGCCAATAAGCCACTTTGCTTTTATCTAGCCATGATTGAGTTTAGCTATGCTCACCCTGATTTAAACCTTCACTTAAATAAAGATGTACCGACTGAGTTACTCACTATTGCTGAAAAGTATTTTCACAGATTATCTGTTTTAGGACATACAGTTCGTAAAAGGCCAAATTTCTCTAATAGTTTAGAAAAAACTTTAAGCGAAATTAGGGCTGCACTCGACGAAATATTAAGACAGAGCCCAGACCTTAAAGCAAAACTCTACCCACCTAAAGCGCATGGTGAAGGCTCACGCTCAAAGTTACATAGTTATGGTCTTAAAAACTTAGCAGAAAGTGATTATGAAATAAGAGGTAAATAATAAGTTGAAGATGCCAGATATGATCTGGCATCTTTGATGAACACAAAAGTAAGACTAAATCTTATAGCTCATCCACCTTGATAGGAGAGTATTTTTCAATATATGCTTTTAATACTTCAGCATCAGTTCGTTCGGAGGGAACAAATCCTTTTCTTCCAACGAGCACTGGATATCCATCTCCACCTGCAGCGTTATAACTATTGATACTCATTCTATACGTTTTGTTAAGTTCTAAATCTTGACCGTTAATTTTGATATTAACCAGTTTTCCACCTTTTCGTTCAAAACTTAAACCTTCATATTGTAAATATGCACCAGCATCAATCGGAAAAGACGTAACGATCTCAAGATAATCAATAAGATCTTTTCCTTTCCAGTTCATTGCCGTTATTCTGTTCTTAAATGGATGAACTTTTAAAACATCTTTATAACTAATCTCGCCAGCCTCAATACTATGACGTATGCCACCACCACTGATTAGACCAAAATCTGCTTTTACTGATTCCTTTTGCGCTTTAATAATGAGTCGTGCTAGTGGGCTTTGTTTAAATCTTACCGTATCTCGTTTACCATCTAGATAGGCGTCAGCATAACCTATCGGCGAATCAAGTTGTCCTTCACCTATCTTTTTAAATGGTTTTAATAGCGCCAACATTTGCTGGTCTTCTGGAATATAATCTCCGATCACCTCACCAGTAGTGCTTTTTAAATTGACTGGAATAAGCTGATAATTCTCAAGTACTACTTTTTTACCTTCAATCTTAAATTCTGCTTTACCAACATACTTTCCCCATTCATGCGCTTGCATGATCCATGTACCATTTTGATAATCTGGCTTACAAGCTTTTCCAGGTGCAAAATTTTTATCCGGATTCCCAAGTGCATCTACACATACGGGTTCTTGAGAGTGGCCACCAATGACCATATCTAGTGCGCCTTTTGGGAGTTCCCTAGCTAATGTGACATCGCCAGGTGCATTAATTCCATATGTTGCATCGTGGTAATGGCCCATGTGAGTAACTGCGATTGTAACATCAATATTTTTATATTTTTTATTGATATCTTTGAGCACTTTATTTGCAGCGATACTTGGTTTGATAAAATCTAAATGACCAACATATTCAGGGTTGGCAATCTTGACAGTATCAACTGTGGTAAGCCCAATTACACCAATCTTCAGGCCATTTTTTTCTATAATTGTATATGGTTGGTATGCGTGAGATGCATCACTTTTATTAAGAATATTCGCTGATAAAATAGGAAATTGAGCCCATTCAATTTGCTTATCAAGAATATGTAAAGGATTATCAAATTCATGATTGCCGATTGCCATGGCGTCATAGCCAAGTAAACGCATGCCTTTGAAATCTGGTTCTGCATATTGCAGATCTGATTCTGGAACACCAGTATTTATATCGCCACCTGAGAGTAATAATACAGCATGACCATTTTTTTCGGCTTCATTTCTAAGTCGGTCAACGAGAGTTTTTCTTGCTGACATGCCATATTCGCCTTTTTCGTTTTGCCAAAAGCGTCCATGATTATCGTTAGTATGAAGGATAGTGAGATATTCAGCTTTTAATTGCTGACCTTTATAAGCAGTACACCCTGAGAGTGCCAAGGCTACCGAGATAGCTATAAATTTGCGCATAATAAACCCGTGTGAAGTAATTACGCGCTTAGTTTAAACTATATGCCCTAAAGCGCTACAGGTAGGCACTAATTTCTTTTTGAGCAACTTTTAATCACAGCAGTTTCTCTTCTGAGCAATTCTTGCTTTGCAAAGTCAGATTTCTCATGGTCAATTTCAACCATCCAATTTAAAAAGCACGCAGGCAATCTAGTGTATTTCTCACCTTGGTAAAGGCCGAAGTCACAAATAGGAGATTCAGTATTCATTACTTAACCTGTTATGTTGTTTTTATAGCCACTGCATCCTATCAAATTTATATTAAAATAAAAGAACAAAACGTTGCGAAAAGGTTAAAAAATTACAAGCTGTAGTTTTAAGTAATTCTTGTCACATTTGCTAATAAGCTGTTTAGTCTTCAAAGCGTCTACTAGGTTTAGTATATTGCTTGAGAGTTACGTGCAATGGTTATGGAATAGGACTCTATAGTGAAATTGACTACAAAAAGGTTATTGCTGAGAAAGGCAACTTTAAATGATGCCGCTTTTATTTTTAAATTATTGAACCAGAACAGTTTTAAAAAAAATATAGCGGATAAAAACATTGCAGTATTAAAAGACGCTGAAAATTACATTAAGACAGCTTTTTTGGCACCTTATCAGTTAGATACTTTTGCGCCTTACATTGTGTGCTTAAACAGTAATGATAGAGATTTTACTCAAATTGGTGTTTGCGGTTTATACAAAAGGCCAGCACTACAGTATCCAGATCTTGGTTATGCTTTTTTAGATGAATTTACTGGATTAGGTTATGCAAGCGAAGCAGCAAAATGCGTTATTCAGTACTCTCTAGATATTCTAGAACTTAATTATCTTTGCGCACTAACAGATCCTAAAAACAATACGAGTATAAATCTGCTAAAAAAATGTGGGTTCAATTTAATAACAGTGGCTATTTTCAACGAGGGGCAAGGTGTAACCAACTTATATGGAATTGAACTTAAATAGATTTCGATAGAATAATATTAGATATTTCATCAGTAATCATTTGCCAGCTAGTTTGATGTGCTTTGATGAGCGCGTCAAAGCCAGAACTTTCCAGTGGGGTTGAAACAGAAAACAATTCAGAATGTAATAATTTTTTACCTTCTAGACCAGCCTTGTAAATAAACCATTGGCCTTGAATCAGTGAACCAAATTCATAATGGCCTGCGAGTTTTGTCACTGTTATCTGGAGAATAAACTCACCATGTTGAGGTGCTGTTTTTCCGCTAGGAATAACGTTGAAAGCTGTAATTTTTTTTGCTAAACCACGTATTATGGAGTCGGAAAGCATATATTTAGGATGCTGTGACCAAAAGTGGTAGTTGGCAATATTGACAGTATTATTCCTTAGAATCTGGATTAGAGGCTGCTGATCTGCAACACCTTGTATTTCTATTTGATTAACATGTAAATAATGTTTATTCGTTTGCTCAGAAGTTGCTAAGATATCTTCCTGCTGATGGGCGAAATCATAATATTTTGACTTAATGTTCTGACCTGACGAGCAAGCTGTTAATGTCATCAGTATCATTAATAAAGTTAAAATTCGCATCATGGTTTCTCTGGGATTGGATCATTTGGAGAATTCTTATCAAATATGAGCATATTTGGTTGTTCATTAAACCCTCTAGAAAGCGGTTTAAGTGTATTTGATAAGTTTTCTAGTTCTTGCAATGTATTGTTTAACTGATCAACCACCCCCGAGTCTTGTTGATAGCTAGACATTGTGATTTCAAATTGTTTCAAGCTACTAGTAAGTTGAGTAAGTGTTGTTTCTAATTGTGTTAAATTCTTTGCCACTTTATCTGCAGTCTCGTTATTATTTAGTTCATGAATCATGACCTTTAGCTCTTCTGCGAGAGATTGGTATGACACTATTGTGTTGTTCAATGTTTTAGCGGTTTGCTCAAACGGCAAGTTATTTAATTTATTAACTAAGGCCGTCATTTGTTCCGATAAAGCAGTAATACCACTGGATATGCTAGGAAGGACAGGATATACGTCGGTCTTGGTGACATATTTCATGTCTTTAGCATTATTATAAAAATCAAAATCTATATATACCGCACCAGTTAAAAGATTACCACTTTTTAATGATGCTCTTAATCCAGAGTCAATCCATTTGTCTATATTTTGTTGCCAGTATTCTTTTGCTAACTGCTCATTTTTATAAATTCTTTCATATTCAATTTTGATTAGAACAGGCACTTGCGTGTTATCATGCTCAAAGTATATGGGTTCTCCATTTTTTTCGATTTGTGCAGGCGCTTGTTCAACTGTACCAATCCTCATTCCTCTGTATTCCACTGGTGCACCTGCATTTAGGCCGCGAATTGACTGTTCAAATTCGATAATGTAGTAGTCGTACTCATCAAAGCGTTTCTCTAAGGCTTGTGCATAGTTCTCATGTAAAGCATAAGTCTTATTGGCATCCGCTACATCATTTGGCTTTTGCTCTGGAGGATAATCAACTGATATACCGCCTTTAATTAATTTTGATAAACTTCCAGTTGAAAATTGAACACCAGAAGTATTAAGGCTGAAATCAACCCCTGAGCTAACCCAGAAAATGGTGTTGTTGGTTATCAGTTTATCGTAAGGAGAAAAAACAAAAATTCCGTAATGCATAGATAAGGTATTAACATCAAATCGTCCAGATTCAATCTGGCCAATTCTGTAACCCCTGAAATAGATAGAAGTACCAACATCGAGTACCTCTGCTGAGCTCGCTGTCAATTTGAAACGCTTACCATCTATGTCATTACTTATCAAAGCAGGTTCGTCTTGTAAGGTAAACAAATATGACAGGCTCTGACTTGTACCTGGCTCTAATTCTAAATACGCCCCAGATAGTAATGTGTTCATACCTGAAATGCCTGACTGGTCTATGCGCGGTTTAACAACCCAGAATTTAGCATCTTCAGTCAATAGATCTCCATATTGATTTTCGATTTGAACTTTAGCTAATACACCATTATGAGATAGATCTAATTCTAGCCTTTTTACTAAACCGACTTTAACATTCCTCACCTTGACTTCTGTTTTCCCAGCGGTTATTCCATCTGCAGTCGTCATTTTTATATAAATCGTATGGCCTTGATCAGCTTGATATTTAAACAACATCCAAGCTGTTATTAGCAATGCGATGATTGGAATAATCCAAATCACAGTAAACTTTGGTTTAGACTCGATGTAAGCATGTTCATTCATGATTATGAAACTTGTCCCATAGGATCCGAGGGTCAAAACTATTCACGGCAACGATTTGGCATAAAACCATGACAGTGAAGAATACGATACCAACGTGTGGTTCAACACTAAGTACAGTACCAAGTTGTACTAAAGAAACCAAAATAATCACGACGAAAACATCAATCATTGACCATTTTCCCATAATTTCTAACCAACGATAAATTGTGCTTGCCCTCTTGGGGTGTGAACACTTTCTTGATTGAAATATTAGGTAAAACAATGCAACTGCCTTGATGATAGGTATGCAGATACTGGCTATGAATATCAGGATAGCAACTGGATATGATCCTGACTGCCACATAACAACTACTCCTGAGAATATAGTAGCAGGTGTTTCGTTACCTAGATTAATGGTATTCATAATAGGTAGCAGATTTGCAGGTATTAAAAACACTGTCGCAGTTACCATCCAAATAATCGCCCTTTGTGTTGAGTTTGGTTTACGAAAATAAGTTTTAGAATAACAGCGTGGACAGTGGGTTTCTCTTGTCAATTGAGAGCAAATTAAGCACTGTTTTAGCTCCTGCGCTCTGGCGCTTTTACCATCATGAAGCAGAGCGGGTTGAAAGAGCATCTGCTGTCTCTCCCATAATTCAGTTTCATTGATTAATGAAAGCGTTTCTATAAAGCAAATTACAAACAAAATATAAGCCCAAAAGCCAGGGCCAAATCTAATATCAGCGAGTGACATTAATTTAAAAACACTGACTAAAACGGCTACCAGAAATATATCAGAGAGATTAAGCGTTTTTATCTTGTTAAGTAGACGCGCTAGATAACGAGCATTATGAGGATTAAGGTCTTGCCAATAATGGCTATTAGTTAATAGTAGAAGTAGGCATATAAATAGCGGGATTAAAAATGTACTGAAGACAAAAATACCTGACAGAACAAGGCTATATTTATCTGCGAGCAAACTAAAAGTATTCCACAAACTAATATCCTGAACTAAACCATGTTGGCTGAAGCTTATAAAAGAGGGATAAAGACTAGAAAATAGAAATAATAGGCTTGTTAAGCTGAATGCTATCAGCCATTGTTGCTGATTAGCTTGATAGCTTACGATCTCATTTTTACAACAAGGACAAATAGCACGCTGTTGCTCCCCAAGAGAAGATACACGAACTAAAGTGTCACAATGTTTACAGGCGAGGATCATAAATAGTTAACTTTATTCTACTCAAGTATTGATTAAGTGTGATTTACTGGTGTTCACAAAGCAAGATAATTTCGTTATTAGGTTTTTAAATAGAAAATGTGCCTATAAAACAGGCAAAAGAAAAATAATTTCAAAAAAATGCATTTTTTTTTATTTTTACGCTTGAATTCAAAAACACTGCCCCTATTTACTAGTCATCGAAACGAACAACGAATTTTGAAGTCGGAGAAGATTCATGGGTAAAATTATTGGAATCGATTTAGGTACTACTAACT
The DNA here is from genome assembly GCA_964479805.1 of uncultured Pseudoalteromonas sp. GTDB lineage: Bacteria > Pseudomonadota > Gammaproteobacteria > Enterobacterales > Alteromonadaceae > Pseudoalteromonas. Next base: position 38,896 of record CAYZOE010000003.1, on the reverse strand, counting down.
CTTGTGTTGCAGTACTAGATGGTGATAGCGCACGCGTAATTGAAAATGCAGAGGGTGATCGTACAACCCCATCAATTATTGCATTCACTGAAGAAGGTGAAACGCTAGTAGGTCAACCTGCTAAGCGCCAAGCGGTTACAAACCCTAAAAATACTTTATTTGCAATTAAGCGTTTGATCGGTCGTCGTTTTGAAGACGAAGAAGTACAACGCGATATTAGCATCATGCCATTTACTATTGCAAAAGCAGACAATGGCGATGCATGGGTTGAAGTACGTGGCGAAAAGCGTGCTGCACCTCAAATCTCAGCTGAAGTTCTTAAGAAAATGAAGAAAACAGCAGAAGATTTCTTAGGCGAGGAAGTAACAGAGGCGGTAATAACTGTTCCTGCATACTTCAACGATTCTCAGCGTCAAGCAACGAAAGATGCTGGTCGTATTGCAGGTCTTGAAGTCAAACGTATTATCAACGAACCAACTGCTGCTGCACTTGCTTACGGCATGGACAAAAAACAAGGCGATAACGTTGTTGCAGTTTATGACCTTGGTGGTGGTACATTTGATATTTCAATTATCGAAATCGATGAAGTTGATGGTGAGCACACATTTGAAGTACTTGCAACAAACGGTGACACTCACTTAGGTGGTGAGGATTTCGATAACCGTGTTATCAACTACTTAGTTGAAGAATTCAAAAAAGAGCAGGGTATTGACCTTAAGAACGACCCGCTAGCAATGCAACGTGTTAAAGAAGCTGCAGAAAAAGCGAAAATTGAACTTTCAAGCGCGCAGCAAACAGAAGTGAATCTACCTTATGTAACGGCAGATGCGACTGGTCCTAAGCACATGAACGTTAAGCTTACTCGCGCTAAGCTTGAATCTTTAGTTGAAGACCTAGTAACGCAATCAATTGAGCCGCTTAAACGTGCACTAGCTGATGCTGACCTATCTGTAAGCGACGTAAATGACATTATCTTAGTTGGTGGTCAAACGCGTATGCCACTGGTTCAGAAAACAGTAACTGAATTTTTCGGCAAAGAGCCTCGCAAAGATGTTAACCCTGATGAAGCGGTTGCTGTAGGTGCAGCAGTTCAAGGGGGGGTTTTAGCGGGTGACGTAAAAGATGTTCTACTACTAGACGTTTGTCCTTTATCACTTGGTATTGAGACTATGGGTCAGGTAATGACTGCGCTAATCGAGAAAAATACGACTATCCCTACGAAGAAGTCGCAGACATTCTCAACTGCAGAAGACAATCAATCAGCAGTAACAATCCATGTATTACAGGGTGAGCGTAAGCGTTCAAGTGACAACAAGTCTCTTGGTCAATTCAATCTTGAAGGTATTCGTCCTGCACAACGTGGTGTACCACAAATCGAAGTTACTTTTGACGTTGATGCTGATGGTATCCTACATGTATCTGCAAAAGATAAAGATACTGGTAAAGAGCAGAAGATCACTATTCAAGCTTCATCTGGTTTAAACGATGATGAGATTGAGCAAATGGTTCGTGATGCTGAAGCGAATGCTGAGGAAGATAAGAAGTTCGAAGAACTTGTTGCTTCACGTAACCAAGCTGACGCAATGGTTCATGGCACTCGTAAGCAAATCGAAGAAGCGGGTGATGCGCTACCAGCAGAAGACAAAACAGCAATCGAAGCGGCGCTTTCTGAATTAGAAACTGCAATCAAAGGTGAAAGCAAAGAAGACATCGATGCTAAAGTTCAAGCTCTAGCTGAGAAATCTCAGAAGCTTATGGAAATTGCTCAAGCAAATGCACAGCAAGCACAAGGTGCTGATGCGGGTGCACAGCAGCAAGGTTCTGCTAAGCAAGACGATGATGTTGTTGACGCTGAATTCGAAGAAGTAAAAGATAACAAGTAATTGTTATTTCTTCAGGGCGCGTAAGCATTGCTTATCGCGCCCTTAGTCTATCTAAAATTCAGTTTTTTAAGCCTTTAGCAAGTAGGCTTATCCTTATCTAAGAGTAATAAAAACTATGTCAAAACGTGACTATTATGAAGTACTTGGTGTTTCTAAAGATGCCAGTGAACGTGACATAAAAAAAGCTTATAAACGCTTAGCAATGAAGTACCACCCAGATAGAACAGCAGGTGACTCAGGTTTAGAAGCTAAGTTTAAAGAAGTAAAAGAAGCGTACGAAGTACTCACAGACAGTCAAAAACGTCAGATGTATGACCAATACGGCCACGCAGCTTTTGATCAAAACGGTGGTGGTGGCCATGGTGGCTTTGGCGGTGGCCATGGTGACTTTGGTGATATTTTCGGTGACGTATTCGGTGATATTTTTGGTGGCGGTGGCCGTCGACAATCACGTCAACAGCGTGGTTCAGATCTTCGTTACAATATGGAACTTAGCCTTGAAGAGGCAGTTCGAGGTAAAGAAGTTGAAATAAAAGTCCCAACTTGGGTAAGTTGTGAACCGTGTGACGGAAGCGGTGCTAAAGCAGGATCAAAGCCTAAGACGTGCCCAACGTGTCATGGCGCTGGTCAAGTGCAAATGCGACAGGGTTTTTTTGCTGTTCAGCAAACTTGTCCTACTTGTCAAGGTACGGGTTCTGTTATTTCAGATCCATGCGATAGTTGTCATGGTCAAGGGCGAGTTGAGAAAACCAAAACACTTTCAGTAAAAATTCCAGCAGGGGTTGATACTGGTGATCGCATTCGCCTCTCAGGTGAGGGTGAAGCCGGCATGCATGGCGCACCAGCAGGTGACTTGTACGTTCAGGTCTCTGTTCGTGAACATCCTATTTTCACTCGTGATGGAAATAATCTGTATTGTGAAGTCCCAATTAGCTTCACCACGGCAGCTATAGGTGGTGAAATTGAAGTCCCGACTTTAGATGGCCGTGCTAACTTAAAAATTCCAACCGAAAGCCAAACAGGTAAAATGTTCCGCATGCGTGGTAAAGGTGTTAAATCTGTACGCAGTGGAGCTGTCGGCGATTTAATTTGTAAAGTAGTAATAGAGACGCCTGTAAACTTAAATGACAGACAAAAAGAGCTGTTAAAAGAGTTAGAAGAAAGTATGGGTGCAGACAATGGTAAAAACAGACCAAAAGCACAAGGTTTCTTTGATGGTGTTAAGAAGTTCTTCGATGACTTAACAAAGTAAAATTTGTTGATCCAAAAACGGCGCATAGCGCCGTTTTTCTTTTCTAATCTAAAATTAATAGATAGTCTTGTTCACCCTCACATCGACATGCTTGTGATTGACCATCCTTTTGACCAAATAAATTTCCTGACTTACAACCAAACATTTGGCATTTTGCCTCACAGGCCATTGTGTTTCGCCATGTAACATACTCGTCATTCATGAAGCTAAAAGCATAAGTAACAATGAGCATGGCTATGAAAAAGGTGATCTCTCTAGGCTTTGATTTAAGCCACATGCTGCGCCTCTTTTTCATAAGTGTTAGACATTAGTCTAATGCTTAAATGTCATTATTCAAGAAAAGGCTAATGTTAAGTTGGTTATCGATGCTGGTTGTATTTTGAAGATTTAATGTTTTCAGCTAAGCAATTAAACCCCCATTCTTTAGTTTGCAAAAGTAGGAGTGATTGATTTATATACTAAATTATCAAATAAAGTTTTTAAATTTGACTTGGTTTCGAATTTTACTGTTGTTTTAATAACCAAAAACTGCAAGTTCAAATATTTATATTCAAAAATTTTCTAAGTTGAGCTTACACGTGTAAGCCTCAGTATTTCAACAACTTAAAGTGCTATTTGCAAAGGCATAGTAATTTTCTTGTTAAATAATTGCATAGAGCAATTGATCTAACGCGTTTTTTATGCCGTAATGTAGGTATATTCAACTGGTCTGATGAGTTAGTTATGAGTTTAAGAACACAATTTAGAAAAGTATTACCAAGTATCTCAATTACAGAACAAGAAGCGCTTGACGCAGGTGATGTTTGGTTAGAAGGTTCAATATATCAAGGTAAACCTGATTTCAGTGCGCTGCGAGCAGTGCCTGAAGCAACCCTTTCTGCAGAAGAACAAGCTTTCATTGACGGTCCAGTGAAAGAGTTAATGGCAATGATTGATGACTCTGTTATACAAAACAGCAAACATCTTCCTGATCAAATTTTAGACTTCTTGAAGAAAGAACGTTTCTTTTCTTTAATCATACCTAAAACTTATGGTGGTCTTGAGTTTAGCCCTTATGCTAATTCAACTATTGTAGGTACAATCGCAACTAAATCTTCAGCTGTTGCAGTAACTGTCATGGTGCCAAACTCATTAGGTCCGGGTGAGTTACTAATGCATTATGGAACCGAAGAGCAGCGCGCACACTATTTACCTCGCTTAGCCAACGGCACTGACATCCCATGTTTTGCACTAACAAGCCCTGAAGCTGGTTCTGATGCTGGCGGTATTCCGGACCAAGGTATCGTAACTAAAGGGATGTATAACGGTGAGGAAGTTCTAGGTTTAGAAATTACTTGGGACAAACGTTACATCACTCTAGCACCTATTGCATCTGTACTAGGACTTGCATTCAAAGTATTTGACCCGGAAGGTCTATTAGGCGGTAAAGAGGAACTTGGTATTACTTGTGCTTTGATCCCAAAATCTCATCCAGGTGTCGAACTTGGAAATCGCCACGATCCAATGGGTATTCGTTTTTATAATGGTACTACGCGTGGCAATAAAGTGTTCGTCCCAATGGAGTTCATCATTGGTGGGCAGAAAAACATTGGTCGTGGTTGGCAAATGTTGGTTAGTTGTTTAGGTGCAGGTCGTGGTATTTCACTTCCGGCTCTAGGTGTCTCAACAAGCCAGGTTGCGCTAAAATCTGCTTCAGAATATGCAGCGGTCCGCGAGCAGTTCGGTTTATCAATAGGTCAATTTGAAGGTATTCAAGAAAAGCTGGCTGATATTGCAGGTAAAACTTATCTACAAGAGTCTATGCGTGTGCTAACAACAGAAGGTCTGGGCATGGGCCTAAAACCATCAGTTGTTACGGCTATTGCTAAATACCACATGACTGAAATTGGCCGTGATGTACTTGACTCTGCAATGGATATCCTAGCTGGTAAAGCAATTCAAAATGGTCCACAAAACACACTTGCTAGCGGTTATGTTGCTCAGCCAATTGCTATTACCGTTGAAGGTGCAAATATTTTAACTCGCAATCTTATGATCTTTGGTCAAGGTGTCATGCGATGTCACCCGCACCTTCAAGAAATGGTTGAAGCGATCCATAGTGAAGAAGCTGATGCTGATAAGAAGTTTAACAAGAAATTCCGACAAACAGTTGGCTATGGTCTTTCAAATGGTTTACGTGCATTTGGCCTAGGTTTAATGCCATTTATGGCAGGCAGTCAAAGCTCATTGTCCGAAGTGAAACCTTACGAGAAGGCAGTCATGCAATTATCTTCTCGCCTAGCCTTGTTTGCTGATTTCTCATTGTTGGTCTTAGGCGGTAAGCTAAAACAAGCTGAAATGTTATCAGCTCGTCTTGGTGACGTAATGAGTTACCTATATGCAGCAATGGCTTCTATCAAGTATTATGAGCAGAAAGTATCTGAGTCAGAGCGTGCACAAGCTGCCCCTTACTTCCACTATGCAACACGTTGGGCATTACAAAATGCTGAAAACGCATTACATAAATTCTTGGATAATTTCCCAGCAAGTTTTGCTCGTAAGTTTTTGCGTGTAAGCACGTTACAATTTAGCCACAGAATGGCAAAAATTGATGATAATTTAATCCGTGAGTTAGCAGCAGCGGCTCAACAAGACACTGCATTTAAATCACAAATTACCAATCTTGTGAAACCAACAGCGGGTGATGGTCACGATATTAACGAACAAGCTTACAAAGCAAAAATGGCATGCCTAGATTTATTAAAGGTGCTTAAAAAATCGCTTCGTTCTAAGCAAGTCAAACCAGGTGTTAGATTTGCTGACACATTAGACAACGCTTTAGCTGCAAATATTATCACTACAGAGCAATATGCACAGTTGATTGATTACAACAAGAAACGCGAGAAAGCAATCCGAGTTGATGAGTTTGATTTCGACTTAAACCTTATTGATGATTGTCCGTTGAATGCAGAAATTCAACAGGCCAGTTAACAATTGTGGAGAACAACGCCCAGCAATTAGCTGGGCGTTTTTATTTTAGGCGCGTACAATAAACTAAAATTTATTAGTCACTAAAAAGTAACTGCTTTGAGTACACGTCATCTAGAAAATCATATACCTGATTTAAAACTCACGGATTTATCTATTTCACTATGGAGCGGATGTGGACACATTCAATCAGGTTTCTATAACTCCAAACCAGTGGTAGTTAAACTCAGCAAAATTCCTGAAAACATAAACCATCAAGTTATATTGCAATCTAATTTTGCCAAGCTGAGAAAAGATAAGTCCTATCTTAATGAAATAAATTTTTACAATAATTCATCATGGAAAATGGCCTTTGGGAATTTAATACCACACTGCTACTTTGCAAAACGATTAGATGCTTTGAATGTTTTGATCTTAGAAGACTTTAATTCAAATGACTTTCATAATATAGATACCTATAAACCAGAAGATATCTATGCAGTTGTCAAATGGTTAGCTGAGTTCCATGCGCAAGGCCTCTTATTAATTAACTCAGCATCACTTCCAATGGGCGGATATTGGCATTTAGAAACAAGGCCCGATGAATATAAGCAAATGGAACTTATTGAATTAAAAAACCATGCACATTATTTTGCAGACTCACTTTATCAAGCTAAGTATCAAACGTTAATCCATGGTGATTCAAAGCTAGCAAACTACGCATTTGATATAAATCAGAAGGTCCTTGGTTATGATTTCCAATATGTTGGTTCTGGTATTGGGTTACAAGATGTCATGTTATTTATGACCAGTGTGTTTGATGGCAAAGACTGTGCAAAATATGAAGAATTAATTCTTAATTTATACTTTGAAAGTTTGAGTAAAGCACTTAGTTCTAACATGAACATAAAAGAGTATGAACTTTTAGAGCAAGAGTGGCGTACTCTATGGCCAATAGTGTGGTCTGATTTCTACCGTTTCTTAAATGGTTGGAAACCTGAACATAAAAAAGTTACGCATTTTATGCAAAAGAAGTTTGTAGAAGTTCTAAACAATATATGATTTTTTCTTTACTCAGTGCAATTTGCTGGTCTTTATTTGATATTGCAAGAAAAGAGCTAGCTCAACATATAAATCCCAAGTTCTTATCGCTTGCGATGAGTTTGAGTGTTTTACCTTTGTTTTTCTTTCTTTGGGTGGTTCAAGGTTCTCAATTTCCAAGTACTTCATATTATTTTCCTGCAACGATTAGTGGTGTATTTGCTGCAATTGGCAGCGTTTGTTTCATGTTAGCCATCTCAAAAGGCAAGCTAGCAATTGTATTATCCATTACTGCCTGTACACCATTTGTTTCCGCAGTGATTTCGTTATTTCTTCTAAACGAAATGCTTTCTTTATATGAGTGGTTAGGTATTGTTTTAGTTGTGTTTGCAACAATTCTCCTCGCTGGTACGTCTATTAATACATTTGAAAAATCAAGTTTGTATGCGTTGTTTACCGCTTTTTCATGGGGCACCTGTATTGTATTTGATAAACAAGCCTTAACATATGGTTCAAGTACTTTTCACGGCTTGTTCCTGACATCCTTAATAGTTGCCGTGCTGTCTGTTTGCTTAAGAATTGATCACCAATGGCGAGTTTTGTTCAAAAACTTTAAATGGTGGGTAATTGCAGTGGTCGTCTTTTTCGGTGCTGTGTTTCTTCAATTTACCGCACTCGATTACCTAAACCCAGGCGTAGTAGAGGCCATAAAACGTGGCATCGGCATTGTACTAGCTGTAATTATTGGTCATATATATTACCAAGAAATTCTGTCTAACAAGCAAATTATTGGTATTTGCTTTGTTTTAGCTGCAACTTATTTATTCTTGTAAAGGGGCTTTACAAAGCGCTTTTTTATTTTTCTAGAGAAATTATAATAATTACTCATTATTCGGAGTTTATATGAAGTATCTAATTTTATTGTTTTTGTCTGCCATTATTTTCAGTTTTAACCTTTCTGCAAAGACAAGCGAATTATCTGTAACAATGAAGAACATCGGCCATGCTTACAAAAATGCAGTGCGATCAACTGATGATAAAGAAATAATTAGACACATTGATGAAATGATTTCTTTAATTGAAAAAAGCAAAAAGGCTCATTTTAAAGCTGATCTAAAAGAGCAATCGCTAGAGGGTTTAGGTAAGGTCATCATTGTATTACAACAATCAAAAAGTTTTGTAGAGAAGGGTGATATAACCAAAGCAAAGGCACAATTAAAAAAAGTTGATACACTTCGAGAAAAATATCATGAACTACATGAGCCTCCAAGTGTTTGGGACCTATTGTTTGGATAGAAGAAAGCGGCATAAATGCCGCTTTTTTATTTTTTCTTTTTCTTCATGCCTTGAACAGCTTTGAATCTTGGGTTAGTTTTACAGATCACAAAAACACGACCACGTCTTTTTACCACTTGGCAACCTGGACGATTCTTGGCGCTTTTCAAAGAACTTAGTACTTTCATAAATTTTCCTTTTATTATTTGCTTGCGAGATTTTTGAAGCGACGGTTGAATTGAGCAACACGTCCATCTGAAGCTGTAATTTTCTGCTTACCTGTATAGAAAGGGTGTGACTCACTCGATACATCAATTGCAACATATGGGTAAGTTATACCATCAATTTCAACAGTTCTATCAGATTTGATTGTTGAGCCAACAACGAAGTACTTATCTATAGAAGTATCGTGAAATGCCACTTTTTCGTAATCAGGATGAATATTAGGTTTCATAGAATGCTCATTTGTTTTGTTATAATATCGCGAATAGTATTCTAAATGAAAACTATTTGCAAATGGGTTTTGAGTTAATTTATCGATTTTGCTGGTTTGTTGTGCAAACAAACAAATTGTGTCTAGCTATTCGTTGCAGGCCTGTTATAAATAAGGTGTAAGTTTTAAAGGGAGCGACAATGGAAGAGCTTAATAATAATTTGGATAACACAGTGATTGACTCGCTAAAAAATAAAGATCACAGTGGCATTAACAAACAGCTTGATCAGCTGAGTTGTACACATAGTGACATTATTGAGTTACTTGCTGAATATGTTGTATTAGCTGAGCAAGACGATGAAATTTTCGATACATGGTATGACGGCCTTTGTATTGACAAATTGAAAGTATTAAAAGCATTTGAAATTATGAGAGCTCACTTAGAGTCTTGAGCTCATCTCACTGATAAATCGTAAAGCTTAATTAAACGTTCTATATATCGTTGTCTTATAAGTTGTTTAGGTAATAGCGGATTGTCTAGTGCAACTGAATTATTTAGTTGCCTAAGTGCAACATGGAGTATTTTTCGTGTTTCTTCATCAAGTATATCTAAGCTAAAGTCTTCAGTTAAAAAAGAAATTACATACTTATAAAGATCTATAGCAACGATTTCTTCTATCTTTCCTGTAAAACAGATAGCACCATATTTTCCTACCAAGAAATATTGCCAACTCGTTTGAATAAATTCTTCAAGATCTTCTATGAATGATGCAACGAGTGTTTCAGGCAAGCTAGGGAGTAACTTAGCTAGAGCTTGCTGATACAGATTACCAAAATACATAAAGGCCTGTGTTGAAGTTTCTAAATTATGTTTTATGAGTGTTTGAGCCCAAGCTAGATAACCCCTCGGGTAATATTCGATCTGTTCTGTATGCTCTGTTATTCCTAAATAAGAATTAACTTTAAGTTTATTTTCCACAACAAAACTGCTCGCAGGGAACAAACCTGACTCTTGCCATTCAAATAAGATGTCTTCATTGGTCCTTGCAGAGTGACATAGTTCAGTAGTTTGATAAAAATTCTCATTAAAGTGATTAAGTAAACTCATATCTATACTGGTTAAATATACAGTGTTTGTATTTAATCAGTAATACACCTAATTTTCAAGCCATTCAGTCTAAAGAAAGCTCGGAACTGCTATTGTTTTATGTAAGAATATTCATACTTGGAATAAGAACACTTGTAAATATGCAGATTAACGAAAAACTACAACAAGCAAGCTTGATCACCGCGATAAAAACTCCTTACTTAGAAACTGGCGAAATTGATTTAGCAGCCTATGACAAATTAGTCGAGCTACAAATCGAAGCGGATGTTGATGGTATTATCGTTGGCGGTACAACCGGTGAAGGCCAATTAATGAATTGGGAAGAGCACCTTATGTTAATTGCACACACTGTGAGTAAGTACAAGCAACAAATTTTGATTATCGGTAATACGGGTAGTAACAATACCCGTGAAGCCGTGAAAGCAACTGAATATGGCTTTTCAACGGGAATGGATGCCGCATTACAGATAAATCCTTACTATGGCCGTACTTCAACCGAGGGTGTTTTCAGGCACTTTGAGAAAGTGCTCGAAATCGGTCCTGCATTTATTTACAACGTTCCCGGAAGAACAGGGCAGGATTTAACACCTGATATTATTGAACCTCTTTCGAAACATGAAAACTTCATCGGTGTTAAAGAATGTGCGGGCAATGAGCGTATTGCTCACTATGAAAAACAAGGTATTGCATGCTGGTCAGGTAATGATGACGAAGCACATGATGCGAGACATTTGCATGGCGCGCACGGTGTAATTTCAGTTACTTCAAATATTGTGCCCGACCAGTTTAGAAGATTGATGAACGAACGCAATGACGATATGAACCAATCATTGCAGCCTCTTATATCTTGGTTATTCTGCGAACCTAACCCGATCGCAATAAACACGGCACTTATGATGACGAAGGCAGTAAAGCCAGTATTCAGGTTACCATATTTACCATTAAGTACATCTCAACAACAACAAGGCATGCAATTAATCTCTGAACTTGGCCCTGGTAGTTATGTCGGTAAATCACCAACTTTACTAGACGCTGAGTCAATTATTCTTTGTTAGAATTTACTTATTGACGTATAATTTGCGGCCTTTTAATGATTGGCCGCAGGTTTATGTTATGAATTTCAAATCTTTTAGTTTTTCTCCGCTTATTCTGCAAGCACTAGATGAATTAGAATTCCACACCCTTACTCCAATTCAACAAGCAGCTATCCCTGTCGTAAGAAAAGGCCATGATGTACTTGCCACAGCACAAACTGGCACAGGTAAAACGGCTGCGTTTAGTTTGCCAATCATTCAGAATATTTTTGAGCACACTGAGCAACATCCTAGAGCTTTAATAATAGCGCCAACACGTGAATTAGCAGAACAAATTGCGAATAACTGCAAACAATTTGCTATACATACGGACCTTAATGTTGTTGCTTTGTTTGGTGGTGTGAATACATCAGGGCAAGAAGCACAACTGAGTGAAGGCTGTGATATCTTAGTTGCAACACCTGGAAGGCTTCTAGATCATTTACGTCTAGGAAGTGTGAACCTTTCTCAAGTGAAGCACTTAGTATTAGATGAAGCTGACAGATTGCTAGATATGGGCTTTATTAATGACATCCAAAAAGTAATAGAGCTCTGCCATGAAGATAAACAGCAGTTGTTCTTCTCAGCAACTTTCCCTTCGGCAATGAAACAGTTTGCTCGTCAGGTTTTAAAACACCCTAAGTTTGTTCAGGTTACACCTGAAAATACGACAGCTGAAACAGTAAGACATATTGTTTATCCAGTTGAGCAAGGCAGAAAGCAAGAATTACTTTCTGAGCTGATCGGTAAAAAGAATTGGCAACAAGTACTTGTGTTTGTAAATATGAAAGATGTTGCTGACGGCATTGTGAAAGAGCTCAATCTCGATGGTATTCTTGCGACGGTATGCCATGGTGATAAAAAGCAAGGTGCAAGGCGTCGTGCATTACGTGAGTTTAAAGAAGGAAAGGTTCGCGTTTTAGTTGCTACTGAAGTTGCTGCTCGCGGTATTGATATTGAAGGTCTTCCTCGTGTAGTTAACTATGATCTACCTTACCTTGCCGAAGATTACGTTCACCGCATTGGAAGAACAGGGCGTGCGGGCCAACAAGGTCAAGCAGTTTCATTTGTTGCTCGCGAAGAAGAGCAAGTATTACTTCATATTGAAGAATTAATTGATCAGCAAATTAAGCGTTATTATCTTCCTGGTTATGAGGTAAGTAGCCGTGAAGGCCTAATTAAAAATTTAGCTAAGAAGCCCTCTCATCAGCGAAGAAAACCAAAGACTAACCGTCCTAGTAATCAGGCCAGTGGTGAAGCGAGAGCGAAAAACAGAGCGCGTATTGCAAATGTGAGAAAGCAGATTAAAGGGAAGTCTTTAAAGTTGAGTAAATAAGTTACTTTTAAAAAATATTGAAAGGTTGCCTAGTGCAACCTTTTTAATTTTCACATTGAGCTGTTATATTGCATAAGCTGCTAAGCTTATCTCTTCAATTTTACAAGCTTGCTGTATAGGTTCATTTCTAGCCATGTTTTTTAAATATCTATTTAGATTATTGAAGCTCAAAGGTGGATGCTGTATTTCATCAGCCCATATACACAGCATAAATAAAATGTAATCACAGACAGTGATTGAGTCTCCAACTAAAAAGGTGTTCTCACTAAGTTGCGTGTCTATGATTTGCAGGATATCTTTCAACCTTGCTTGTTGCGTTCTGACGATATCATCATAAATCAAAGCGTTTTGCGTGTGCCGTTCAGGGTAGAAATACGTCATTAACTCCGTTTGTAAGGTGCTTGTTAAATACATTAGCCACTGATTGAATGTTGCTTTTTGCTTTAAATCAAGTGGAATAAGTGATGCTTCGGGATGTTTCTCTGCAAGGTATAAACAAATTGCAGCGCTTTCAAATAGTACAAAATCATCATCAACCAATGTTGGGATCCTGCCTGTTGGATTGAGTGATAAATACTGAGCTGACTTTTGGGCCAGTTTTTTTCTGTCTACAAGTTCGAGTTGATAGGGGATATTAAGTGCTTTTAAAACAAAATGTGGGGCAAGACTGGCATTACAAGGATAGTAAAACAGTGTATACATACTTCACCTATATAGTTAGAGTTTTTCGATAGCAGTGTCCTTTCAGTAAATAGTACTTGAAAAAAGTAGGTGAGATAATCAGTTTAATCAAGAAATTACTTCACTTTACAAACAAAAACGGCAACCTGAGTCGCCGTTTCATATCTATAAAACCGTGATTTAGTTACCGACTAGGGGGTATAGTAAATCGGTGAGTTAGGGCCTACAGGCAAGCCAAAACCGAATACCCAAATATAAAAGAGAGCAACCCAACCAACAAAGAAGAACATACTATACGGAAGCATGGTTGCTACTAGCGTGCCAATACCCATATCTTTTTTGTACTTAGTTGCAACTGCGAGTATGAGACCGAAATAACTCATCATAGGTGTAATTAGATTAGTTACTGAATCACCGATACGGTAAGCGGCTTGGATTGTTTCTGGCGCATAACCTATTAGCATTAACATAGGCACGAAGATTGGCGCAGTTACAGCCCATTGAGCAGACGATGATCCTAGGCTTAAGTTCACTAATGCACACATGAAGATGAATAGTACAAACACTTCGGGGCCAGTTAGATTAAGTGCTTGAAGAAGAGCTGCACCATTAATCGCTAGAATAGTACCTAGGTTAGTCCATTTAAAGAAGGCCACGAATTGAGCTGCAAAGAATACAAGCACGATATACATGCCCATAGACCCCATAGATTTACTCATGGCATCAATGACATCGCGGTCATTCTTCATAGTACCAACAACACGACCATATACAAAGCCAGGGATCGCAAAGGTAACAAAAATGAATACCACGATACCTTTTAAGAAAGGGGAACCTGCAACTGCACCCGTTTCAGGGTGACGCAAAATCCCACTCTCAGGGACAATTGTAAGCGCTAATAGCGATGCAACAACCAGCAATGAAACACCTGCCCACCTCAAACCAGATTTTTCTTTTGTGGTAAGTTTTTCAATATTGTTTTCACTCAGATCTATACTTGCCTCATCTGGGTTATATTTACCGAGTCGTGGCTCAACGATTTTTTCTGTAACTAATGTACCAACGATGGCAATAAGGAATACAGAGATCATCATGAAGTACCAATTCGCTTCAGGACCGACTTCATAAGTAGGATCAATCATTTGTGCAGCAGGCGTTGTAATACCAGCAAGTAGCGGATCGATTGTACCAAGTAAAAGGTTTGCACTATAACCACCTGAAACACCTGCAAACGCAGCAGCTAGACCTGCAAGCGGGTGTCGACCTAAGCTATGGAAGATCATTGCGGCAAGCGGAATTAAAACAACATAACCTAATTCAGATGCTGTATTTGACAAAATTGCAGCAAAGACAACCATGAAAGTAACAAGACGCTTTGAAGCACCCATCACCATGCCACGCATCGCAGCAGATAGCATACCTGAGTGCTCAGCAACACTCACACCTAAAAGTGCCACTAATACAGTACCAAGTGGTGCAAAGCCTGTGAAGTTAGTCACAAGGCCTGTAACTATACGCTGAAGACCTTCAGCACTTAATAAACTGACAACTTCGATGACCCCATCAGGATCACGCCCTTTAGCGCCTTCAGGGCGAGGATCAATTGCGCTTAAGCCAAACCAATCTGCTATACCACTGAAGATAACAATGGCAATACAAAACATAGCAAATAGCGTGATAGGGTGGGGTAACAAATTACCTAAAAATTCAACAGTTGCTAAAAAGCGATTAAACAAACCCTGTGGTTTTTGTTCTGTTGATTGTTGATTTTCAGGTTTTGTCTCAACTGCGTTCGACATAATGAAAAATACTCAATACTAAAATTGCCGCATAACCTACCACTTTTTTACATTGAAATCATTTTTTACCGTTAATTCACAGTAAAAACAAGACAAACACCATGACGAAAACCTAACAATTTGGCAATATAGACCCAACTCTACTTTTACCATCTTTAAAATGTACATTCACTTCCTCGGCACCTCATCAGGTGTACCAAGTCAAACAAGAAATACAACTTCTGCAGCAATTTCA
Source organism: uncultured Pseudoalteromonas sp. (assembly GCA_964479805.1). Lineage (GTDB taxonomy): Bacteria > Pseudomonadota > Gammaproteobacteria > Enterobacterales > Alteromonadaceae > Pseudoalteromonas. The sequence continues at coordinate 23,834 of CAYZOE010000003.1, read as the reverse complement.
TTCGATAAAACAAAGTCATGGGTCATGGTTGATTGTGGCGAGGCAACTCAGCATCAACTATTAAAGTCTTCTCTTTCGTTTTTCCATTTAGATGTGATCTGTATTAGTCATGTGCATGGAGATCATTGCTATGGTTTGCCCGGTTTATTGTCGACAATGTCGATGAACGAAAAAAAGTCTCCAGTTCATATCATAGCACCTAAGCAGGTGATAACATGGTTGCACGCTACTTTTTATATGTCTGATACCAGACTGACTTTTGATTTAACCACGCATGATATTAGTGAATTAAAGAGTCCTTTAGAGTTCTTTTTTTGTGACATCGAAGTCATTCCTTTGAAGCATCGCGTATCAAGTTTTGGTTTTAAAATTTCCGAAAAATTGATTCCAAGAAAGCTGAAAATTGAGAAGTTAACAAGAGACGGCATCAAGAGTGGGCCCCATTATAATAAATTACAAAAAGGGGAAGATGTTTTATTGGGTTCACACCGGCTTTTAAGTAAGGACTACACATTTCAAAGCTGGCAAACACGTCGAGTCATCGTTTGCGGAGATAACGAAAAACCAGTACTTTTGTCAAATTGGTGCTCTGATATTGATGTGTTGGTGCATGAATCAACCTTTACTCGCTGTGACCTTCAAAAAGTAGGTTTTCATACCGGCCATTCAGATGCGAAAAGAGTTGCAGAATTTGCTCAGCTCCAGCATATTCCAACGTTAATACTCACACACTTTAGTGTCCGATATCATGGAGAGCATGGACTTAAAAGTCTGAGGCGGGAAGCTGAACATCACTTTACGGGTAACCTATATTTCGCACAAGATTTTTTTACTTTCTCAATAGAGAAGAGAAAACTGTATTTAAAGTGATAATTCATCAGTTCAATAGCCAGTCTTTCATTTTGAATAGGCTCAATGCAGATGCAATTTTGTTGAGTGAATATGTCCACTTAAAATATCAAAACATGCATATTACTGTTTGTGGTAATTCTTAAAGTATTGGCGTATTTGTTAACTTACTATTTAGTATCGTGTAATACAACAGAGCGCTATCTAGTGTAAAAGAACAAGATATTATTCAGATCTTTATATCTGGCGCTAATAGAAGCCTCTGTAGACCAATCTTCAGAGTTGCGACGCAATACGGTATATAGAACCAAATATATATTTAGAAGATCTAACCCACACTTTAAAACCAGGAATTAGCAACTAATCGCATAAAGTCTATTTTGAGTCTAACCCTATTAATATTGATGCTTTTTGCTCTGATGCGATAACAGAAGTTATTACAAATATTTTAAAGATCGCGCTTCATTATTCGTTTTTTTATATGAGTTTAGTAATGTAAACTTTTTATTATCTAAATCAGGAAATGACATCAGTATTTTGATTTCTGACAATAGCAAGGGTCTGCACATTAATGCATTAGAGTGCATTTTTGATACATTATTACTAAAGAAATGGTAGATGTGATTTAGGTATTAGTTTAGCTTATGACATTATTTCTAAGTAATTAATTGGGATGGTTGATTATTCCAGTATTGTGTACAAGGGAACTTAACTTAACATCAAGTTCCCACTAAGCTCAACGAATTAACGTGCGTTTGTGCTTTCAAAGATTTTATCGGCAGATGCTGCAACGAAACCAGTATAGATCTCACCGTCTGGTTTGCTATAACGAAGTGCAAACTCATAGAAACAGCTAGGAACTGAAAATTCACCATCGGAGAATACAACATTAGCGTGATCTGCCAATGTAGATGATTGCTCTAATAGTACTTCTGGCGAACCCTTGATCTCTCCACCTGAAGCATTCAATTCAAATCCAGATTCTTTTAAAGATGCATTTACGGCTTCAATAGTCTCAAAGTTTGCTAGATGATTAATGCTTACAGTAAAGTGATTAGCACGATAGCCCCAAGCTGACATCCAAGCTGCATATTCACTCTCTTCTAGCAATGTTTTGTAGGTTTCATTGCTAACTTGCCAATGCGTGCCAGAATATAAGAAATTTTCAGCAGTTATTGCATCTTCATCAATTTGATCGACCATTTCTTTAACAATTTTCTGCAAAGAGTCAGAGCACTTATCAACAAGCAACTCAGAGATGAATACTTTTGGTTTAGTTGGATCTGTATGTTCGAAGTGTTTTGCGTATAGTTTTTTTGCTTCGAAATGGTATTCTCCACACTCTTTGTAACCAACAGCTAGAAAATGCGCAGCAAGTTTTTCTAGGCCAACTTTTTCTAAGTTGAAAGTACGAAGTGCAATATGATCGTTGATAACGTCAGACTGTTGTGTTGAACCGAGTAGTTCATGAACTTTAATTGCTGAAGGTGTAACTTCTAAATAGTTAGACCAAAGGTTATCAAATAGTGTGTCAACATTGTTGTGCATAATGGTTCCTTAATTTAACGGCCTAGCCGCTTAGTTTATGTATCGCCAAGCACGACGCATAATTTTATGCCAATTTTAATTAAATTTTGCGTTTTAAAGCGCAAAAATTCTTACAGTATCGCCATTTTGTAGGTTTAGCGCTTCAGCTTCTTTACGAGCAATTTCAAGTGATAGACCTTGCTTATCGAAAAGTACGTTATCGGTAAAGATTGCTCTAAATTCAGTAAGTTTTTGATTCGAAATTGCATAGGTTTGCTCACAGTTAACTGAATCAACAATATTTACGGATACAATATAAGATTCTTGTACAGTTCTGATATTGTCTAATTTTGCTTCTATCGTTGGTCCTGCATCAAATAGGTCGACATAGCCTCTGTGCTCAAACCCTTCTTTTTGAAGGAGCCTAAGCGCAGGCTTAGTTTTCTCATGAACATGACCTATAACGGCTTGAGCATCGGTGCTCAGTAGGTTTGCATAAATAGGGTACTTAGGCATCAGTTCGCTGATAAATACCTTGTCGCCTAAACCAACTAAATGGTCTGCTTGAGGAAATTCGATTGAAAAAAAGTGTTCTTGTAGCCATTGCCAAAATGGAGAATGGCCCTTCGCATCACTCACACCTCGCATTTCAGCAATCACAGTATCACTAAAGCGACTACTTTGATCTGCCATAAAAGCAAACCGAATACGGCTTAAAAATCGACCTGCAAGACCTTTACGATATTGTTCGCGTAAAAACAGAGTACAGATTTCAGAGCAACCTGTGTAGTCATTACACATACTCAAGATCTCAACAGTGTTATACACGTTTAGTGTACTTGAATGGTGAACTGTTTTACCTTGATGATAGTGGTAGAGTGGAATTTGTGTTCCAACTGCAGCTTCGATAGCTGTGGTACCAAGAATTTCATTGGTCTGGGTATCTTCTAATACAAACAGATAACCTTCATCAAAAGGTGTCTCTAGATGTTTTGAGAAACTATTTTCAGAACGTGTAATTTTATCTTCAAGTAAGTTGTCATCGACAGGCAAAGACGTGAAGCCATGACCAGACTCTACTGCGATTTGTTTTAGAGCTGCAAAGTCAGTGTTTTTGATTGGTCTTAAGATTTGCATATTAAAAGTCAGGGGCCAAAAGGCCCCAAATCCTATTTTAGCTGTTTACAACATCTGCAACTGCAAGCTCAAAACGAGCTAAACCTGCTTTAATATCGTCTTCACCAATAACAAGTGACGGTGTGAAACGAACTACATTGGCGCCAGCTACAAGTGTCATGAGTCCATGTTTCATACTTGCAACTAAGAAATCACGAGCGCGACCTTCGAACTGCTCATTCAGAACTGCTCCCAGAAGAAGGCCTTTACCACGAATTTCACTGAAGACATTGTATTTTGAGTTGATAGCTTCAAGCAGTTCGCGGAACATGGCTTCTTTTTGTTGAACACCAGCTAAAACAGATTCGTTATTTACTGTATCAAAAGCGGCTTCAGCTACAGCACATGCTAATGGGTTACCACCATATGTTGAACCATGAGTTCCAATCTTTAGGTGCTTAGCAATATCAGTTGTTGTGATCATTGCTCCAATTGGAAAACCGCCACCGAGTGCTTTTGCTGTTGTTAAAATATCAGGTGACACATTTAGGCCCTGGTATGCATAAAGATGACCCGTACGTCCTACTCCAGTTTGAACCTCATCAAAAATGAGTAATGCATTGTGCTGATCACATAATTCTCTTACACCTTCGGCAAATTCTTGTGTCGGAGCAATAATACCGCCTTCACCTTGAAGCGGCTCCATCATAACTGCACATGTGTTATCATCAATTAGTGATTTCAAGGCTTCCAAATCGTTGTAATCACAATGAACAATATCAGCAGGTTTAGGGCCGAAGCCATCAGAATAAGCTGTTTGGCCGCCTACAGTAACAGTGAAGAATGTACGGCCATGAAAACCTTTGTTAAAAGCAATAATCTTAGATTTGTGCTCTCCATATTTGTCAAGCGCAAAACGTCGAGCAAGCTTAAGTGCTGCTTCGTTTGCTTCTGCGCCAGAGTTTGCAAAGTAAACTTTATCAGCGAATGTTGCATCAGTTATTTTTTTAGCAAGTCGAAGCGCAGGCTCATTGGTCATTACATTTGATAAATGCCAAATTTTTTCGCCTTGTTCTTGTAATGCTTTAACAAGATTTGGGTGGCTATGACCTAAACAGTTTACAGCGATGCCGCCTGCGAAATCGATGTACTCATCACCTTTTTGGTCCCACACTCGTGAGCCTTTACCTTTAACAGGGATCACATCTGAAGGGTTATAGTTTGGTACCATGACGTGGTCAAAAAGTTCGCGGTTTACTTGCATAATACTGCCTCTCAAACATGTGTTTAATAATTATTCTTTACTATCAGTTGATAGTTTTCTTAATTATTACTTTCATGAAGTGAAATTTGCAGTGCAATATTTTTCAAATTGATAGATAATTTTGTCAAATTAACCACCGAAATAGCCACTATGATAAAAATACAAGATGAAAAACTGATAGCTCTGTTAAGAGCTAATGCCAGAATGAGTATTTCAGATTTGGCACGAATGCTCGATCAGTCACGCTCAACGGTCCAGAATAGGTTACTTAAGCTTGAGCAATCTGGGGTGATTAAAGGCTATAGTGTTGAATTTGGAGAAGACTACCTTGATGGGCTGGTTTCTGCTCATGTTTCGATAAAAGTAAAGCAGAAGCTAACAACGCAAACTACGGTTGCTTTGAAGCATCATAATAACGTAACTGCTTTGTATGCAATAAGTGGTGAATACGACATGATAGCCATTGTTGAAGCACAAAGCCTCCAACAGCTCAGCAGTATTCTTGATGATATAGGTGACTTAGACGGAGTAGAACGGACAAATTCATCTGTTATATTAGAAACCAAATTTAAACGTTAAACTATCAGGAGTCTATATAGTAGTAACTCGTCGGCGAGCACAAAATAAAATTAAATCAATTTAGTTCTTTTGCACTTCGGGTAACCAGACGCTGGTTCCAGTCGTTGCTATATGGTTAACATTGCCAGTCAACACTTTCGAGCCCACATTAAAAGAGGTTTCTGGCCGACTGACTAAATAGCCTTGAACACAACGAATACCCAAGTTTTTGACTAACTCAAACTGTTCGATTTGCTCAACCCCTTCTGCAACGATTTTTAAGCCAAGTTGATGGCCTAGTTCACTGATCGAATTTAGAATTTTAAGGTACTTAGGGTTTTCATTAGCTTGGGTTATGAAAAGCCTATCAATTTTAATAACATCAATAGGTAAATCGGCGAGTGTGCTTAAAGAGCTGAAGCCTGTACCAAAGTCATCAATCGCCACACTGACTCCAGCCTTACGACAAGACTCTAGTTGCTGAATTATATCTTCACTAGCTGTAATAAGTGTTGACTCAGTAATCTCAAGCATTAAAGAGCTAGCAGGTAGACCTGTTTTATTAAGTGCATCCATGACCCAGTTATAAATTTCTCTATGTTTAAGTTGAATGCCTGATACATTGACCGATATTTTTACTTTTTTCATCCCTGCGTTGTGCCATGCTGACATCTGTCTACATGATTCGAGCAAAATCCAATCTCCTAGCTCTAAGATAAGATTTGACTCTTCTGCAATAGGTATGAATTCAGAAGGTGGAATAAGTCCCTCGATAGGGTGTTGCCATCGGATTAACGCTTCAAAGTAATCAATAGCACAATCTTCTACGTGAACAATAGGTTGAAAAGACATATGAAAGCCGTTTGAACTAATTGCAAGACGCAACTCTTCAAGCAAATAGTGATATCTACGCATTTTATTTCCCATTTCTGGAGAATAAACTCTGAAGATACCTCTTCCATCAGTTTTCGCTCTGTACATGGCAACATCAGACATCTGTAATAATGCTTGTGGTTGCGATGCGCTTTCTGGGTAAGAGGCGATACCAATACTTGCACCAATTTTTACAATCTTGTTACCAAGAATGAAATCTCGCTCTATCTCAGTCAGGATTGCTTGGGCGAGTTCAGTGCAAAATGCTGGGTCTTTGATATCAGGCACAAAAACTGAGAATTCATCTCCGCCCAATCTAGATAGATTCTGGTCTATACCTTTTTGAGGATGAAGATCCTGGATTTTAAATTGACGAACAATATCTTTAAGGCGATTAGCAACTTGTATTAAAATCTCATCTCCGAAGCTATGACCAAAAGAATCATTTACTTGTTTAAAGCCGTCTAAATCGATAAATAACAATCCACACCTAAGTTTGTTTTGTTCTGCAAGTTTAAGCTGCTTCTCAATATGCTCAATATATGCGTGCCTATCAATTAATTGTGTGAGCTTATCTTGATAAACGTGATGGTCTGATAGTTGTTGAATTTCACCAACTTGTTCATTTATTAAATTTATTGCATGTCTGATCTGAGTAATTGTAGATCCATAACTTAAACTTTTTTCATCAACTTCGAATTGCTTCAATAACTTATTCATTTCCTTGTTGATCTCATCAAGTGCAATTTTTTGAAGCTGATTAGACCTTTGATTTCTGGTTAGAGTACTTAATGAAATTACAATAAGTAAGACTGAAATTAAGGCGTAGGGTGATAATATGCTATCGATAAAAGTATCTTCTGCTTTTATCGCCATTAACTCGCCTTTATTGCGTGTTAAAACGTATAGAGTCTTGTCCATTTCGATAAATTCATGAGATGGCAATATAAACCTAAACCAAGTTGAAGAAGGTGTGATATTCGCTGAAGAACTAATCTTAGTTACCCGAAGTTGCTGTCCATTAGCTATATCAAGAAGAGACTTGGTGAATAGAAAGTTGAAAATAAAACCCAACAAAATCACACATAGAATGAGTAGTCCTTGTAATTTAAGCTTTTTTAACATATCAGCTGGTTCCAGCAATTCCCATGTGCGAAGACTATTTTAAGCATAAGTTTTATCATATTAAAGACATTTTATAAAAGTAAGATTTTAAATTTAGCAATAAACTGAATAGCTATGAGTAAAAATTGTCAACTTATTAAGAATATTCACTTTACACTGTTTAAATCTTGGTCTAATTTAAAATTCTCTCTCACACTTACATACCACTCAACATAATGTTGAATTTGTTTAACTTGCGCATCAAATCTTGCGCCGACGACGTTGGAGTTGTCACATAAGATAAACATTCAGTTGTTTTAATAGTTATATAATCTTTAAGTCTGAAATGCGGCTTATTTCAGAATCAAGATTTTGATGCGTAAAATCTCTATGGATAAGGCAAGGCAATGCTAAATAAGCGATTCTTTAAAACCAAAGCAGAAGCTGAAATAACTTTCGAGTGTGGGTTCAAAAATGCGGGTAAGATAGAACTTGTTGCTGAATTTAATGACTGGCAACCAGTCGAGATGAAATTTGTAAAATCACGTCAGGTATTCAAAAGCAAATTTCGCTTACCAACAAATAAACAGTACCAGTTTAGATACCTGATAGATGGTGAATTTTGGGAAAATGATAACCAAGCTGATGGATACAAAGCAAATGGGTTTGGTTCAGAAAACAGTTTAGTGTCTACCATAAAGGAAGTTGGTATTCAGAATGAATGCATTTGAACAACTTTGCTATTTATACGGCATAGGTTCTGAGTTCACAAAATATACAGGTGAAACTGTTAAGTTTTCTCAATCTGTTAGAGAGGCTGCACTCAAAGCATGTGATATGGGTTTTAACACTATTGAATCAATGCATGCTTTAAACTATAAATTAGACGTTGTGCCATGGCATTCGTTATTACCTAAGGTCAGTTTAGTTGAACAGTCTGCTCCTCATCTCACAATAAGGATAAAGGACGAACAAGCTTATGGGCCTTTACATTTAGCGTTACCAGAGCTTGATTTAAGTTTAGAACTTTCGTTTAAAGAAGCCGTTTTCTCTGGCGAATATATTGATTCTGGCACGCGCTTTGTTGAACTAAAGCTACCCATATCAAGACAGCTTCCAGCTGGATATTTTAATGCAGAGATAACGCGTAATAATGAAGTACTCACTACAGAATTATGGGTTACACCAAAAAAAGCAGTGGATTTTGATGGGCAAAAGCAATTAGGAGTTAGCGTTCAGCTTTATACATTAACATCACCTGAAAATTATGGCTTTGGCGATTTCTCAGATTTGCAGCAATTGATAAACAATAGCGCTAAGTCTGGCATCGATTTTATTTTGTTAAATCCATTACATCTTCTTTTCGAGGAGCAACCACACAGAGCCAGCCCATATAGCCCAAGTCATCGAGGGTTTATTAACCCACTCTATATTTCAATTGCTGAATGCCTTACTCACTCTACGTTTAAACAACTAACAGACGAACATAACTCGGCCTTGGCAATTTTAAATGATGCAAAACAGGCGCAATATATAGATTATGAACTAGTTGCAGACACAAAATATAAGTTATTAAAGTCTCTCTATCGTCATTTCAAGCAAAATGCCAGTCTGAAGCTACAACGAAACTTTCGTCGATTTTGTCAAACTCAAAGTATTTTATTGAGCGCTTTTGCAGATGACGAACGTGCCAAATTCTGGCAGTGGCTTGCTCAAAAGCAACTTAATCAATGCCAAAAGCTTTGTATGTCCCTTGGTATGAAAACAGGTTTGATCAATGATTTAGCGGTTGGTTGTGCAAAAGACGGTCTTGAATTCTCAACAAATCAATCAATATTTGCAAAGCATGCTGAAATAGGTGCGCCACCTGATCCTTGGGCAGCGAATGGTCAGAATTGGGGGTTGCCAGTCATTGACCCTAAAAAAATCGCTCATAACAACTTTAGCTACTTTAAGCAATTAATAAAAGAAAACATGCAATATTTCGGGGCCTTAAGAATTGATCATGTAATGTCATTAAGGCGGTTATGGTGGTGCTTAACTGTCGATGATGAACAAAGCGGTTGTTATGTTTACTATCCATTTGAATATCTTCTAGCCATCTTAAAAATTGAATCTCACCTCAATAATACCGGTTTAGTTGGAGAAGATTTAGGGGTAGTGCCCCCTGAAGTTACAGAAGCCTTATCATTAAGTGGTATTTATGGAAATACATTGTTTTATTTCGAAAAAAATCATAAGGGCGAATTTAAACATGGTAACGATTACCGCGAAAATTGCATGTTAATGTTATCTAACCATGATGTGCCACCGTTTATTTCTTGGTGGTATGCACAGGACGTTGACTTGAAATTAAGTCTTTCTCTATGCTCTGAGGATGAAGCTAAGGAATTAAAGTCGCAAAGATTAACTGATAAACAACACGTATTAAATTGGCTCAATAAATCTCATCTTAATATAGAAAGTAATGTGACCGAATTGTTTAATGAATTAGTTAAAACCCTCATACAAACCCCCCCAAAACTATTTAGCTTAAATTTTGATGATTTAGCAAAACAAACCTTGCCTATTAACATTCCTGGTACAGATAAAGAATATAAAAACTGGCGACGCAGAATTCTCACACCGATAGATGACGTGTTCGCCTCACAGAAAAGTTTACTCAATGATTTAACAGCATTAAGGAAAAGCAATGATTGACTCTTTGGCCCACAAAGAAAAAATTTACGACGAGCAAATAAAAGCATTACAACAAGGTCAATTTAATGATCCTTTTTCTTTTTTAGGATTACATGCTATTTCTGAACAGCAGTATGAAATAAGGGCATTTATTAAAAGTGCTCGTTCTGTCGAGTTAGTAAGCCCTAATGGTAATATTAAATTCACTAATATTAATGATTCGGGTTTATTTGTCTTAACGCTTAAAAATTTATATTTACCAGAGCCATATCAACTTAATGCATTGTACCACGATGGCATTGAACACTCTTTTTATGACCCTTATCAGTTTAAATCATCCCTTAGTCAGGATGATATGTACCTTTTTAATGAAGGAACTTTTGAGCATGCATATCGATTACTAGGTGCACATTGTGTTGAGCAACAAGGTGTTTTAGGTGTTAGATTTGCTGTGTGGGCACCAAATGCACATTCCGTTTCTGTTATTGGCGAATTTAATCATTGGAACGCCAATCAGAACTTCATGCGCAAACATCTTTCAAGCGGAATTTGGGAGTTGTTTTTGCCTGGAATAGAAACAGAGCAATGTTATAAATATTCGATTACAGATTGCCATGGTAATCGTTTTGAAAAGGCAGATCCTTACGCATTAAAAACACAACAGTCTCCAGGTACCGCATCAGTTATCCAAAAATCGCTACCTCAAGTCTCTGTTAAACAAAATAAAGCTAAAAATTCTTCAAACAGAATAGATGCACCTATTAGTATTTACGAAGTGCACCTTGGCTCATGGAAAAGACGAGATAATGAGGAGGGCCGTTATCTTACTTACAGGGAATTATCTGATGATCTAGTCAAATATGTAAAAGATTTGGGCTTTACGCATATTCAATTAATGCCTATCAGTGAGTATCCTTTCGATGGCTCTTGGGGCTACCAGCCTGTCGGGTTATTTTCTCCATCAAGTCGTTTTGGATCTGTAGATGATTTTGCGCATTTCATAGAGTCATGCAAAAAGGCTGAATTAGGCATTTTATTGGATTGGGTACCAGGGCATTTTCCGTCTGATCCACATGGTTTGCATTGTTTTGATGGTACACACTTATATGAGCATGCAGATAAAAGGCAAGGCTTTCATCCTGATTGGAATACGTATATTTACAACTACGGTCGTCCTGAAGTTCAATCTTATTTACTCTCAAACGCCATCTACTGGTTGGAACAATATCAAATTGATGGTTTACGCGTTGATGCAGTAGCTTCTATGTTGTACTTAGATTACAGCCGTGAAGAAAACGAATGGGTACCAAATCATTTAGGTGGTCGAGAAAACTTAGACGCGATACATATTTTACAAAAAGTAAACACGCGCAGTTATGCCAATCAAAAAGATATCATGATGGTTGCGGAAGAATCGACAGCTTGGCCCGGTGTAACGAATCCTGTTGATAAAAATGGCTTGGGATTCGGTTATAAATGGAATATGGGGTGGATGAACGACACGCTAAATTATATGAAGCGTGATCCAATTTATAGGCAATACCACCATCATGAAATGACCTTTTCAATGGCTTACGCTTATTCAGAGAATTACATTTTGCCGCTTAGTCATGACGAAGTGGTACATGGAAAAGGTTCTTTATTGTCTAAAATGCCAGGTGATGATTGGCAACAATTTGCTAATTTAAGAGCATATTTTGCATTTATGTATGCACACCCAGGTAAAAAATTACTTTTCATGGGCGCAGAGCTCGCACCAAGAGAAGAGTGGAACCACAATGTTGGTTTAGATTGGGATTTACTAAGCTCTGAGGCACACCATGGAATATTTAAGACAATACAAAAGCTAAATCAAGTATACAAAACATCACCTGCGCTTTATGAATTGGATAATCAACCAGAAGGATTTAAGTGGATTGACAGTGATAATAGCAAACAAAGTATTTTCAGCTTTGTTCGTTTCTCTAAAACGCAAAATCAGCATCTTGTTGTAATTTCACATTTTACAGGTCAAGTTTATCACCAATTTAGAATAGGGGTGCCAGCTAGAGGTGTATATCAAGTTGCGCTAAACACAGATGATGAGACCTTATGGGGTAGTGGTGTTAATGCGGTGGCACATTCTCAGCAGCTTATTGAGACACAAGATGTTGCAAGTCATGGATTTGAGCAAAGCATTCAGTTAACCATACCGCCTTTATCTACACTCTACTTAAAATTTGTGACGGGATAAGAATGCTGATTTCTGGTAAAGGTAATAGTTCACCCTTAGGCGCATCACAGTCAGGGGACTCTGTGAATTTTGCAGTTTATGCACCTCAAGCTACTCATGTTTTACTTTGTTTATTCGATGACAGTGGTTTTGCTGAAACAGAGCGCTTGTCTATGTATTTACATGAAGGAGGCGTCTGGTCAGTCTGCATTGAAGGCTTACAAGAGGGGGTGATTTATGGCTTTAGAGTTTCAGGTACTTATGATTTAAGTTCGGGTCAGTTACATAATGCACATAAATTATTGCTTGACCCTTATGCAAAAGATCTTCACGGTCATTTTTATTGGAGTGAAAGACACTTTTGTCATTTACCAGTTGGGCATTTCAATGATGCTGATAATGCCTTAGATATGACCAAGTCAAAATTGACGTTACTCAAAAAATATCAAGGTCAAAGGCCTAATATTTCATGGAATGAAACTGTCATTTATGAATGCCACGTTAAAGGCGCGACGAAATTAAATAGCAAAATACCCGAAGCGTTACGAGGTAAATTTCTTGGTCTTGCACATGATGATTTTATTAGTCATTTAAAGTCTATGGGTATTAATGCAATCGAGTTATTACCTGTGCATAGCTTTATCAGTGAGCAGTTTTTAACAGCCAAAGGCTTACAGAATTATTGGGGCTACAATACGCTTAACTTTTTTACCCCTCATAAAGATTACCTTGTTGATGGAAAAGTCGACGAATTTCAGCAAATGGTTGGGTCACTTCACAAAGCAGGCATAGAGGTTATCATTGATGTTGTATTTAACCATACCGCTGAAGCTGGACTCGAAGGGCCAACGCTATCTTTTAAAGGGCTTAATAATTCTGGTTACTATCGGTTGTTATCAGATAGCTGTGATTATATTAATGATACAGGGTGTGGAAATACAGTTAACATAGATGATCCTCATACGCTAAAGTTGATACTTGATAGCCTACGTTATTGGGTTGATTATTACGGAGTTGATGGTTTTAGATTTGATTTGGCAAGCATCCTCGGTAGGGGCAGAAAAGGATTCGATATAGGTCATGCCTTCTTTCAGGCAATCCATCAAGACCCAATACTAAGTCAATGTAAACTCATAGCTGAGCCATGGGATATAGGACCAGGAGGCTACCAGCTCGGTGCGTTTCCAGCTCCATGGAGAGAGTGGAACGATAAATACAGAGATACTATTCGTCAGTTCTGGCAAGCCAAACAGCATGTACTTCCTGAATTGGCAAAACGCATACATGGTTCAAATGACTTATTTGAACACAACTTGCGAGGCCCTCTGAATTCAATCAATTTCATCACCAGCCATGACGGGTTTACTCTCAATGATTGGGTGAGTTATGAAAGTAAAAACAACCTCGCTAATGGCGAGAACAACCAAGACGGTCACAATGAAAATCACAGTTTCAACTGTGGTATTGAGGGTGAAACTCAAGATCTAGACGTTAATGCACTGAGATTAAAACAGCAAAAGAATGCACTTATTACGCTTTTTATGTCTTGTGGTGTGCCTATGATTGCTGCTGGTACAGAGCTTTGTCACTCTCAAAAAGGTAATAATAATGCCTATTGCCAAGATAACGGTATTAGTTGGTTAAATTGGGAAAACCAAAACAGTAAAGATTTGAAGAATTTTATTTCTAAACTTGTAGAGATAAGGAATTGTTTTACTATTTTCAAGCATCCTTTTTTTGTACATCAGGAAGATAGCGATTTTTCGGTGCACTGGTTTGATGAACAATCTCAGCCTATGGATACCGTTAAATGGCACGACCCAACTTCGCAATTTTTAATGTGTCGCTTGGATGATAACAACAATAAAATGTCTCTTTTATTACTTTTAAATTCAGGCGAGGCAGCTGTTAAGGTCAGTCTCCCTGAGACTGATCAAAAGTGGCAGTTACAAATTACTTCTGAACCGTCTGATAAATTCAATCAAAAAGATCACCTTTTAGATATTTCAGCGCAATCAAGCTGGGTTTTTTCTACTAATTTTGAAGGAAATGATAATGAGTCATAAAAATTCAAATGGACAAGTGCCTGATACAGTAAAGGTCGACACCTTGTTAGCTGATGTCAGTGAAGATCTAAATCGACATTTTTACTATACCTTAGGGCGAGATAAAAACGTCGAGTCCAGGTTATATCTATACCATGCTTTAGCATTAACAATTCGAGATAGACTGGTAGCTAAATGTAGAAAAACCAATGAGCAGAGAAGTCAGCAACCTACAAGAAAAGCGGCATACATTTCACTTGAGTTTTTAATGGGTCGAGCGCTTGGTAACGCTATTTTGAATCTTGATTTAGAACAAGATGTGAAAATAGCACTTGAGCAGTATAGTGCAAAGTTGGAGTGCGTAAGTAGTGCTGAGCATGATGCAGGGCTTGGCAATGGTGGCTTAGGTCGACTTGCAGCGTGTTTTTTAGATAGCTGTGCCAGTCTAGCCCTTCCGGTTGTTGGGTATGGTATTCGTTATGAATATGGCATGTTCAATCAATCTATTGAAAACGGTTATCAAGTCGAGCATCCAGACAACTGGTTACGTGAAGGACACCCATGGGAACTGAGTGCGCCTGAGCAATCTAAGCGAGTTAAGTTCTTTGGTCATGTTGAGTCATATGCCGATAAGCATGGTAGAACACATAGAGCTTGGGTGAATACCCAGGATGTACTTGCTGTGCCTTATGATGTACCAATTCCAGGCTATAAAAATGATATTGTCAATACATTGAGACTTTGGAAAGCAGAAGCAACAGATGAGTTCAATTTAAGAGAATTCAATGAAGGTAGTTATTCTGATGCAGTTGCGCAAAAAAACTTAGCAGAGCAAATTTCGATGGTGCTCTATCCCAATGATAGTAGCGAAAATGGTAAAGAGTTAAGGCTTCGACAACAGTACTTTTTAACCAGTTCGAGTTTACAAGACATTCTAGATGATTGGGTGGCTGAACATGGTGAGAGCTTTGACGATTTTGCTAAATTCCATGTATTTCAGTTAAACGATACACACCCAAGTATTGCTGTCGCAGAGCTTATGCGTTTGCTTATTGATGACTATGAAATCGAGTGGGATAAAGCTTGGGAAATCACCACAAGCACCATGGCCTACACGAACCATACTTTGTTACCTGAAGCGCTAGAGCGTTGGTCAGTTCCCTTATTTGAAAGGCTTTTACCCCGCTTACTAGAAATTATTTATGAAATTAATGCCCGTTTCCTAGCGCAAGTTGCCATCCATTGGCCTGGTGATGTTGCAAAACAAAGAGAGCTTTCTTTAATTGAAGAAGTAGATGTACCACAAATTCGTATGGCATATTTGGCAATCGTAGGAAGTTTTTCCGTCAATGGTGTTGCAGCGCTTCATACCGAGTTGTTGAAAAGTGGTCTCTTCAACACCTTCTATCAGCTTTGGCCTGAGAAATTTAATAACAAAACTAATGGTGTAACCCCTCGTAGATGGCTTGCGCATTGCAATCCTAAACTAAAATCTTTAATTAGTGATTATATCGGAAGTGAATGGATTGCTGACTTTAATAAAGTTAAAGACTTGCGACGCTACTACGATGACAAAGAGTTTCAAGCCAAGTGGTCTGAAGTTAAAAAAGAAAATAAAGACAAGCTTGTTGCTCTAGTGAAATCACAGTGTGGTGTCGAATTTGACTCAAGTATGATGTTTGACGTGCAAGTTAAACGTATTCATGAATATAAACGTCAATTACTGAACATTCTTCATGTTATTCATTTATACATTCAGATTTGTAAGGGTAAAACAGATAGCCTTACACCAAGATGTATCTTAATTGGTGGTAAAGCTGCGCCTGGATATTACATGGCTAAGCAAATCATTAAACTAATCAACAATGTTGCAGAAGTCATCAATAAAGATGACAGGGCTAAACCTTACTTGAGAGTCGCGTTTCTTCCTAATTACAATGTTACGGCGATGGAGACTATTTGCCCTGCTACCGATTTATCAGAGCAGATTTCAACGGCAGGTAAAGAAGCGTCTGGTACAGGCAACATGAAGTTTATGATGAATGGTGCTATTACAATCGGAACACTCGATGGCGCTAATATTGAAATCTTAGAAAATGTTGGTGCAGATAATTTCTTTTTATTTGGCGCTAAAGCAGAAGAAACCAACGCTATCAGGTCACACTACGACCCTCAGAAAGTCATTCTCAACAGTGAAAACTTGAATGCAGTATTTAAGTTGCTTGAAAGCGGACATTTTAATTTATTCGAACCCAACATCTTTGATGACATCATCAATGCTGTTAAATGCCCGAGTGACCCTTGGTTAACAGCTTATGACTTTGACAGTTATTGTCAGGCTCAAAGCGATGCGGCTAAAGCCTATCAAGATAAAGTTCATTGGACTCAGATGAGCATTCTCAATACTGCGGCCAGTGGCAAATTTTCAAGTGACAGAACTATTTCACAATACAGTGAAGAAATCTGGCAAATAGTGCCAGACACAACACAGATTACAGACAAGGAACAAATGGAGAAGCAACATGCCTAGTTATGAAAATCGTTATATTAGTAATTTAACCAGAGAGACCTATGCCCTCATTTTGGCTGGTGGCCGTGGTTCTCGTCTACATGAGTTAACTAACTGGCGTGCAAAGCCTGCTGTCTACTTTGGCGGTAAACATAGGATCATCGATTTTCCGCTATCAAATTGTATAAATTCAGGTATCAGACGTGTTGGCATTGCCACACAGTACAAGTCTCATTCACTGATCCGCCACGTTAATCGAGCTTGGGGACACTTTAAAAAAGAACTTGGTGAGTCTGTTGAGATATTACCAGCATCACAACGTTATGGTGACGAATGGTACTGTGGTACGGCTGATGCGGTATTCCAAAATATGGACATTATTCGTCATGAATTACCAAAATATGTCATGATCTTATCAGGAGATCATGTTTATCGTATGGATTACGGTGCGCTTCTAGCTAAGCACGTTGAAACCGGTGCAGATATGACAGTATGTTGTATTGAAGTACCCTGTGAGGAAGCAGCAAATACATTTGGTGTTATGACGGTTGATGACAATAAACGTGTTAGGCGTTTTGATGAAAAACCAGCTGAACCTTCTTCCATACCTGGAAAAGAAGGTACTTGCCTAGCATCAATGGGTAACTATGTATTTAATACTGAATTTCTATTTGAACAGTTAAAAAATGACGCAGAACGAGAAGGATCAGGTCGCGATTTTGGTCACGATATTATCCCAGCTATCATCGAAGAACATAACGTTTTTGCATTCCCATTCAGAGAACCAACACAAAAAGGTCAAGCTTACTGGCGTGATGTAGGCACAATTGATTCATTCTGGGAAGCGAATATGGAGCTTGTTTCTCCTGAGCCACAATTAGATCTATATGACCCAAGCTGGCCAATTTGGACTTACCAAGAACAACTACCTCCAGCCAAGTTCATTTTTGATGATGAGGAAAGACGTGGTATGGCCGTGGATTCAACCGTTTCTGGTGGTTGTATTATTTCAGGTTCTGTTGTGCGTAAATCATTGCTATTTTCAAATGTTCACGTTCATTCTTACTGCACAATTGAAGGCTCAGTGATCCTTCCAGGCGTTAAAATTGGCAGAAATTGTAAAGTTAAAAATGCCATCATTGACCGAAGCTGTGAACTACCTGAGGGTATTGTGATTGGCTATGACTCAAAAATTGATGAAGAGAATGGCTTTAGGGTGTCTAAAAAGGGCATTGTATTAGTGACGAGAGATATGCTTGCTGCGTATAATCAGCGTCAACAAGCAAACAAAGAAAAACTTAAGCTTTCAGCAGTTTAAAAAGGCAGAGTATGCATATTTTAATGGTCGGTGCTGAAAATGACCGATTGCCAAATTGTAAAGTTGGGGGGGTTGCGGATGTTATCCGTGATATCCCTTATGCTTTAAGTGAACATGGTTTAGCGGTATCTGTTGTCGTACCAGACTATGGTCAAGAGAAATTAAACCGACACTTTATTGCTGACATAGCAGTGCCTTTCAGACAACACTTAGAGACAGCAAGTTTATGGTTAGTTGAATCAAGTGAAGGTGTAAATCAATATGTAGTTTCACATTCTTTGTTTTCAGACAATGGTGGGAAAATATATTGTGATGATGGTGCAAACAGACCATTTTCTTCTGATGCAACTAAATTTGCTTTTTTTAGTGCTGCAGTTTGTGAAATTATAGAGCATAGGGTAATTGATAAACTGGATGTCGTTCACCTACATGATTGGCATGCTGCGGGTATATCTGTGCTAGCAAAGTTTAGTCCTCGCTTTGTTTTTTTGAAAACGTTGAAGCTTGTATACACAGTCCACAATTTATCCCTTCAGGGCATAAGACCTTTTAATCATGATGAATCAAGTTTAGAAGCCTGGTTCCCAACACTAAATTATGATGGCCATCAAATTTGCGATCATAAATATCCTCATTGTTATAACCCGATGCGAAGTGGTTTGAACTTATGTGATGTGATCCATGTTGTTTCACCTACCTACAGCTCAGAAGTGCAAGAGACCAGTCGACCTGATGAGGGTTTTTTTGGTGGGGAAGGTCTAGAACATGATATGCGTTTGGCGGCAAGTCAAGGCAGACTGTTTGGTATTTTAAATGGGTGTAACTATAGTACATTAGATAAGCATAAACTCTCTTATTGTGAATATCTAACTGTAGCGGAAAACTGCATATTTAAATGGATGTCCAAGTCTCACCTAATCGAAACTAAACACTACATAGCCCACCAAAGAGTGTCTAGTTGGAAAGCTTTAAAAGAGAAAGCAATAGTTTCTAGTGTTGGCCGTATAACAGATCAAAAAGTGCTTTTGCTAATTCAAAAATCTGAAAATGGCATTGTTCTCGATGATTTAGCTTTAATTGCTGAAAAGTTTAATAGCAACATAGTAATTCTTGGTAGTGGCGATCCGTATATTGAATCTCAATTTATGCAGGTAATGGCAAGAAGAGATAATGTCCTATTTTTAAATGGTTATGATCAGAAGCTAGGAGATGCTCTATACCCATTAGGTAAATTATTTTTAATGCCGAGTTCATTTGAGCCTTGTGGCATTAGCCAAATGCTTGCTATGCGTGATGGTCAGCCATGTTTAGTACATGGTGTTGGTGGTTTAAAAGATACGGTTTTGAATAACGAGACGGGATTTGTTTTTAATGGAAAGTCATTAGGCCAACAGGTTGAAAACTTGACAGAAACATTTGAAAAAGCTTTGAAATTTCTTAGTACGAATGAATCTAAATACAATGATATTTCAAGAAACGCAAGTTCTGCTCGCTTTGAGTGGCAGGGCTTAGCGCAAGAGTACATCTCAAAATTGTATAATTAACCTCTATCTATTTGGCTGAAATATTTGCCCAAACTTATTTCAGCCATTATCTTGTTTATCTTTTGCTATAATTTTAAATTAAAGACTTTATTTTTAGTTATTTAGTAGGGTTTTTTTGTCTTTCTATAATGCTATTATATTAAATGTTTGATACTAGAAAGTTGTATTTGGGAAAAGGAGCTTATGCTTGAAAGTATTTGTAGCAAGACAAGCTATATTTAATAGAAAAAAGCAAGTTGTTGCTTATGAACTTCTTTTTAGAGATGGTTCAAGTAATAGCTTTCCCAACATAGCAGAAGACAAGGCAACAGCAAAGCTTATCCTTGATAATCAGTTAAATCTTGGAACCCGTTATCTTACATCCGGTAAGAAAGCACTTATAAATATTGGTCCAGAATCTTTAAAGCAAGAGTTGGCAACATTTCTTCCAGCTAATGACGTCATCTTAGAGCTTCTAGAAACAATCCAACCCTCAGAGGAAAACTATGAGCGTGTAAGGAGTTTGTTTCATCAGCGCTATAAATTAGCATTAGACGACTTTATATATGATGAAGGGTGGCAACCATTTTTGAAATTGGTTCGTCTAATAAAGTTCGATGTTATGCAAACTCCACTTGATACATTAGGTCCTATCATTGCCGAGTTAAAACAGCAAAGAAATATTAAACTGTTAGCTGAAAAGATCGAAACTGAAGAGGAGTATGAAATAGCAAAAAAAATGGGCTTTCATTTTTTTCAAGGCTACTTTTTTGCAAA
Source organism: uncultured Pseudoalteromonas sp. (assembly GCA_964479805.1). Taxonomy (GTDB): domain Bacteria; phylum Pseudomonadota; class Gammaproteobacteria; order Enterobacterales; family Alteromonadaceae; genus Pseudoalteromonas. The sequence goes on along the minus strand of CAYZOE010000003.1, from coordinate 3,480 downwards.
ACCCCGTGTTATTGAAGAGAATGACATCGAATTCAACTACACAATAGTCATGCTCATTTATACTGAGGTGTTAAAACCGAACCTAAATGTGACCAAAATAGCGCAACTATTCTCTCAAGATACGGCATTAGCATATAAATTACTTAGATTAATCAATTCAGGTGTATTCCCTATAAAAAGCAAAATTGAGTCTATAAAGCAAGCTTTGGTTTATTTGGGGTATGAACGTACTAAAAAGTTTGTAGGTTTAATCATGACGGCGCATGTAGCCGAGGGTAAACCAACAGAATTAACGAGAATGAGTATTGTAAGAGCAAGATTTTGCGAGTTGATAGGTGGTCAGGTTCAATCGAATTCAGGCTCGGCTTGTTTTTTAGTTGGTCTATTTTCATTACTCGATGCGATTCTTGATAGGCCAATGGAAAAAGTCGTCGACAAGTTACCTTTTCCTGAAGAGCTGCAAAAAGCCTTGTTGGGCGAGGCAAATTTTCACTACTATGTTCTGAATATCGTCAAAGCGTACGAGTCTGGTAGCTGGTGGAAATTACAAAAGGCGTGTCAATATCTAAATATCAGTGATGAATGTTTACCTGAGTTTCATGCAGCAGCTATCCTTTGGGCAGATATGTATAAAGACAAAGCATTTTAGGTTGAGTCATGGGAAGAAAAATTTAAATGTGGTTTCAAATAAGGTTCGTCTTTTTCGTTTTGTTCATGTATTCGTTAAATGCTTCTGCAAAACAAACCGTTTTATTTGTAAACCCCTCAGTAGTTGATGACCCTTTTTGGCTTAAAGTGCAATCAATTAGTCAACACGCAGCACTACAGTTGGGTTTTGAAATAGACGTGATTTATGGTGAAGGTAATCGTCATATTCAGTTTCAAGAGTTAAAGAAATATCTTGAGTATAAAGAAAAACCTGATTATACAATTTTGATACTTTACCCTGGGGCTGCGTTAGAAACGCTAAAGTTACTAGAAAAATATAAAGTGCCTTCAATCACTTTGGAAGAGACAATTTCAGGAGAAGAAAAGCAACAAATTGGAGTACCAGGTGAGAATTTCAAATATTGGATAGGTGAAGTCTACCACGATAATTACCAAGCCGGTTACGACTTAGCGGAAGCTTTGTACGATTCGAGTAATAAGAGTAAAAACTTAAAAGCTGTACTTGTTAATGGTCACTATGGCTCTGAATCCGATATGAGGGCACAAGGTGCGATTGATTATTTCGAATCACGTTATGTAGATGTTGCTCAAGAAGTTCATGCATCTTGGTCTGAAAAGCTTTCAACAGAACAGACACTAAAACTGCTCAATAGGCATGAAGATATTAACATTATTTGGGCTGCTTCTGACCTAATGGCTATTGGTGCGATGAAAGCGTGCAAACAAGTCTGCTCTGAAAGGCAGAATATTTCATTTGGTGGCTTTGACTGGTTATCAGTTGGCCTTGAAAAAATAGCTTCAGGTGAAGTACAAGCAAGTGTAGGAGGGCATTTTATGATGGGGGCATGGGCGCTTGTTAGCCTATTCGATCATCACAACAAGCATCCTTATTGGAGTGAACACAAAGAGTTAGTGATACCCATGGGTATTATTACGAAAGACAATGTGCACGATTATCAATGGATGAAAACTAACCCTAATTGGGGGCAAGTTGATTATAAATCTAAAAGTCTTTATCTAAATAAACAATCTGAATATCAACTCCACTTAATTCCTAAGGTTTGGCAGAAAAATTAGAGAAAATTGAATACTAATCCTTTAAAATACTGGCAATTGAATTTTAGGGATTGTCTTTTGACTGCTACAACACGTTTAAATAAATATATTAGTGAAACAGGTTTTTGTTCTAGAAGAGAAGCTGACAAGCTTATTGATGCTGGACGTATCAAGGTTAATGGCAAAGCACCTGAAATGGGTGTTAAAGTATCTGACGAAGATACAATCCTTATTGATGGCAAACCCCTTAAAGCAAAGCCTAAACGTGTTTACATTGCTTACAATAAACCAGTAGGTGTGACCTGTACCACTGAGAAAAAAATAAACAGTAATATTGTCAGTGCAATAGATTACCCAGAACGTATATTTCCGATTGGTCGGCTTGACAGGCCTTCAGAGGGATTAATATTTCTCACAAATGAAGGTGATATCGTCAACAAAATTCTACGAGCTGGTAATAACCACGAAAAAGAATATGTTGTTACAGTCGATAGAAGCATCAATAAACGCTTTGTTGATAGAATGGCAGGTGGTTTGCCAATCTTAGATACGGTAACAAAAAAATGCTTTGTGAAGCAGACTGGTGATAAAACTTTTACAATTATCCTCACTCAGGGTTTAAACAGACAGATCCGTCGAATGTGTGAGTACCTCGGTTATGAGGTAACAGCCCTGAAGCGCGTGCGTATTATGAATGTAAACTTGAATGGGTTAAGACCTGGGCAATGGCGACATTTAACTGAGCAAGAAATGGCAGAAATAAATAAAGCCATTGCAGGGTCTGCAAAAACTGAAGAAGGCTCAGTGGATAGTAATAAGAAACAAAGAAAACCATCAGATAAAAAAGCAGTGAAGCGTTATACCGATGCCAAGCCTAAAATACGTGAACCGCACCCTAAGAAGAATTCAAGAAAGCCTACGGAACGAAAAAAAGGCACTTTGTCTTTGAGTCGAAAATAAAATAGCTTTAGGTAACTTGAGTTAGATTATTCAAGTATGTAAATACTTTAGCAACCGCATGCTTTAAAAATGGCCGAGAAAGGCCATTTTTTATTTTGGTTAATCCAGAAAATCGCAGCAAATCACTGGCAATATAATCAAAGTGTATTTTGTCACAATAAAAGATTTGTTACCTTCATCTTTCATTATCAAGCTTTAGAGTCCTGTCCATATATTGCTATGTTCGAAAGTGGGTTTGTTTTTAACGGTTAACGCTTTGTAACTCCCCCAAAAAGTGAAACAGTTCATAAGTAGAATTTTCCATTAACTAAAATAGGAAAATTTACGATGAGAAAAAGCAAGTTTACCGAAACCCAAATTGTTAGCATGATCAAAGAAGCTGAGTCAGGTATTCCTGTGCCTGAAATTTGCCGCAAACATGGCATCGGCCAAAGCACATTTTATAAATGGCGCTCAAAATATGGTGGTATGGAAGCGTCTGATGTTAAACGCCTCAAAGAACTTGAAGAAGAAAACCGTAAGCTAAAAGATATGTTTGCAACGCTAAGCTTAAAGCACTCGATGCTTGAGGATATCATCGCAAAAAAGCTGTAAAAACAAGTAGACGCAGAGCTTGGGTCGAGCATTTAAAAGTTCAATTTAACGTCAGTGTCGCATTTGCTTGTGAAGTGGCAGGGCTAAGCCGCTCAGTTTTTTATTACAAACATAAACGGCCATCAGATGATGAGGTTATAGACGCATTGCTAGCATTGGTTGAACGTCACCAAAGATGGGGGCTGCCCAAACTATTTAAAA
>CAYZOE010000002.1:21547-108716 GCA_964479805.1 uncultured Pseudoalteromonas sp. | reverse complement strand
TTTTAAAGCGCTCTAAATCACATTCAGTTGCTTGCTGGTAGCTGTTTACAGACTCAGCAGTTGTGAAGAAGAAACCAAACATGCCACCCACATAGTTTGTGGTCAGTGGAATACCCGCTTCATCAGCAGCTTGTTGGAAACCTTCGCACAGTGCTTTGCTTTTCGCTTCAAGCTCTTGGTGTAAATTACCCTGGCTTAATAGCTCAAGGGCTTTTAGACCTGCAGCCATAGCAATAGGGTTACCTGATAAAGTACCAGCTTGATAAACCGGACCTACTGGCGCGATGAAATCCATGATTTCTTTTTTACCGCCGAAAGCACCTACTGGCATACCGCCGCCGATCACTTTACCTAAACAGGTTAGATCAGGCTGAATGTTGTAGTAAGCCTGTGCGCCGCCAAGCGCAACACGGAAACCCGTCATTACTTCGTCAAAAATAAGTACTGATTTGTGCTCATCACACACTGCGCGAAGTCCTTCAAGGAAACCTTCAGCTGGCGGAATACAGTTCATGTTGCCCGCAACCGGCTCTACGATAATACAAGCAATTTCGTCTTTGTATTCATTGAAGATAGCTTTAACTTGCTCAATATCGTTGAACGCTACCGTTAATGTGTGCTTAGCGAAATCAGCAGGAATACCCGGAGAGTTAGGCACACCCATAGTTAAGGCACCAGAACCTGCTTTAACTAATAGAGAATCAGCGTGACCATGGTAACAGCCTTCAAACTTTAGAATTTTGTCACGGCCTGTGAAACCACGAGCAAGACGGATAGCACTCATTGTTGCTTCAGTACCTGAACTAACCATACGTACTTTTTCGATTGATGGCACTAGCTCTTTGACTTTCTCAGCCATCAAGATTTCAGTTTCAGTTGGGGCACCGTAACTAAGGCCGCGCTCAACCGCTTCTAAAACGGCTTGCTTAATTTCTGGGTGGTTGTGACCTAAGATCATAGGGCCCCAAGAGCCCACATAATCGATGTATTTTTTATCGTCAGCGTCGTAAGTATAAGGACCATCAGCATTGGTAATGAATAGCGGCGTGCCACCTACACCATTGAATGCACGTACTGGAGAGTTAACGCCACCAGGAATTGATTCTTGAGCACGAGAAAATAAATCTTGGCTAATTGTCATGTATATAGTCCTATTTTAACTGTTACGTTTACGGCTGAACCAAGGTACATCTACTTCGTAGTTTTGTACTTGGTTTTCAACGCCTAAAGTTAACGCGAATAACGCCATACGGATCAATACGCCATTTTGTACTTGGCGGAAGATTGCTAAGTTGTCGTTATTGTTTAAATCATTGTCTAGCTCATTTGCATCACTGCGGCTATCACGAGGCAGTGGATGCATAAGCACAGAAGTAGGTTTACAGTGCGCATTATAAATAGCTTGGCTGATTCTAAAGCCACCACGGTATTTGTTGGCTTCTTCTTGAGACGGGAAGCGCTCTTCTTGAATGCGTGTTTGATAAACGATATCAGCGGCTAGGTTACCTTCCATCTTAGAAACAAGTTCGATTTGATGCCCTGCGTTCGATACAGTATCAAGAATATAGTCTGGCATTTGTAAGCCATCAGGTGCAACCATAGTAAATTTAACATCTTTATAGTGGCACAGCAGCTTTGATAAAGAGTGCACGGTACGACCATATTTTAAGTCGCCTACCAGCGCAATGTGCATGCCATCGATGCCACGCTCAAAGCGGTGTAGTTCTTTATCTATGGTTAAAAGGTCAAGTAATGCCTGAGTAGGGTGCTCATTTGGACCGTCACCACCGTTGATAACTGGCACGTCAGAGCCTGTTGCAAATTCAGCTACTGAACCTGCATCTGGATGACGCATAGCAACTGCATCTGCATAAGCTGAAATAACGCGCGCGGTATCGTATAAAGATTCACCTTTTGCAAGGGCTGAACTTTGCATGCCCGTCGTTTCACGAACCAAACCACCTAGCAAATTGAACGCAGTACCAAAGCTGACACGCGTACGTGTACTTGGCTCAAAAAATAGGTTAGCTAGAACAGCACCTTCAAGTACATTGGTACGTTTTTGCTTTTTAGCATATGGTTCCATTTTCTTTGCTACAGCAAAGATCTGTTCAATGGCATCTCTGTTTAATTGATTTACAGAGAGAATATTTTCACCTTGGAAACTTAACATGAGGCGATCCCTAATCAGAAAATGACGAGCGATTAAAAGCGAGGCTTTCAACCAATATATTTAGCAGGCCAAGACAGGCTGACTTGGCGCAGTATAATAGCATAATTAACCTGAGCTCTGGATAATAAATCTATCTCCAGCGGCTACTTTCAACGTTAACTGCGTTGAATTTACTTGCAATAGACCAGCTATTGACGCGTAAATTCGCCTGGTTATCGCTAAAAGTCTCCGGCTGCAGACTTGAAAAATTACTTATCATTTCAATATCAATACGTTAGTAAATCTCTTAACCAAAGTTCAGGTTAATTAAAAGCTAGGTTTGAGTATTGCGAGCATGATTATCGCTAAAAGCAATAACACCGGAAATTCATTAAAGATCCGATAAAAGCGGTCACTGCGCGTATTTCTATCATGTTTAAAATCGGCAAGCAGTTTAAAGCAGTAGCCGTGGTAAATATAAAGGATGATCACTAAGACAAGCTTGTAGTGTAGCCAGAGGTTATATTTAAACCACTCTCGGCCGTACTCGAAAATCATTAACAAGCCAAAAACCAGAGTGAGCACAGCAAAAGGCGTCACAAAGAACAGTAATCTGCGCTCCATCACTTTTAACATGGCACTACAAGGAGGCTCTTGATTGATAGCGTGATATACAAATAAACGTGGCAGGTAAAAAATACCGGCAAACCATGCCACCATAAAGAAAATATGCAGTGCTTTATATATAAGTAATGCTGTCATTTAGCCTCCAGCTTAACTGGTTCTTATTGTTAGAATTTGACGGATCTGATCCCAGCGGACGACACCCATAACATGGTGTTCATCTTTTTGATTAAACACATATACGGCGCCACTTCGTTTATCGTTTAATAAATCAAAAGCGTCTGACATGGTTGCTTGGCTACTTAAGCCTTGCATCGGAATGTAAGAAATATTCATAGAGTCGTCAGACATCAAACTTAAATCGTATTCTGCCAGTCGATAGCCATTTTGTTCATCAAATACGATAAGTGGCGCGTGGCTATTAACCGCAGACAGCGACTCTTTAATTTGTTCTTTGTCATCAGAGTAGAGTAGCTTGAATTGCTCATTCATCTCTTCCACTATACCCACCTTTTGCAGCACTTCACTGGCGGGCGATACTTGGTAAGCTAAACCTTGAAAATCAAGTTGCTGTAAGAAGATTGAACGATTGCCAAATACTTGTAATGCTGTCACGTACGAAGTTGAAATCACTAACATCGCAGGGACGATAATTTGTGGGCTGGCAGTCAACTCCATTACGGCTGTTAGTGCTGCTAATGGAGCGTGTAAAGTTGCTGCTAGTAAGCCAGCCATACCAAGTACGCTGTAGGTACCTGCAATATGTTGGTCTGGGCTAATAAATTGCCCGAAATAAGACATTAAGGTGCCCATAACAACACCCAAACCTATAACTGGGCCGATTAACCCACCAGGAATACCTAAACCGATAGCAAATAAAGTTGCCAGTAGTTTTGCAATTAAAATAGTCGTGAGTAATTGAATATTTTCAGGTGAACTCACAGCCAGCGTAATGGCACTCATACCAGAACCCATCGCCTGTGGCACTAGATTACCGATTAAACCGGCAATTAACCCTGCTAGCATTAAGCGCGGGAACATACTCAAAGGCTTAAATGTGCGAATGATCATCATCAGGTTTTGATTAAAAGCAAAGGCAACAGCACCTAAAATCACGCCACAAATTACCAAATACGGATAATGCCAAAAGCTCAAGGGTGTGACACTGATAAGGGCTAGTTCGGTATCATGGCCAAATACAAATTGTGTGGCTAATGCGCCCGTTACTGCGGCAAGCATGATCGGCACGAATATGTGTACTTTATATTCACGCAGTACGACTTCCATTACAAAGATAACCGCAGCGAGTGGGGTATTGAATGAGGCTGCAATGCCTGCAGCGACGCCACATCCAGACAGGGTTCTTGCTGCATTCCATGGGAGATGTAGTCGTTCAGACAATACACTAGCACCTGTTGCACCCATATGCACAGAAGGGCCTTCTCGACCAACCGAAAAACCGCTAATAAGCGCCAACGCACCGCCAAAAAATTGGTTTGCAGTATTCCAAATCGGCATTTGCCCATAATGATGCTTAATGCGGTGAATAACGAAAGGTATACCAAGACGGTAATGCTTGAAGCCAGTCATGGCGGCAAACAAGGCAATTAAAAAAGCCGCCGCAACAGGAAGGCTAACTCTCAGATGTTCTGGCAGTTTTGTAAAGTCATCATGAGAGTCTAGAAATAAACTTTGTACGCCATAAATCGTCAGCCTGAATAGAATAATTAAAATTGCAGCGATCAAACCTGCAGCAACACCTAACAAGCACAACTGAACAGAAGTTTTTGGCTTGGCTAATTGGCGCCTAAGGGCGTCCAGAGACATGGTTTTATTCCTACAAAAAACAGACCCCTGATTCTATCAAATAAATTGTTTACCGTCTTGTTTTAGCGTAAAGATGGGTACTTTTCTAGCAAGTTGAAGCTGGGTATTCTAAAAACGGATTACTTGATTAAAACACTCGGGTATTAGATAATCGCGAAATTATCAGAATTAAGGGTCGAGAGCATGTCTGATCAGTTACCAATTCAATTTAGCGATGCTGCAGCAAAGCGTGTGAAAGAGCTTGTTGCAGAAGAAGAAAACCCAGATTTAAAACTGCGTGTATACGTTACAGGCGGGGGGTGCTCTGGTTTCCAATATGGCTTTACATTTGATGAGAAGGTGAACCCAGGAGATTTGGAAATTGAGAAAAATGGCGTGTCCATGGTTGTTGACCCTATGAGTATTCAATATCTTGTCGATGGTATTGTTGATTACACTGAAGGATTAGAAGGCGCGCGCTTTTTTGTAAATAACCCTAATGCAACAACAACCTGTGGTTGTGGTGCGAGTTTCAGTGTTTAAACACAGTTAAGAATAAAAAAGCCACGCTGTCGCGTGGCTTTTTTTATGTGCTTTGCGTGACCCAAATCATGAGTGCGAAGAAACTCAGCACAAATGTGCTAAATGAAAGGATATAAATAAACCCTTTCTTCCCTTTCTTTATAGGCACACCTTGGCTTTTCAAAAACCAATACCAAAGTATGCAAAGTACGATGGGTAGTAAAAAAAGTACTCTAATCATAGTTTTCCTTTTAGCGAAAATTTAATTTAGTTTTAGTCAATAATCTTCTAAGAAAATTAATTTGTTTAACTTTTCAGAATAAAAAGTTAATTAATTTGTATTAAGTGTAAAGTTAATGCTCTAATATTTATCATTAAATTTATTATTTTTATTAGTGTAGATGCAAAATATAGTCTATACCTGATTTGGGACATGGGTACAAACTCTGGATTTCCAACGTCCCACTGTGATATACAGTACATATTAAGTTGAGACGGGCATATTTCAACTTAAAGAAACAATAAAATCATCGAGTAGGAGATGTAACATTATGATGGGTAAAACGGTTTCTTCTGAAGAAAACGGTAAGTTAACTAAGTGGCTTAAAAGTAAGCGTCATGAGAAAGGCCACACAATGCGTAGCCTTGCGCAAGTTTTAGGAACTCCACATTCATTTATTGGCAAAATTGAAAACCAAGAGCGTCGTTTGGACGTGATTGAGTTTCTTCGTTACTGTGAAGCGCTAGAAGTGGATCCGTATGAAGGCTTAAGCTTACTTAATAAAGAAGAAGCATAAGTTTTAAAAATCTAAAGGTACGTAGTGTTACGTACCTTTAGTTGTAATTGAGTTTTGATGAAACTGCTTTTCTATTGCATATAGCTTATGTCTAATTATGTAAAGAAATAGTAAAGAAGGTATTACCATCATTGCTGTAACTGCAAAGAATAACGCCCAGTTTCCTTCTAACCAGTCATCGATTACCACACCACTGTAAGCTGATAATAAAGTACGGCTTAAGCTACTTAATGAAGCTAATAATGCATAATGGGTTGCACTAAAAGCGCGATCACACAGCATTGAAATGAAAGCCACCATAGCAACCAAAGACCAAGCTTGGGTAAAGCCGTCTAAAACGACAGCCAGTACATATAAGTGCTCTTTTGGGCCTGCAATGGCAATCCAAGAGAACATTAAATTAGAAGCAGCCATGGCGATCCCGCTGATAAATAGCCCTTTTACTATGCCGTATTTGTGGTTGAAAATGCTGCCTAAAAAGGCAAACACTATGGTAATTAGCCCAGTACCAAGCTTTGAATACTGACCGATTTGTGTATTGCTAAAACCAATTTCTTTATAGAAAACGATAGACATGCGAGCTAAAAAGGCCTCGCCAACTTTAAATAAGAAAATAAAAGCGAGTAAGGAAAACGCAGTTTTTACGCCATTTTTAGTGAAGAAACTTTTGAAGGGTTCAATTAATGTTACTGCCAACCAGGCTAGGAGACGTTGCCATGTGGAGTTACCGTTCACAAATAATTTGCTTTGATACGCTATTTCTAATTGAGCGTGAGTGAGCTCCCTATGTGATTTAGGCTCTCTCGCAAAAAGGGTAACCAGCATCAACAATAAAACAATGCCTGCGAGTACAAAATAAACTTGTGACCAATTAAAACTGGGTAAGTCAGCGAGAAAGAAGGGCAGCGCACCTAAAAGCGCATATCCAGACCACCAACCTGACGTTGCCATAGCTGCTGCAGCAGTAGCTTTTTCACTCTCGGTTGTATCTAGCGAGTCAATGCGAAAAGCATCTATGGCGATATCATGTGTTGCGCTGGCAAGGGCTATTAAAAAGCACAGCAAAGCTACGAGAAATAGTTGATCTTTAAGGTTAACAAAGCCAAGGCTCAGCGTCGCAATGAAAGTGACCATTTGGCCAAGTAATATCCAGCTGCGTCGCTGACCTAGCAGGTTACCTAAAAGAGGTAGCTTTAAACGGTCGAGTAACGGAGACCAGAGAAAGTTGATGGTATAAGCGCCGAATACCACGCCAAATAATCCAATCATACTGCGGCTTAAGCCTTCATCTTTCAGCCAAGCAGACATTACAGAGCCAATGAGTACCCATGGAAACCCACTGCTTAAGCCAAATAGAAAGATAGTGAGAAGGCGTTTGTCTTTGTAGTAGCCTAAGTATTCACTTAGGCTAGAGTTGATTTGCATGACTATCCCGTCAATTAAAGAGCTTCGGCTTTTAGGATCTCAACTTGATAGATCATCACAGGTTTTTTAGGCACAAAATCGTAGCCGATTTTTTCATTAAACCCAGTTTCTACTTGTGTGATTTTATCCAGTGTTTCATAACCTTCCATAACATTACCAAACACAGCGAACCCCCAGCCTCTGCCTGGGTTCAAATGGTCGTTGTCTTTCATGTTGAAGAAAAACTGACGAGTAGCGGTGTGCGGCTCATTATCTTGATAAGCCATGGCAATGGTATACATGTCATTCTTTAAACCATTACCACTTTCATTGAAAATCGGTTTACGTTGGAATAAGCCGTCATAGTCTTTGTCATAACCACCACCTTGGATCACAAAAAACTCATCAATCTCTGAGTATTGATCTTTTTCAATACGATGAAAGACAGAGTTTTTGTAATCACCATTGACCACATAAGTCAGGAAGTTATTCACGGTAAGCGGTGAGCGTGACCTGTCTAGTTCGACAATAATATCCCCTTCACTGGTGATTACTTTTACTCGTGGGAACAGGTTGTTCTTTTGAACAAATCGGCCTTCTTTATTACTAGCAAAGGCATGACTACTCATACAGATAATGAATAAGGTGATAAGTAACTTTTTCATGATTATCCTTTGAAGAAGTTAATTAAAGCAGGATCTGAGACAATACGAGTAATCACTTGCTCACTCAACTCATTAAGTTGGCCTTCAACCTTAGCTTGCTCATGCTTTAATGGACCTGTCATTTGAGCCTGACCTGAATAAGTTTTTTCGAATGTACGCTTACCTTGTGTTGCTAACACTTTAATTTTAGCAACGGCATTACTTTCATGTTGCGTATAAGACTCAGTTACTTTTGAATGAAAAGAATCAATGTGCAATGTCAATGTGTTATTACCCATTGAAGTGAGCTGTGCACCATTAGTTTTAAGGGCTTGCTCAAACGCTATTTTTACCCGTTTGCTTAACTCGGCATCTGGTAAATATTCAGCAGGTTCTTTATCGACCACCTTGATTGTGAACTTACTGATCCTATGGTCCTCGACCGCTAAAGTTACTGATACATTAAAGTCGGCTACTTTGCCTGCTTTGTATACCGGATTTAAGATCACAGATTTTGGTTGGCTGGCACAACCCGCCAGCAACATGCCACACAATACAAGTGCAATTTTTTTCATTTTTAGCCTCTCTTTGTGGTGCTTAGCACAGTAAATTTTTTATTGTTACCAATGACTTTACAGTTTCCGAACAAGCGGAGCAATTTTTCTTGATAATCTAAATGGCGGTTACCAATAATTCTTAATTCGCCGCCGGATCTGAGCGTTTGTTTTGCCTGTACAAACATCTGCCACGCAATATGATCCGTGATTGCTTGTGCTTGGTGAAATGGCGGGTTACACAAAACCAAGTCTGCACTGTTGGGTGCAAATCCTGTTAAACAATCATCTTGAACAAACTCACAATCTTTCATACGCTCAGATAAGTTATTTTCGATATTTGCTTTGGCGCTGGCGACAGCCATGGCAGACTCATCAACAAAAGTAACTTTAGCGTTTGGCATTCTTGCCAATGTTTGTAAGCCGATAACACCATTGCCACAGCCTAAATCAATAATCCTTAACGGTTTCTTACCCTGCGGTAAATAATTGCTAAAAAAACGCGCGCCAATATCAAGGGAATCACGAGAAAATACATTGGCGTGGTTTGAAATAGTGAAATCAGTTTTTTCTAAAGGCCAGCTCACCGGAAACTTACAAGTCTGCTTTTTGTGTTTTGTTTGACTAAAAATAAGACGTGATTTCTTAACCGCTAAACTGGTCGACGGCTCAGCAATAAAATGGCTGAAGCTCTTTAACGTAGATGTGTGTATCTCTTTTGCTTTGCCAGCAGCGATTACAGGCACATCATGTTCAAATTGACTGAGCAAGCTAAGTTGATATTGTAAAAAACCTGCATTTTTTGGAATTTTAATAATAATAAGATCAACGTCGCTAGGTAAATCTGAAAGACTATCAAGCAATACGGTTTGACGACTCTTTAACTCGTTTTCCTCAAGATTATAGAGGCACGCTTGCTGACTGACATAAGAGTCATTAAAACTGGTCACTTTGCGAGAGCTTTGCGTATCTAGAGCATGAAGTGCGCAGCACAGAGCTCCAAATCCATCGTTTAAAATCAAAATATGTTGCGCTTTGGCGTGTTCATTTTGAATATGCTCGATTAAATACTCATCGGCTGAATCCCACGCTTGCAGGCTTCTGTTTTTTTGATCTAGGGGGAATCGATGTAAAGTTAGCGATTGGCCGCTCAATACAGCTTGAGTCGTCATAGTTTTTTATAAGTAGTCATTTTATGAGGTGAATAATAGCATGACATCAAAATTCACTAAACCTGAGTTACCCGAGGGGTTTACTTATTTTCCAAATTTGATCTCATTTCAAAAAGGGCTCGACTTGTATGAACATCTCACTGAAGAGCTAAGCTGGCAACAACCCAGTATTCAGGTTTACGGTAAGTTTCATCCTATTCCTCGCCTGCAGAGCTTTGTGGCAGATGAAGGCGTAAGTTATGCCTATTCGAATCATAAATTAGAGAATCAAAGTTGGACTCAATCTTTAGCTGCGATGCGTAGTAAACTTCAGAGCCACTATAATCGGCCGTTTAATGCCTTGTTGTTAAATTGGTATCGAGATGGCCAAGATACCATGGGATGGCATAGTGATGATGAAGTTGAGTTAGGCGCTGAGCCGCTAATCATCTCGATTTCTTTAGGTGCTGCGCGTAAATTTAAGATTAAACATAAAACCACAAGTCAGCAGTGGGAGCTAATGCTTGAGCACGGTAGTTGTTTAGTGATGTCGGGTAATAGCCAGCAGTTCTTTCAACATTCACTACCCAAACAAAGCAAAGTAAAAAGTGGGCGTATCAACCTGACATTTAGAAGTATTGTTAAATAATCCTATCTCGGTATAGTAGCCTCAATTGAAAAATGTAGAGTTTATATTCATGTCAATGCAATCTCAGATCGAAGAAAAAATCGCTGCGGCAATCGCTTGCAAGCATTTAAATGTTATTAATGAAAGTCACATGCACAGCCGTGGCGAAGAGTCTCATTTTAAAGTGATTGTGGTCAGCGAAGAGTTTGCGGGCAAGCGCCCATTACCGCGTCATCGCCAAATTAACGACATTCTAAAAGTCGAATTAGCAGAACATATTCATGCGCTGTCTATTCATGCCTACACGCCTGATGAATATTCTGAGCAACATGGACAAATTCCTGAATCACCTAAATGTTTAGGTGGCTCTAAATTCGATAAATAGTCAAAATTAGGTTTAAGCGAGACTTTTAACATCGAATTAAGCCTAATTTTATAGCTGATCAGATCTGTGTTTTTAAGATCTGCCTTTAAACTACGCTCCGTAAATTTAAATAAAGATAGGAATCATCATGGTCATTAAGCCGAAAATTCGTGGTTTTATTTGTACCAATGCACACCCAGCTGGTTGTGCTGCTCACGTTCAAGAGCAAATCGATTATGTGAAAGCACAAGGGCAATTAGAAAATGGTCCTAAAAACGTACTTGTAATTGGTGCATCAACGGGTTACGGCCTTGCTTCTCGTATTACAGCAGCGTTTGGCTCTGGTGCTAAGACTCTAGGTATTTTCTTCGAAAAAGAAGGTACTGAGAAAAAGCCAGCTTCAGCAGGTTGGTATAACACGGCAGCTTTCCAAAACGCAGCTGAAGAAGCAGGCCTTTGGTCTAAAAATATCAACGGCGATGCGTTCTCTGATGAGCTTAAAGCTAAAACAGTTGAAATGATTAAAGCTGAAATGGGTAAAGTCGATTTAGTAATCTATAGCCTCGCATCACCGCGTCGTACTGATCCTCAAACGGGTGAAACTCATTCATCGGTGCTTAAACCTATCGGTCAAGACATCACAACAAAGAACTTAAATACGTCTAAGCGTATAATCGATTCTGTAAGCGTAGAAGCCGCTAATGAAGACGAAATCGCTAACACAGTAAAAGTGATGGGTGGTGAAGATTGGGAGCTTTGGATCAATGCATTAAAAGATGCAGGCGTGTTAGCTGAGGGGTTCAAAACAAGCGCTTACACTTATATCGGTAAAGAGCTAACTTGGCCAATCTACGGTCACGCTACTATCGGTAAAGCGAAGGAAGATTTAGACCGAGCTACTAAAGCAATCCGTGAAGCGACAGCTACTCTAAAAGGTGAAGCGTATGTTTCTTCACTTAACGCTGTTGTGACACAAGCAAGCTCAGCTATTCCTATCATGCCGCTATATATTTCAGCTTTATTCAAAGTGACTAAGGCAGATGGTATTTATGAAGGTACAATTGAACAGATCCACGGACTATTCAACGAAAACCTGTATGGTGCAACCCCTCGTTTTGACGATGGTGGTCACCTATTCCAAAACTACAAAGAGCTAGAAGAGGACGTACAAGCGCGTATTCAGCACATTTGGGATACAGTTGATACAGACACCATTGATGAGTTAACAGACTATGTTGGCTACCACAATGAATTTTTGAAGCTATTTGGTTTCGGCGTTGACGGTGTTGACTACGAGCAAGATGTAGACACTGTAGTTGAGATTAACAACTTAGTTTAAACATCTAAACTACCTAAATAACTGGGCTGGCTCTGCCGGCCTTTTTTGCTTTTGCATAGTTCATTTTGCTAACTTCTTAAGCTTTCTTTTTGCTCATCTAAAATGATTCATTGCGTATTTCAGCAACTGGACTTTGGTCTAAATTGAACTAAATTCATTCTATTCTCTCCTCGAAAAGACCTTGTAAATCTGGATTAATTTCATAATTCCACTCGCATAGTGGGGGTTATTAATGTTAAAATCTCACATATATGTGAGGACTCGTCCACAAGGTTTTAATTATGAATCGTTTTGTAGTTTGGCTCAGGCAATTACTGAATGGTCACTTTCTAGATCTTGGGACAAAAAAAGATTTTTCAATTTCTTTCCGTTAATGTAATGCAAGTGCGTATGATCAACATAAAAAAAGGTCTGGACTTACCAATAGAGGGCGCACCTCAGCAAGTAATTCATGATGGCGTAGCTGTCAAACGAGTTGCCGTGCTAGGTGAAGAATATATCGGTATGCGTCCAACCATGCATGTTCGCGTGGATGACCAAGTCAAAAAAGGCCAAGTTCTTTTTGAAGACAAAAAGAACCCAGGCGTCAAGTTCACTGCATCAGCTTCTGGTGTAGTTAAAGAAATCAACCGCGGTGCTAAGCGTGTGCTTCAATCAATCGTGATTGAAGTACAGGGCAACGAGCAGATTACTTTTGAAAAGATTGCGGCTGCTGATTTAAGCAAGCTAGACCGTGAAAAAGTAAAACAAGTGCTTGTTGAATCTGGTCAATGGCCAGCGCTACGTGCTCGCCCATTCAGTCGAGTGGCAGCATTAGATGCAACTGCAAGTTCAATTTTTGTGACTGCAATCGACACAAACCCATTAGCTGCAGATCCTGCTGTGATCATTGCTGAAAACGTTGAAGCGTTTGAAGCGGGTCTAGCTGTAGTATCTCGTTTAACTGATGGCAAAGTGTTTGTATGTAAGCAAGCAGGTAGCAATGTACCAAGTTCTTCACTTACTCAAGTTGAAGTTCATGAGTTTGGTGGTAAACATCCTGCAGGTTTAGTAGGTACTCACATCCATCACTTAGATGCAGTATCTGAAAACAAGCAGGTATGGCATTTAGGTTACCAAGATGTGATTGCATTCGGTAAGTTATTCCTTACTGGTGAAATCTACTCTGACCGTGTGGTTGCTTTAGCGGGTCCTCGCGTTAAGAATCCTCGCTTAGTTAAGACACAAGTTGGCGCTTCTCTAACTGATTTAGTTGCAGGCGAGCTTGAAGACGGTGATAACCGAGTCATTTCTGGCTCTGTGTTAGCTGGTAAAACAGCAACCGGCCCTCACGCTTTCCTAGGTCGCTACCACACTCAAGTATCAGTATTACTTGAAGGTCGCGAGAAAGAACTATTTGGTTGGATTGCACCAGGTAGCAACAAATTCTCTGTAACACGTACATTTATCTCACACTTAGCACCGAGCCGTTTGTTCAATATGACAACGTCTACAGGTGGTTCTAAGCGTGCAATGGTGCCAATCGGTAACTATGAGCGTGTTATGCCACTCGACATTTTACCTACACCACTACTTCGTGACTTAATTGCACGTGATTTAGACAGTGCAATTGCGCTTGGTGCATTAGAGCTAGATGAAGAAGATTTAGCACTGTGTACCTTCGTATGTCCAGGTAAGTATGAGTATGGCGCAATCTTACGTGATTGCCTGACTACTATCGAGAAGGAAGGTTAATATCATGGCCTTAAAGAAATTTCTAGAAGACATCGAGCCGCATTTTGAACCTGGCGGAAAGCATGAAAAGTGGTATGCCCTGTATGAAGCAGTCGCAACCGTTTTCTACACTCCTGGTTATGTAAATAAAGGCGGCACGCACGTTCGTGATAACATCGACCTAAAACGTATTATGATTTTAGTGTGGATGGCGACGTTCCCTGCAATGTTCTTTGGTATGTTCAACATCGGTCACCAAGCTGCACTAGCAATTGGTAATGGTTTTGAAATTGCTAATACTTGGCAGGCTGCTATTTTCCAAGCATTAGGTGGTGAACTAACAGCACAATCAGGTATTGGTGCTAAGTTCTTCTACGGTGCATGTTTCTTCCTGCCAATCTATGCGACGGTATTTATCGTTGGTGGTTTCTGGGAAGTATTATTCGCTTCAATCCGTAAGCACGAAGTTAACGAAGGTTTCTTCGTAACGTCTGTATTATTTTCATTGATCCTTCCTTCTACAATTCCGTTATGGCAAGCCGCGCTAGGTATTACTTTTGGCGTTGTAGTTGCAAAAGAAGTATTCGGTGGTACAGGTCGTAACTTCCTTAACCCAGCATTAGCAGGCCGTGCGTTCTTATTCTTTGCATACCCAGCAGATATATCGGGTGATACGGTTTGGACTGCAGTTGATTCATTCACAGGTGCAACAAACCTAGGCCTAGCGGCGCAAGGTGCACTTGATTACAACAACATGGCACTTTGGTGGGATGCTTTCTATGGCTTCGTACAAGGTTCTATGGGTGAGGTTTCAACGCTAGCACTAATGATTGGTGGTTTGTTCCTAATTTATGTTCGTATTGCGTCATGGCGTATCGTGCTAGGTGTATTCCTAGGTATGGTAGTGATGTCTCTACTTCTTAACATGATTGGTTCTGAAACTAACCCAGCATTTGCAATGCCTTGGCACTGGCACTTAGTACTAGGTGGTTTTGCATTCGGTATGTTCTTTATGGCGACTGACCCAGTTTCTGCGTCTTTCACAAATAAAGGTAAATTCGCATACGGTGCACTTATCGGTGTAATGGTTGTTCTGGTTCGTGTAGTTAACCCTGCATACCCAGAAGGTATGATGTTAGCAATTCTATTCGCTAACCTATTTGCACCATTATTCGACCACTTCGTTGTACAGTCTAACGTTAAGAGGAGATTGGCACGTGTCTAGTAACAATGAGACTATTGGCAAAACGCTAGGCGTTGTTGTTGGCCTATGTTTAGTATGTGCAGTTGTTGTTTCTTTAGCATCTGTTCAACTACGTCCATTACAACAAGCAAACAAAACTCAAGACGTGCAACGCAACATTCTTGCTGCAGCAGGTATTGATAGTTCAGCAGATGTTTTCAAAACATTTAACGAAAATATCGAAGCACGCGTTGTTGATATGAAAACGGGTGAGTTTGTTGAGACAGATCCAGACTCTTTCGACTTTGAATCAACTAAGTTCGATGCAAAGCGCAGTGTGAAGCTTGAAAAAGCGCAAGATAAAGCAGGTGTTCAGCGTATGACGACTGAATCTCCAGTTTACTTCGCTAAAGATGCTAGCGGTCAAGTAGACACTATCATTCTACCAATCCAAGGTTACGGCCTTTGGGGTATTATGTATGGTTTCTTAGCACTAGATGCTGATACTAAGACTGTTAAAGCAATTAACTTCTACAAGCATAATGAAACACCGGGTCTAGGTGGTGAAATCCAAAACCCACGTTGGACATCAATGTTCGAAGGTAAAAAGCTACCACTTGATATCGTAAAAGGTACTGCTGGTAACAACGAACACAAAGTAGATGGTCTTTCTGGTGCGACATTAACATCTGTAGGTGTTGATAACACAGTTGACTTCTGGACAGGCGACAAAGCCTTCGGTCCATTCCTTGCGAACGTACGTAAAGGAGCATTGAACTAATGGCAAATGCAAAAGAAATGAAAGAAGTCTTGTTTGGCCCTGTTTTTGCGAACAACCCAATTGCGCTTCAAGTACTTGGTATTTGTTCTGCACTAGCAGTGACATCAAGCCTTAAGAATGCACTTATCATGTCAATCGCTCTGACATTAGTATGTGCTTTCTCAAGCTTATTTATCTCTATGATCCGTAACCACATCCCATCAAGCGTTCGTATCATCGTTCAGATGACAATCATCGCTTCATTGGTAATCGTGGTAGACCAAACGCTTCAAGCGTTTGTTTATGCAACAGCGAAAGAACTTTCGGTATTCGTTGGTCTAATCATTACTAACTGTATCGTAATGGGTCGCGCAGAAGCATATGCAATGAAGACACCACCACTGATGTCATTCCTTGATGGTATTGGTAACGGTTTAGGTTACTCGGTAGTACTTCTAACTGTTGCATTCATTCGTGAACTAGGTGGTTCAGGTACACTATTTGGTATCGAGATTTTACCACTTATTTCTGAAGGTGGTTGGTACCAGCCTATGGGTCTATTAATCCTACCGCCAAGCTCGTTCTTCATCATTGGTTTCTTCATCTGGGTACTTCGTACTTATAAGAAAGACCAAGTAGAAGCGAAGGCATAAGGAGAGAGAGATGGAACAATATATTAATTTATTCGTTAAAGCGGTTTTCATTGAAAACTTAGCGTTATCTTTCTTCCTAGGTATGTGTACTTTCCTTGCTGTATCTAAGAAAGTAACTACATCAATGGGTCTTGGTGTTGCAGTAATCTTCGTTCTTGGTGTTGCTGTTCCAGTAAACCAGTTAGTTTACTCTGCAATCTTAGCGCCAGGTGCCTTAGAGTGGTTAGGTTTCCCAGAAGCTGACTTAAGCTTCCTTAAGTTCCTAACTTTCATCGGTGTAATCGCAGCACTTGTACAGATCCTTGAGATGACTCTAGACAAGTTCTTCCCTGCGCTATACAACGCACTAGGCATCTTCTTACCACTAATCACTGTAAACTGTGCGATTTTCGGTGCAGTAGCATTCATGGTTGAGCGTAACCTGAACTTCGGTGAGTCTGTGGTATTTGGTTTAGGCTCAGGTGTAGGTTGGGCACTAGCAATCGTATTGCTTGCTGGTATCCGTGAGAAGATGAAGTATTCAGACGTACCAGATGGTCTTCGTGGTTTAGGTATTACCTTCATCACAGTAGGTCTAATGGGTCTTGGCTTCATGTCATTCTCTGGTATTTCACTTTAATTTAGCGAGGAAAAATCATGCTTGAGGTATATTTAGGCGTAGGGATGTTCATCGCTATCGTTGTAATGCTTGTATTGATCATCATTGCAGCGAAGTCGAAGCTTGTACCAAGCGGTGACATCACAATCAGCATTAACGGTGACCCTGAAAAGGCAGTTACTTCAGCACCAGGTGGTAAACTACTAGGTGCACTAGCAGACGCTGGTATCTTCATTTCATCTGCTTGTGGCGGTGGTGGTTCTTGTGGCCAATGTACCGTTCACGTTAAAGCGGGTGGTGGTGATATCCTGCCAACTGAGCTTGACCATATTTCAAAAGGTGAAGCGCGTGAAGGTTGTCGTCTAGCGTGTCAGGTTGCTGTTAAAACTGACATGGAAATCGAAGTAGAAGAAGAAATCTTCGGTGTTAAGAAGTGGGAATGTACAGTTATCTCTAACGATAACAAAGCGACATTCATCAAAGAGCTTAAGCTTGGTATCCCTGATGGTGAGGTTGTACCTTTCCGTGCAGGTGGTTATATCCAAATTGAAGCGCCAGCTCACCACGTTAAATACGCTGACTTCGATATTCCTGAAGAATATCGTGCAGATTGGGAGCGTTTTGGCTTCTTCAATCTTGAGTCTAAAGTTGACGACGAAACGATCCGTGCATACTCAATGGCTAACTATCCAGAAGAGTACGGCATCATCATGCTTAACGTACGTATCGCGACTCCGCCGCCAAACAATCTAAGCCTACCATGTGGTAAGATGTCATCGTTCATCTGGTCACTTAAAGAAGGTGATAAAGTGACTATTTCTGGTCCATTCGGTGAATTCTTCGCGAAAGAAACTGATGCAGAAATGGTATTCGTAGGTGGTGGTGCTGGCATGGCGCCAATGCGTTCACACATCTTCGATCAGCTTAAGCGTCTTAACTCAGACCGTAAGATGTCTTTCTGGTACGGTGCACGTTCTAAGCGTGAGATGTTCTACGTAGAAGATTTCGATGGCCTAGCGGCCGATAACGAAAACTTTGAATGGCACGTAGCACTTTCTGATCCTCAACCAGAGGACAACTGGGAAGGTTATACAGGCTTCATCCATAATGTTCTTTTAGAAAACTACCTGAAAGACCATGAAGCGCCTGAAGATTGTGAGTTCTACATGTGTGGTCCTCCAATGATGAACGCGGCTGTAATCAACATGCTTAAAGATTTAGGCGTTGAAGACGAAAACATCTTACTAGATGACTTCGGTGGCTAAATCAGCGTTATCTCAGTGAACACTTCACTGAAATAAGATAGACTTAAACCCCAAGCAATAAGCTTGGGGTTTTTTTTGGGATAGAGAAAAGTATGAAGAAACTAGTAGGTATTTTTGTATTACTGACGACGGTTGTTTTGACAGGGTGTTTTGACGACAAACAAGAGCTTGAACCTATTGTTATTCAGGGTAAAACAATGGGGACCACTTATACGGTCAAAGCTTTTCCAATTAATGAAAATTTAACTGCTGAGACATTAAAAACAGAAGTTGATAACACTTTAATTGCAGTGAATCAGTCTATGTCACCTTGGGTGAAAAACTCAGAGATTAATCAGTTCAATACGTTGGCTGCAAATACTTTTATGCCTATCAGTGATGACTTTAAGTCAGTTGTGAAAGAGTCAGTTCGTTTAGGTGTTTCAACAACAACACTAGATGTCACCATGGGCCCTCTCATAGATTTATGGGGTTTTGGCCCAGATAAACGCCCAACAAAAACACCTTCACAGTCTCAACTGGATGAAATGAAGGCTCGTATAGGTGTTGATAAGTTAGTGTTAGCAGACGAAGGGTTAGCGAAAACTATTGATGGTTTAGAGTTATCTTTTTCAGCGACAGCTAAAGGTTTTGGTATTGATAAAGTTGCTGAGCTTTTAGAAGCTAAAGGGATGACAAATTACATGGTTGAAATTGGCGGTGAGCTCAGAATTGCCGGTACTAAAGCTCAGTCACAACCTTGGCGTATTGCGATTGAACAGCCAGATGCGCCAGCAGGGCAGAGGCAAGTGCATAAAGTTATTGAACCAGGCAATAACGGCATGGCGACTTCAGGTGATTACCGTATTTTCTACGAAATGGATGGCGAGACCTATACGCACTTGATTGATCCAGGCACAGGCAAACCAGTTAAGCACGATTTAGTATCTGTGACCGTTTTACACCCATCAGCAATGACTGCTGATGGCTTGGCAACAGCACTAACTGTCATGGGTACAGAGCGAGCAAAAGCTTACGCAGAAGAGCATAATTTAGCTGTATATTTAATTAGTAAAAGTAATGAAGGGCTAGTGACCTATTCAAGCCCGGCTTTTGCGCCTTATTTGTAAATAAGGCTATTTTGATTAATTAGTCGAAATAGTACACTAAGCGCGTTATAATGGCGGCTGTTTAAATGCCGTCATTTGGTTCAGATACACTGAGCCGTTAAACTGTTTTTAAGGGGCCTGTGCATGTCACTATTTTTCCTAACTTTTGGGTTACTTATTTTAATTGTTGCAGCCATGGCTGTCGGTGTAATCGTGCAGAAGAAATCTATGGCAAGCAGCTGTGGCGGTTTAGGCGCGGTTGGTATTGAAAAGTCATGTGATTGCGATGATCCATGTGACCGTCGTAAAAAGCGTATGGCGAAAGAACAAGCTTGGAAAGAGAACCAGATTCTTTAAGTTAAACTAAGCAAATCATCTTTAATTAAATGCGAGCTAAGGCTCGCATTTTTGATCTGAGGCTAAAATGACGAAGACATGGTATTTCCTTAGGCACGGTAAACCTGTTACTACAGGTATTCTAACTGGTTCTAAAACTGACGTTGCAGTGTCTGAGTTAGGGTTAGCAGCGATGGAGTCTGCTTTACCAAAAACAGTTCAATTTGATGCCTGTATTTCCTCCCCCATGCACCGTTGTCTGGGCTTTGCGAAAAAGCAATCTAGGCAATCAAGCTTACCACTGGTGATAGCAAAGCAGCTTCAAGAAATGGATTTTGGGGATTGGGATGGTCGAACTTATGAGTGGCTTTGGGAGAGCACAAAGAATCCAAGTATAGGTGAATTTTGGCAGGCACCTTGGCAACATACGCCGCCAAATGGAGAGTCCCTTTGCGCATTTAGGTCTCGTGTTAGACAATGGTGGGAGGCAGAGCTATCAACTCGGCATACAACACATAACCTAGTTGTGACTCATGGTGGTGTGATTAAACAAATCTTAGCTGAAGTCCTTAACTTACCATTAGATTCTCTGTCCTCTATCAATAGTTTAGACGTTGGCTATGCTACATTGGTAAAGATAGAAGTTTACTTTGATGAAGCACATAAGGCGTGGCCTAAAGTTGTGTTTTAGCCATCTAGACTTCATAATACGGTTTTTCTGATTAATCTTGGGAATAAGCTGAAACTGCTTAACTGTCCCCGCAACTGTGAAGTGCATTTAAATGCACGAAGTCAGATACCAAGGTCAGAAAAATCCTCTTGAGCGGGCGTACTCAAGAGCACACAATTTTAACTGTAATTCGGTTAGGACTGTGCGTTCGTGTCTGCCCAAACGTTAGTAAGGGTAAGAATGCAATCAGCTTGTCAGCACTCTGAGTTTGCTCTGCAAGTTTCAAACTTAAATTTGGTGCTAGATAATCATCAAATATTACAAAACATCTCTTTCGATGTAACTGAAGGGCAGTTTATTGGTTTATTGGGTCCTAATGGGGCTGGTAAGTCATCGCTGCTTCGTTGCCTTTACCGTTTTTTTATCTCTTCTAGTGGACAAATAACCCTTTTTAACAAAACGATTTCAAGCTTCTCGCATAGCGAATATGCCCAGCAAGTTGCAGTGGTTCTGCAAGAAATGCCTGAGCATTTTAATCTATCGCTTTATGATGTGGTTGCAATGGGTGTAACACCTCATAAAAGTTTATTTTCACCGTTAAATAAAGCCGATCATGAACTAATTGCAAAGTCTATTGAACAGGTTGGTCTGGTACACAAAATCAACGAGGCATTTGCTCACCTTTCTGGTGGTGAAAAACAAAGGGCATTGATCGCGAAAGCCATGGCACAAAAGCCTAGGCTATTGATTATGGATGAGCCAACCAGTCACTTGGATGTGAAATACCAAATACAAATTATGGAGCTTGCCAAAGCAATGGGGATCACAGTGATCGCTTCTTTCCATGATTTAAATCTTGCGGCAGCTATGAGTGATAGCTTGCTGGTACTACAACAGGGTGAGTTATATAAAAGTGGAGCGCCAAGCGATGTGCTAGATGCGCAATTACTCAGTGATGTATTTGATGTCTGTGCTGAGGTCTCGCAAGTACCTTGCCCGTATAGAGACAAAACCCATATTCCTCATATCCGCTACCACTTTGGATATCAACTATGAAGCCGCTTATTTCGCTGTTAATTTTGCTGATAAGCTGCTTTTTTAGTGCTTTAGTTGCCGTTAAGCATGGCGCGATTGATATTAGTGCGAGTGCTGTTTGGCAAACATTATTTGCTTATGATGCCAATGCCTTTGAGCAAAAAATTGTTATGGAACTACGTATTCCCAGAGTGATTTTGGCATTTGTTGCTGGCAGTGGCTTGGCATTGGCGGGCATTATTTTGCAAACAGTGACCCGTAACCCTTTGGCAGATCCTTACCTCTTTGGTATTTCATCAGGCGCATCATTTGGCGTCGTGTTACTCATCATATTTACAGGTATCACAGCTGGTTGGGCGATGTCAGGGGCGGCGTTTTTAGGTAGTGCGCTGGCAATGACCCTATTGTTGCTGATTGCCTATGGACAAAGGTCTAGACAGGTAGAAGCGATGTTACTCGCCGGTGTTGCCTTATCTTTCTTATTTAGCGCATTTACCAGCTTGCTGTTGTATTGGAGTGATCCACAAGCTGTGAGTGCCATTATGTTTTGGAACTTAGGCAGCTTTAGTCGCGCTGATTGGCAATGGTTGTGGTTGCCCTGTTCAATTGTATTACTATGTATGGCTTGTATGCTGTTGTTTAGGCGTGGTTTAAACGCACTATTACTGGGTGATGAAAGCGCTGCAACATTAGGTATTCAGGTGGCTAAATTACGTTTAGTCATGTTGCTATTGAGCTCATTGCTGACCGCGGTATTGGTTGCTATGTGTGGTGGCATTGGCTTTGTCGGGTTAATGATCCCGCATTTGGTACGTTTTTTCATTTCACAGGCAACTTCCATTGGTCTGCTGTGTACCGCTTTAAGTGGTGGCTTAATGATGATATGGGTCGATCTATTTGCCCGTACTATTCTTGATAATCAAGAGCTTCCCATTGGTGTTATCACTGCTGCAATAGGCAGTGTGTTCTTTTTAACTTTACTGACTCTCAAACAAAAAAGGCCTTAGCGTATGTTCTCAGTTAAAGCACTTGATACGCGTTCTCGCGAACTTATCGAAAAAAAAATAAACCTGAAAACCAAGCCTTTGGGTGCGTTAGGTGAGCTAGAAACATTGGCTAAACAGCTGGTGACTATTTTTTCTCAGGGTATCGAATCTGAGCAGCTTTCAGCATTTCGACCACAAATCAGCAAACCCACTCTAACAGTGTTTGCAGGCGACCATGGTATCGCTGCAAAAGGTGTATCTATAGCACCTAGTGAAGTAACAGGCCAAATGGTAGCGAATTTCGCGTCAGGAGGCGCTGCAATTAATGTTTTCAGCAAACAATTAGGGTGGCAACTCGAGATAGTCGATTGCGGTATTCTAGGTGAACCCGACCAGACCTTAGGTGTTACGTCACAACGTTTGGGGTCAGTTACGCGTTCATTTGATGAATGTGAAGCGCTAACGCAAGCTCAAGAAGCGCAAGGTTTTGAGTTTGCTAAGAAGCTTGTTCATAAACAATATCAGCAAGGCTGTAATACTTTTGCATTTGGTGAGATGGGCATTGGCAATACCAGTGCAGCATCGGCTATTTTTAGTGCGCTGAGTGGACTCTCTGCTGAATACACGGCTGGGCTTGGCACGGGTGTATCAAACGAAGTGGTAGATAAAAAAGTTGAGCTGATTAATAGCGCGCTTGACTTACACCGAGATAAACTGAATGACCCGCATGCAATCTTACGTTGTTTGGGTGGGTTTGAGATCTGTCAAATGGTCGGCGCCATGTTAGCCGTTGCTGAGTTACAGCAGGTTATTGTTGTCGATGGTTTTATCGCAACGGCCGCGGCATTACTGGCTATTCGTATTGAGCCAAACAGTCAAAGCTATATGGTGTTTGCCCATTGCTCTTCTGAGCAAGCACACCTGCAAATGTTAAATTCAATTAATGCTAAGCCTCTTTTAGATCTTGGTCTTAGATTGGGTGAAGGGACGGGGGCTGCATTGAGCTTACCCTTGCTACAAAGTGCTCTGGCGTTTTACAACGACATGAATAGCTTTGATGACGCGAATGTCACGAAAGTTGTTTGATATGAATAAACAACACTTTTTATTGGCGGTGAGCTTTTTAACTCGCGTGCCAGTGCATTTTAAACAAGAGATTGAAGATAATGCACTTAGTGAAGCCAGTGGTTATTTTGCCTTAGTTGGTTTGTTGTTGGGTTTTGCCTTGGCTGTTATCTTTGGTGTTGCGTCTTTGATTTTACCGCCAAGCGTTTGTGTGATCCTCACCCTCGCTCTGGGTATTTTAATTACTGGCGCATTTCATGAAGACGGTTTTGCCGATGTCTGGGACGGTTTTGGTGGCGGTTGGACTGTCTCGCAAAAGCTGTCGATTATGAAAGACAGTCGCTTAGGCACGTATGGTGCCAGCGCACTTATTTTATTACTGTTATTAAAGTTTCAGCTGCTGAGCCTGCTTAGTGATAGCTTTACACAAGTGCTTTGTGCACTGGTATTAGGTCATACTTTAAGTCGTGCAGTGGCGACGAGCATCATTGGTAAGCTTGCTTATGTGCAAGAAGATGCGCAATCAAAAGTAAAGCCAGTCGCCATGTCGCTCTCTTCTCATGCAAAAGATTTCCTCGCATTAACCTCACTGTGCGTGCTATTTGTGCTGTGGCTTTTTACACCGTTGTCTTTAATGAGTGTGATTATTTTAGTTGCTGTTTTATTTTTAACTCGCCAGCTGTGTATAAGCTGGTTTAAGCAACAGCTAGTTGGGTATACAGGAGATTGCTTAGGCGCCGCACAACAATGTTGTGAAATCATGATTTATTTAACTTTAGTGGCGCTCTGGGTGTAGCGGATGCGAGATATTAGCTATGACTCAAAATAATATTCATCTCATTCTAGGTGGCGCGCGCTCTGGCAAAAGCAGTTTCGCTGAACAAACGGCGTTGGATTTATATACTTCAGGCACAGTGAGTAAACTCGTATACATCGCCACGGCAGAAATTAAAGATACCGAGATGGCTGAGCGCGTATTACATCATCGGGCAACGCGAGATAAGCGCTGGCAAGTGATTGAAGAGTCATGGCACCTAGCCGACACATTACAAAAATTTGGTGGCGACACTTGCGTATTAATCGACTGTTTAACCTTATGGTTAACGCATGGGCTATGTGAAAAGTCAGAGCCTGAACTGCAAGTGCAAAAGCAGCGTTTGCTCGAGGTATTACAACATACACCTGCATCGGTTCTGTTAGTCAGTAATGAAGTAGGTCATGGCATAGTGCCACTCGGCGAGTTAAGCCGCGTGTTTATCGACCAGTCTGGCTGGTTAAATCAAGATATCGCCAAAGTTGCGCAGCGTGTTGACTTTATTATGGCTGGTTGCCCGTTAAGGATTAAATAAGTGACGAAGATGAAAACATTAATGGTACAGGGCACCACATCTGATGCGGGTAAAAGTACCTTGGTTGCGGGTTTATGCCGCGTGCTTGCTAGGGAAGGGATTAATGTTGCGCCGTTTAAACCTCAGAATATGGCACTCAATAGTGCGGTAACACCTTGTGGCGGCGAAATAGGCCGAGCTCAAGCACTACAAGCTATTGCTGCGAAACAGCCTTTAAGTACTGATTTTAACCCAATTTTACTCAAGCCCAATAGCGACACGGGTGCGCAAGTCATTATTCATGGCCGTGCCATTAGCAATATGGAAGCGGCGAAATACCATGATTATAAAAAAGTCGCAATGCAAGCAGTGCTTGAATCGCATCAAAGATTAGTATCTGATTTTGATGCCATCATAGTAGAAGGCGCAGGAAGTCCTGCGGAAATCAATCTGCGAGAGAACGATATCGCCAATATGGGGTTTGCTTGTGAAGTGGATTGCCCCGTGATCATTATTGCTGACATTGATAAAGGTGGCGTGTTCGCACACCTTGTTGGCACCTTATTGTTACTCAGTGAATATGAGCAGTCCTTGGTGCAAGGCTTTGTGATCAACCGTTTTCGTGGCGATATTGCTTTGTTGCAATCGGGTCTTGATTGGCTCGAAGAAAAAACGGGTAAACCTGTGTTAGGTGTGCTGCCTTATATGCATGGCTTAAACATCGACGCTGAAGATGCCGTCGTAATGGATAATGTAGTGACTGACAAAAAACTCACGATAAGTGTGTTGTTACTGCCGCACATTAGTAATCACACTGACTTTGATAGCTTGCGGTTAAATCCTCAAATCGATTTGCGCTATGTAAAACATACCGAGCAAATCGGGCAAACTGATCTGATTATTATCCCAGGTAGTAAAAACGTCATTAACGACTTCGCTTTTTTACAGGCGCAAACATGGCAAACCGAAATACAGCGTCACTTACGTTATGGCGGTAAGGTGCTAGGCGTGTGTGGTGGTTTACAAATGTTGGGTCAACGCATTTCTGACCCTGATGCCATAGAAAGCTCACAGACAGAAATTACAGGATTAGGGTTAGCTGAGTTTGAAACAAAGCTTACGCAAACCAAAACCCTGACTCAGGTGCAGGGTAAGTGTGTTATCAACCAGCAAAGCGTGGACATTAAAGGCTATGAAATTCACTGCGGACAAAGTAGCGGCCCCGCCCTTGAAAAGCCATTTATGTATTTTACTGGCCATCCACAAGGTTTCATGCAAGACGGTTTTATATCTGACGATAACCAAATTGTTGGTACTTACTTACACGGTTTATTTGATGAGCCCAAAGCGGCTGAAGCCATTTTACACTGGGCGAGTAATGGCAAGCTAACAGAAACAAATTTTAGTCTAGATGAGCATCGTGAAAAACAGTTAGAGTGGCTGGCAGATGAATGTGAAGCGCATTTAGATATGAACAAAATTAAAGCATTAATCAATTTATAGGGTGTGAATTATGAGCGAACAAGATAGACATCAACAGAGGCAACAAAAAGTCAAAGAGAAGGTTGATGAAAAGGTTGCCGCTGCTAATATCGAAAAGGGCATTTTTCAGGTTATTACTGGTAATGGCAAGGGTAAATCGACGTCTGGTTTTGGGGTTGTGACGCGTTGTGTCGGCCATGGCCAAAATGCAGCTGTGGCACAGTTTATTAAAGGTATGTGGGACTGTGGTGAGCGTAACTTACTTGAGAAAGTAGGTGTGCCTTTTGCGGTAATGAAGACCGGCTTTACTTGGGAAACGCAAAACCGTGAAACAGACACGGCTGCAGCGGTTGAGACATGGCAGCAAGCTAAAAAATGGTTAGCAGACGATAGCATAGATTTGGTGTTATTAGATGAGCTGACCTATATGGCGAGCTACGATTATTTAGACTTAGATGAAGTTATCAGCGCTATCGAGAATCGTCCCAAGATGCAGTCTGTGATCGTGACAGGTCGTGGTGCACACCGTCGTTTAACTGAGCTTGCTGACACGGTGAGTGAAGTCAGAAATGTGAAGCACGCTTTTGAATCAGGTGTAAAAGCACTGAAGGGGTTTGATTACTGATGTGGTTTAAAAGGACTTTATTCACCATTTTTTTGCTGCTTACAAGTCAATATGTAGCAGCAAATCAACCACAAAATGCGTCACAATCTGATACTCAACAGAAGGCACAACGTATTGTGGCTTTAGCGCCACATATCGTTGAAAACTTATTTGCCATAGGTGCAGGCGAAAAAATTGTCGGTACCGTTGAATATGCAGATTACCCTGAGCAGGCGCTTGAGATCTCAAGAATTGGTGGCTATCACGGCATTCAACTTGAGAAGTTATTAGCTTTAAAACCAGATTTGGTGATCGCGTGGCAAACCGGCAATAAAAAAGCGGATCTTGAAAAGCTCGAGAAGCTAGGTATTAAAGTGGTTTATAGCGCAACCAACGATTTAGCTAAAGTATCAGAGCAACTGATAAAGTTTGGTGAGCTAACTGGTCATCAAGCACAAGCCAAACAAGTGGCTAAAGGGTTTGATGCGCGTTTAGCCAAGTTACAAAGCCAATATCAAGATGTAAAATCGCTGGATGTATTTTATCAACTCTGGCCTGAGCCGATGATGAGTGTGAATAAAAACACCATGATCCATCAGGTATTATCAATTTGCCAAGTGAATAATGTGTTTGCTCATAGTCGAGCAGATTATCCGCAAATTAGTATCGAAAATGTGCTTAAGTTTAAACCGCAAGTAATCGTATTACCTGAGGAGAAAACAAAGAAAGACGTACAGCATACTAATTGGCAAGACTGGCCTCAGATCCCGGCTGTTGAGCATCAGCAGTTTATTAGAGTCAATGCCGATCTATTACACCGATTTAGTGTACGCGCGCTCGATGGGGTTGCTGACTTATGTGATAAACTGTCTCAATCTCGCCGTTATTATCAAGAGCAATCATAATGAAGACTTGGTCAGACTTTATCGCTGAACAAAGCCAGCAAAACTACCTTAAAGACACGCTAGAGTATGTCGCTCAAAAGCGCAGTGAAGGCGTGACAGTGTTCCCTCACGAGCAACATGTATTTTCAGCATTTGATGCCACGCCATTCGAACAAGTTAAAGTGGTCATTTTAGGCCAAGATCCTTATCACGGGCCAGATCAAGCTCATGGTTTATGTTTTTCAGTATTGCCGGGAATTAAACCGCCTCCGTCATTGGCAAATATGTATAAAGAGCTGGTGCAGGACATAGAAGGGTTTAGTATTCCTGATCACGGTTATTTAATGCCATGGGCAGAGCAAGGTGTGTTATTGCTTAATACTGTATTGACGGTTGAACAAGGACAAGCACATTCACACAAACATCTGGGTTGGGAGGAGTTTACGGATAAGGTGATTAACGAGATTAACCAACATAAAGAAGGCGTGGTGTTTTTATTATGGGGCGCCCATGCACAGAAGAAGGGTAAAAACATAGATAAAACGCGTCATCATGTTTTACATGCGCCACATCCATCGCCATTGTCAGCTCACAGAGGTTTCTTTGGTTGTCAGCACTTTTCAAAGACAAACGAGCTACTGTCCAGTTTGGGTAAAACACCTATAAACTGGTCAATATAAACTCTCTTAAATAACGAAAAATGGCTCCCAAAGGAGCCATTTTTTTAAATTAAATCTAGTTCTTCTAGATCTAAGTTGTCTGCAAAATAGTCAAGATCTTGTAGTTCCTTGCGAAGACGTTGTTTTTCTTTAAAAGCTTCAATTTCGCGCCATTTTCGTTTTTGTTTTTTTGAAGAGGTGCGTTTTGTTGTTTCAGGATTTTCTAATACTGCAATGATATCGTCTAGGCTATCCATGATGTTCTCCCATTGATTTGTTGACCTCAAATGACGGTCTTACGTTAGCTCTGTATATTTGATATACGTTATGAGCAACTTTGGTATATCATAACTCGCTTAAAAATAAAACAACTCTGTGTTGTTTTTGTTACAGTAAAATAACAGTTTAGTGAAGTTGAAACGCGGGGAAACCTGGCTTCAGGAATAAAAAAACGCCGCATAATGCGGCGTTTATATTGAACATGCTTATTAATTATAGTGCTTTAAAACGCGCTTCTAGCGTTTCTTGTGCCTCAGCAAAAGCACGAATACCTTCAGCAAGCTTTTCAGTGGCCATCGCATCTTGATTATGCTGCCAGCGGAATTGCGCTTCGGTTAATGGCGCAGGCTTAGATTGTACTTGATAGTCGTTATCAAGCAGGTACTCTTGTGCGTCAGTCAGTTCACCGAGCTCTTCAAGCAGTGCAGGGCTAATGGTTAGCTTGTCACAACCTGTCAATGCAATGATTTCACCTGTGTTTCTGAAACTTGCACCCATTACTACAGTTTTATAACCATGTTGCTTATAGAACGAGTAGATGCTACGAACAGATTGCACACCTGGGTCTTGCAGTGGATCAGTTGGCTTTTCTAGCCCGTTAGCAACGTGCCAGTCAAGAATACGCCCCACAAATGGTGAGATTAGGAAAACATTGGCATCTGCACATGCACGAGCTTGTGCACTGCTAAATAATAGCGTTAGGTTACACTTAATACCTTCTCTTTCTAACTGTTCAGCTGCTTTGATACCTTCCCAAGTTGATGCAATCTTAATTAAAATTTTGTCTTGGCTGATACCTTGCTCTTTGTACAGTGCAAGTAAGGTTTTTGCTTTAGCAATCGTCGCTTCGGTATCAAAAGATAAGCGTGCATCTACTTCAGTTGAGATGTAACCCGGGACAATATTGGCAATCTCTTTACCAATTAATACGGCAAAGTAATCACACGCTAATTCGACTTGTTTGTCTGCGTCAGACTCGTTCGCTTTTGCGTAATCCCAAGCTTGCGTTAAATAGGCTTGATAGGCTGGCATCTCAGCTGCTTTTAAAAGCAGTGAAGGGTTAGTGGTTGCATCTTCTGGTTGATGCTTACGAATGGCTTCAATGTCGCCGGTATCGGCAACGATTGATGAATGCTGTTTTAGCCTATCTAGTGCTGATGTCATTATGTTTCCTCATTCCTCTTACAGCTTATGGGCAAACTCTACTTCTCCTATGTTGCAATAGCGTGAATGGCATGAATAGGTCAATTGTCCTTATTTGACACTCACAAGTTGAGAATTAAAAAATATTCAAAGGAAGAAGAAGAGCACATATCCCTCTTTACTTGCTACTTAACAATCTTCACTTGCAGTAACAAAGGGATAGTGTTGAAATTGACACTAATTAATTTTTAAGTCAATAGGTAAGCCATGATCACAGTGATCTCTCCCGCGAAAAACTTAGATTACGATACGCCAGCGCATATCGACACTTTCACGCAGCCTGAGTTACTTGAACACTCAGAAGAGTTAATGACAGTGTGTCGTGAATTATCACCGCAGCAAATTGGCAGCTTGATGAAAATTAGTGACAAGCTTTCAGGCTTAAATGCTGCACGCTTTAGTGAGTGGACACAGCCTTTTACACCTGACAATGCGAAACAGGCGGTACTGGCGTTTAACGGTGATGTATACACTGGGTTAGACGCTGCATCGTTAGATGAGGGTACGCTAAGTTATGCACAGTCTCACTTACGCATTCTTTCTGGTTTATATGGCGTATTAAAGCCACTTGACTTGATGCAGGCTTACCGTTTAGAAATGGGCACTAAGCTTGAAAATACCCGTGGTAAAAATCTCTATGAGTTTTGGGGCACAGTGATCGCTGAGAAACTCAATGAAGCGTTAGCGGCTGATGGAGCGACACAATTAGTGAATCTTGCTTCAAACGAGTATTTTAAAGCTGTTAATAAAAAAGCGCTTAAAGCAGATATCATCACCCCTGTATTTAAAGACTGCAAAAATGGTCAATATAAGGTGATCAGCTTTTATGCGAAGAAGGCCCGCGGCATGATGGCGCGCTACATTATGGAAAACCAAGTGACATCGCTTGAAGCGTTGAAAGCATTTGATGTCGCGGGTTACTATTTTAGTGCAGAAGCAACTCAAAAAGAAAACGAGCCGGTTTTCTTACGCGCTGAACAAAACTAATTAAGCCACTCATAATGTGTTAATCAGTGCAGGCTAAATACCGTCTGCACTGGTCTTCCAACCATCGAATCATCTTCTACACAATTTAGAGTAATAATGAATAAAAACGTCCTTTTCTTGGCTATCTGTCAGGGCTTGATCACCACGGGTAATATCTTATTAGTGACAATTGCTGCGCTTGTGGGTCAAGCATTAAGCCCATCGAGTGCACTTACAACGTTACCGGTAGCAACACAAATGTTGGGATTATTGTTGACTACAGTGCCAGCCTCGTTATTAATGGCTAAAATAGGCCGCGGAAAAGGTTTTAGTTTGGGTAATCTTATTGGGATCAGTGGTACGATCTTAGGGTTTTATTCATTACTGAATAGTCAGTTTTGGCTATTTTCATTAGCTACTTTTTTAATTGGAGTTGGCATTGGGTTCGCAACCCTATATCGTTTTGCAGCCATTGAAGTGAGTGACAATCCTGCTACTGCAATTTCAGCAGTGATGGCCAGCGGTGTCGTGGCGGCAGTATTAGGTCCAAATTTAGCGGTTTGGGTGAATAATCATTACCCTGAAATTAATTATGCCAATGCCTTTGTTGCCTTGATGGGCCTTTATATCTTGGCATTTTGTTTATTACAGCTTGTGAAGTTTAATGAGCTCAGCCAAGCACGCGCAGATAAACCACAACGGCCTTTATCTGAGATTATGACGCAGCCTAAGTTTTTGCTTGCCGTATTGATTGCGATGATCAGCTACACCACAATGAACTTGTTGATGACCGCCACACCTTTGGCGATGCATCGCCATGGTTATGATCTTGCTGAGTCAGCACTTGTGATTGAATGGCATGTTTTAGGGATGTTTGTACCCTCATTTTTTACCGGTAAGCTAATTAATCGCTTTGGTCAGAGCAACATCATGCAAGCAGGTGTAGTCATTGTATTGCTGTGTTGTTTGGTGAATTTAATGGGGCTGAGCCATTGGCATTTCTTAGTGGCGTTGTGTTTGTTAGGTGTTGGTTGGAACTTTATGTTTATCGCTGCTACACAAATGGTCAGCGAGAGCTACTTGCCCCATGAGCGGGCTAAATCACAAGCCAGTAATGAATTCCTCGTTTTTAGTATGGTGACGGTTTCTTCATTGGGCGCAGGCTGGCTTGAGGCTGAAATAGGCTGGCAGTTATTAAATATGCTGACTATCCCTGTGATGCTTTTGGCCGCGGGTATTATCTGGCGATTAAAGCCTAGGTTAAAAGTAGCTTTAGAGACATAAAATGAAAAAGGGTCTGAAAGACCCTTTTAACTTCAACTAAGCTTGATAGTTACTTTTTCTTTTTAACTTTGGCTTTTGCCTTTTTCTTAGCTTTTATTTTAGCCGGATCTTTTTTCTTCTTTGGTAATTTCGCTGGTTTATTCTTCGGTTCTAACCCTTTAATAACACGAGATTTTAGTTGTTGTTCGGTGTAACGCTGAACCTTGCCTAAAATTGCCATATCATGGGCTTCAACTAAAGAGATAGCCGTGCCTTTTTTACCTGCGCGACCTGTACGGCCGATACGGTGTACGTAAATGTCTGCTGTACGCGGCATATCGAAGTTAAATACATGGGTTATGTCTTGAACATCAATACCACGCGCGGCTACATCAGTCGCTACTAGAATACGTGTTCGGCCCGCTTGGAAGTTGGCCATGGCCGTCATACGCTTGTCTTGAGGCATCTCACCACGTAACCAAGTGGTTTTAATATCGTGAGAATAAAGCTCACCAACTAGCTTTTCTAGTCGCTCACGCGTTTTAACGAAGACAATCGCTTTTTGTACTTCTTCTTCGTTCTTAAGTAACTCAACAAGTAGCTTTAGTTTGTGATTATAGTCATCAGCTAGGTGCACCCATTGATGAATTTTTCCTTTCTCTTTGCGTGATGGCTCAGCTTCAAGTAAGGCTGGGTCATTAAGAATGCGATCGGCGAATAACTCCACACTGTCGCCTTCAAGGGTGGCAGAGAATAAGAAACATTGACGGCGATTTTTTGCTTCATCACAAATACGTAGCATTTCTTTTTTGAAACCCATGTCTAGCATGCGGTCGGCTTCATCAAGAATAAGTAGCTCAACGTTTTCTGCGTGGAAGTTTTCAGTTTCAAGATATTCCATCAAACGACCCGGCGTCGCGATTAAGATATCGTTGTTCTTTTCGAAAATTTCTTTGTGACTGCCGTAGTTAATACCACCGGTTACGACACCAATTTTAAGGTGGGTATTTGCCGCAAGTAACTGACATTGCTCATGTACTTGGTAAGCAAGCTCACGGGTAGGCGTCATAATTAATACACGTGCAAAGCCTGGATCGCGACGTGGGAAGTCTAACAAGTATTGGATTGCAGGAATTAAAAACGCAGCTGTTTTACCCGTGCCTGTTGGTGCTGAGGCAAGAATATCTCGACCCATCAGACCTTCGGGAATAGAAAGTTGTTGAATGCTGGTGGCGGTTTTGAATCCCATTTTATCAATAGCTGAGAGGACTTTACCGTCTAGATCAAATTCAGAAAATTGCATAGTGCATCATAAATAAAGGACAATGTTCACAATTATACGCGTGATAGTGAATTTGGAAAAGCGAGATTATGGCAGGCTTTGCGTTTAAGCAATTTTGTATTGAGCAAGAGAATACCGCAATGAAGGTCTCAACCGACGGAGTTTTGCTTGGTGCTTGGGTGAATTTGTCAGGAGTAAAAAGCATGTTAGATATCGGCGCAGGTACGGGGCTGTTGTCTTTGATGTGCAAGCAGCGTGCTGAGTGCTTAGCTGTGACAGCCGTTGAGATTGAATCTGGCGCGTTTCAAGATGCAAATTTGAATATTCAAAACAGCCCGTGGCAGGATGGGATTTTTTTACATCAATCTGCTATTCAAAATTTTCAGAGCGATATTCAATACGATCTAGTGATCAGTAATCCGCCATACTTTAATAATAGCTTAAAAGGTCCATCGGCAGTGCGAAACTTAGCACGCCATACGGATTCATTGAGTTTCAGTGCGTTACTAAATGAATTTAAACGTTTATCTCATCCATTAAGTTGTTTAGCAGTGGTGCTACCTTACAAAGAAGGATTAGAGTTTATTGCGCTAGCTCAACAAAAAGATTTGCATCTTGTGCGTAAATGCGAGGTGAAAACGACAGAGCGCAAGGCTGCCAGCCGTTTATTACTCGAGTTTGAATATGCTTCTAACAGAGTTTTTGCTGAGCCTGAGCATACGGTGTTGTGTATTCATGAAAACGGTCAATACAGCGAAGACTTTACAACACTTTGTCGTGACTTTTACTTAAAAATGTAAAGATGTTCCTTAATTGGGGAGTTTGCGCATTTTTGATTTAGATGCGCTAGAATACAAGGTTATATCTGGCTGTTTATATGTGCTGGATACCTTTTCTTTTTATAAATATTTCACGGGGTTTGTATGTCAGATAAGTGCTATATCACAGCACAGCAGTTGCTTGAGGATTCTTTTCGTTTAGCCGCGCAAGTTTATGATGATGGTTTCCGTCCTGACTTCATCATTGGTATTTGGCGAGGTGGTGCGCCTATCGGTATCGCTGTGCAAGAGTATTACGATTACAAAGGTATAGAGACAGATCACATTGCTGTGCGTACATCTTCTTACTATGGTATCGGTAAACAATCAAAAGAAATTAAAGTACACGGTCTTCATTACATTATCGAAAATGCCAACGCAGATGACTCTCTATTAATCGTGGACGATGTATTTGATTCTGGTCGCAGTATTTTCGCATTAAAAGAAAAGCTTTCTGAGCTAATGCGTTTAAACTTGCCTAAAGACATTCGTACAGCTTGCCCTTACTACAAGCCAAAGAATACTAAAGTACCTATGAAGCCTGATTATTTCATTCATGAATCAGATGAGTGGTTAGTGTTTCCGCATGAGTTATCAGGTTTAACGCCAGATGAAATCGCAGAGGGTAAATCAGATTTAAGTAATATCAGTGAGTTATTTACTAAATAGCATTGCAGATAAGAATAAAAAAACCGCATTTTGAAATGCGGTTTGTTTAAGTAATGATTTTGAGACTAATAATGTTCTATGCCCATCCATCGTAACGTTTTTTACGAGAGAGCAATAAAGTTAGAATTACACCAATTAGTAAACCACCAATACCAATAGCTCCACCATACGTTAACATGAGATGTTGTTCAGCTTGATCTGAGTTCAGGGCTTTTTGCTTTTCATCTTCTACAGATTTTTCTAAGCGTTGGATCGTTTGCTGTAAATTTTGATTTTCAGATTCTAGGTCTTGATTGAGCTGCTGTAAGCGAGGTAAATCAGTCTGTGCATCATTCAATGCTTGTTGAGTTTGCTGTAGTTGTAAGCCCAACTCATCTAACTGCATGGCAAAGCCAGCTTGGGTTGAAACAAATTGTGATTCAACCCACACTTCGCGTCCTTTGTCGTCAGTGATTTGCTGAAAACCATTTTCATTACCTTGCATCAGCGCAATTTGACTGCCAGCATCTACTGAACCGACAATACGGTAATTTTTGCCAGGTCCAGAATGTACATAAACGAATAGATTATCTGAAATATAGGCTACATTTTCGCTAGCGTTGTTTGTTTCAACAGCTTGCACCTCTTCAGCGAGTGAATAGTGCGAAACAAGTGCGAAAAGTGTTGGCACTAAAATACGTTTTAACATCCGTGACCTTTATAGAGAGTAGTTTTTTCAGATAGTATGAATTTCAAAGGGTAATATCAAGTGAAGCGCTAAACTTCCTTGAACTTGCGGCAAAAAGATTGCAAATGGCTACTGCTTTGTATATTTTTACCCTTCTACAATTTTATAGGTAATCACTTGCCCTAATGGACACAGAGATAGAACTGAAGTTTTTACTTTCAGACAATGAGGTTCCACTGATTCCTGGCCTCATTATGCAGTTTGCTAAAACTGTCAAAAATAAACCCGCCAAAAATTTAAAAAATGCTTATTTTGATACACCAAATAGAGAGCTTAGAGCGCTTGATATTGGTTTGAGAACACGTTGCTGTGATGGTGATTGCGAGCAAACGATCAAATTGGCAGGGCAAGTAGTTGGGGGGTTACATCAACGTCCAGAGTATAACTTACCGCTTGATTCAACACGGCCAAACTTAAATGCATTCAAGCCAAATATATGGCCCCATGGTATGCAAGTTACGGCAATAAATGACAACCTTTATCCTATTTTTAGTACAAACTTTATTCGCCGTACATGGCTGATTGAAACTGAGCAGGGCTCAACAATTGAAGTGGTGCTAGATAAAGGTGAGATTGTTGCTCAGGGTCAGGTCGAAATGATTTCTGAGTTAGAGATAGAATTAGTCGAAGGTGAGCGCAATGATTTATTCCTGCTTGCTGATCATTTAGTCGCAATGGGTGGCTTGAGAATGGGTTTGTATTCTAAAGCAGCCAGAGGATATCGCTTAGCTGATAATAAACCTTTAACGGCCAATAAATACATTGGCGTTGTGACACTTAACCGCCATGCAACTCAAGAACAAGCACTTGTGCAATGTGTGAACTATGGAATTGAATTCGTGCAAAAGCACGAGCAGTGCTATTTTAACAAACCTAGTTTGAAGACGCTTAAGCGTGTTATAGATGGCATTAATCTGATTAAGCATGCGTTTAAGCTATTTGAGACCATTATTGAAGGTAGTGCTACCGAGCGTTTACTTGGTGAAATGAATTGGCTTCTCAGTGAGTTAGATTGGGTCGAAGATGCGATCCATCTGAAAACTTACACCTCAAAGCGCCATGCTTATTATAAAAAAATAAAAAATGCGGATGAATTAGCAACGCTTATTGATGATTTAAAAGCTGAGCAGCCTAGCATCACTGATATAGAAGACTTATTCCACAGTCCACGTTATAACAAACTATTGTTAGTTTTAACTCGTTGGTTGGTTGATAAAGGATGGCGTCAGGAATGGAACCAACATGCGGTATCTGCGGCTGAGCTTCCAATCAAAGAAGTTGCGATAGCGGCTTTTGAGAAAGATTGGAAAAAACTTCAATCAGAATTACCAGAAGGCAAAGATTTATGCACGCAAGATTACCTTTCGCTGCGTTCTTTGCTAGATTGCGCTTTGCTGAGTGGTAATTGTTTGGGCTCTTTATATGATAAAGAAACGAGACAAGCATTCCGAACGCCTTGGATTGACATAGCCTATGGAATCTATGAGCTAGAGACATTGGCTTATTTAAAAACCCTCTGTGAGCAACAAAATCTCCCTGAGCTTGAAGAAATAGAGCTTTGGCTTTCTAAGAAAGCTGACTTTCTAGTTCAAGCGATGGAACAAAGTCGCAGAGCTTCACTTAATAGCATGCCATATTGGCGTTAATCATGAAAAAGCTCTGTAAATATCTTTTATGGAGCTTGATCGTATTATACTCCTCACAAGCTTATGCCAATTGGCAAAGTTGGTATAGCAAAGATAATCTATCTGTTAGTTATCAAAAACATGAATCTGGGCTAATCGAAATTAAAGCGCGAGCTAGTTATGCTAACGT
Source organism: uncultured Pseudoalteromonas sp. (assembly GCA_964479805.1). Lineage (GTDB taxonomy): Bacteria > Pseudomonadota > Gammaproteobacteria > Enterobacterales > Alteromonadaceae > Pseudoalteromonas. The sequence continues at coordinate 71,400 of CAYZOE010000002.1, read as the reverse complement.
CAATCGTCAAGCCTTCTTAAATCTTTTAAATGATACACAAAATGCATCCGAGTGGCTCAGTCATGTCAATAGTGTCAAATCTCTGCCTTGGGATAAAAAAGCTGAAGATATCGTTGTTACTACCCTAAATGCGCCTTGGCCTTTGAAAGATAGAGTGATGCTCACGCACTCTTGCCATCAGCGCGTGTCAAATAACAGCTCAAAGTTATTGATTAAATCGGTAGATGAGCACCAAGGAGCGAATTTTTTGCCACAAGAGTCATTTATGAAATATATTTTTGTTTCGCCCATAAAAGGAAGTTGGCTTCTTGAAGAAACTTCAAATACTTTGCTCATAACTCATCAAATCTATGCGGACCCTCAAGGGAACATACCACATTGGTTGAGTAATAAAACCGCACTTAAAGGAGTTAAGCAGACCTTTCAAAACTTGGCTAAGCAACTCTATAGAAAACAGTATCAGGCTGACAATAACTTTATAACTTCATCATGTTTGGCTTTTGAGTAATCACCTTTCCTCTACTACACTCAGCTAACCAAAAGTGAAAAAGTATCCGGCTTATGATCGACATTGATGACAAGGTGTTGGCAGATCTGAAATCTGGTTTTAGTTTGCCTTCAAAGCCTGAAGTGCTGCAAAGCTTACAAAATGAGTTGAACAGTGATGAGCCAGAGCTTGGGAGTATAGCTGGAATTATCAGTGAAGATGTAGGCACCGCTGCTGCGGTTTTAAAAGTCATTAACTCTCCGGCATATGGTATGTCTCGAACCATTACTGATATTCGTCAGGCAGTGATGTTTTTAGGCGTTAATTGCATCACACAACTAGTGACGGGTCACTTGCTTAAAAATGCTTTTAAACAGGAGGATTGCTGCATTTCGTTGCAGCGGTTTTGGGATAATGCTACCGATATGTCGCAATTAGCAATGGCAATAGGTAAACAAATTAAAACTACTGTACCGCTAGAAAACCTTCAACTTCTTGGGTTATTCCATGATTCAGGGATACCCGCAATGGCAATGCGCTTTGATAATTATAATGATTTGATGACACGAGCTTATCAAAGGGGTGAGCAGAGCCTGCTCTTCTACGAGGAGCAAATATATCCGGTAAGTCATACCATCGTTGGCTATTACCTTGCATCCTCTTGGCACCTTCCTAAGCCTATCTGTCAAATGATATTGCGGCATCATGATGAATCATACTTGAAGGAAGAAACAGACCCAACACTTAAAGCGACTTTTGCAACTATCAAATTAGCTGAGAATCTATCTTTTGAAGCAAAGCATTTTAGACCTTGCGGCGACTGGTTCGCATTTAAAGATTTGGTGTTAGTTGCGTTAGAGCTGAGTGATGATGATTACACCAATTTAAAAGAAGACGTAGAAGAGTACTTTATACACTAACTGCAATTCTGGGGAAAACATGGGTATTAAAAAAGGCGCTCCTTTTCAGGTAAGCGCCTCTTTAACAGATGGCTTGGAACTATATTATAAGCCCGCAGCAGCTCTTAGTGCGTCTGCTTTGTCTGTTTTTTCCCAGCTAAATGCTGTGAAAGTGTCATTACCTACCGTCATTTCAAACGGCTCACGACCGAAGTGACCATACGCAGCAGTCATTTGATACATTGGATGAAGTAGATCTAGCATTTTAGTGATACCGTAAGGACGAAGGTCGAAGTGCTCACGTACTAGTTCTACTAGTTTTTCTTCTGATACTTTACCAGTGCCGAATGTATCAATGGTGATTGATGTAGGCTCAGCTACACCGATAGCGTAAGAAACTTGGATTTCACACTTGTCAGCGAGGCCTGCCGCAACAATATTCTTTGCAACATAACGACCAGCATAAGCTGCACTTCGGTCAACCTTTGACGGGTCTTTACCAGAGAAAGCACCACCACCATGACGTGCCATACCTCCATACGTATCTACGATGATTTTACGACCTGTTAGACCACAGTCACCCACAGGACCACCGATCACGAAACGACCCGTTGGGTTGATAAAGTATTTGGTGTTTTCTGTTAATAGCTCAGCAGGAAGTGTGTGCTTGATGATGTTTTCCATAACAGCATCAACTAATGCATCTTGCTCGATGTCTGGGTTGTGCTGAGTTGAAAGTACAACGGCGTCAATAGCAACAGGCTTACCATCTTCATATATGAAAGTGACCTGAGATTTAGCATCAGGACGTAACCAAGGTAGGATACCTGATTTACGCGCTTCAGCTTGACGCTCAACTAACAAGTGTGAGTAGTAAAGCGGCGCAGGCATAAGTGTTGGAGTTTCGTTCGTTGCATAACCAAACATAAGACCTTGGTCACCAGCACCTTGCTCTTCAGGCTTAGAGCGGTCTACACCTTGGGCGATTTCAGGAGACTGTTGGCCAATAAGGTTCATGATGCCACATGTGTCACCGTCAAACCCTACATTAGAAGACGTGTAACCGATGTCTGTGATTACTTTACGCGTGATTGACTCTAGGTCTACCCAAGCATCTGTTGAAATTTCACCAGAGATGATCGCAACGCCTGTTTTAACCATAGTTTCACAAGCAACACGAGCGTGTTTATCTTGGGTAATGATTGCATCTAGTACCGCGTCAGAGATCTGATCAGCGATTTTATCCGGATGACCTTCAGAAACAGACTCAGAAGTAAATAAGTGTTTTGCCATTGTATCTATGCTCACAAATATTGCGCTTCACGAACATCGGGGATAGCGCGAAAAAATAAGAGGCGTATTCTATCTAAAACAATTTAACTTGCCTAGTTTTTTTACGCCTAGACGTCTGAATTAGATTTTTTCAATTGCAGATATCGAATTAAGCAGGTTTAGCTCTCTTTTTCTCAGGTATTAACGTTGCAGAATACACCATAAATGAGTCAGAATGAGCGCACTGACATTTCAGCGCAACACTATTAAAGGTAGGAGAATTCATGCCGTCTCGCAAAGAACTTGCAAATGCCATTCGCGTTCTGTCTATGGACGCAGTACAAAAAGCTAAATCGGGCCACCCAGGAGCACCTATGGGTATGGCCGATATCGCAGAAGTACTGTGGCGCGATTATTTAAAGCACAACCCAAGCAATCCTGATTGGGCTGACCGCGATCGATTTATTCTGTCAAATGGTCACGGCTCTATGCTTATTTATTCTTTGTTGCACCTGAGCGGTTATGATCTTTCTATTGATGATCTGAAAAACTTCCGTCAAATGCATTCAAAAACACCTGGCCACCCAGAATATGGCTATGCACCTGGTGTAGAAACCACAACAGGCCCACTTGGTCAAGGCATCACTAATGCTGTAGGTATGGCGATTGCTGAAAAAGCACTTGCAGCACAATTCAACCGTGACGAATTTGATATTGTAAATCACTTCACTTACACCTTCTTAGGCGATGGCTGTTTAATGGAAGGTATTTCACATGAGGCTTGTTCATTAGCTGGTACACTAGGCCTTGGTAAGCTTATCGCATTTTGGGATGACAACGGCATCTCAATTGATGGTGAAGTCGAAGGCTGGTTCAGCGATGATACACCGAAGCGTTTCGAGTCTTATGGCTGGCATGTAATTGCTGACGTAGACGGTCATGATAGCGATGTTATTAAAGCGGCAATCGAAGCGGCACGTGCAGAAACTGATAAACCGACACTAATTTGTTGTAAGACAGTCATTGGTTACGGTTCACCAAACAAATCAGGTAGTCATGATTGTCACGGCGCACCATTAGGTGATGAAGAAATTAAAGCAGCACGTGAATTCCTTGGTTGGGATCACGATGCGTTTGAAATCCCTGAAGACATCTACGCTAAGTGGGATGCATCTTCTCGTGGTCAACAAGCACAAAGCCACTGGTTAGTGAAATTCACAGAGTACCAGATGGCATATCCTGAGCTTGCGGCTGAGTTTGAGCGTCGCATGAAAGGTGAGTTACCTCTAAACTGGCAGGTTGAAACTGAGAAGTACATTGCTGAGCTTCAAGCAACCCCTGCCAATCCTGCAACACGTAAAGCGTCACAAAATGCACTGAATGCTTTTGGTCCAATTCTACCTGAATTTATGGGCGGCTCAGCTGACCTTGCTGGTTCTAACCTTACACTATGGGAAGGCTCAAAAGGCTTAACGGCTGACGATGCATCAGGAAACTACATCTTCTATGGTGTACGTGAATTTGGTATGTCGGCAATCATGAATGGTATTGCACTGCATAAAGGCTTCGTACCATACGGTGCGACCTTTTTAATGTTCATGGAATATGCGCGTAACGCGGTTCGTATGGCAGCATTAATGAAGCAACCAAGTATCTTTGTTTATACTCACGATTCAATCGGTCTGGGTGAAGATGGTCCGACGCACCAGCCGGTAGAGCAAATTGCAAGCATGCGTTTAACACCTAACCTAGTAAACTGGCGTCCTTGTGACCAAGTTGAGTCTGCTGTTGCTTGGCAGCAAGCGATTGAACGTAAAGATGGCCCTACGTCACTTATCTTTACTCGTCAAGGTTTAGAGCAACAAGCTCGTGATGAAGCGCAAGTTGCTGCAATCAAGCAAGGTGGTTATGTACTTAGCTGTGACGGCAACCCTGAGCTTATTTTGATTGCAACAGGTTCTGAAGTACAACTAGCCGCTGATGCAGCGAAAGCGCTTCGTTTACAAGGCAAAAAAGTACGTGTTGTGTCTATGCCATCTACAGATGTATTTGATGCACAGTCAGCTGAATATAAAGAGAGCGTTCTACCAGCAGCAGTAACACGTCGTGTTGCGGTTGAAGCGGGTATTGCTGACTACTGGTTCAAGTATGTTGGTCTAAACGGTGCAGTTGTTGGTATGTCAACATTTGGTGAGTCAGCACCAGCTGGTGAGCTTTTTGAGCACTTCGGCTTCACGGTTGATAATGTGGTAGCACAAGCTAACCGTTTATTTGCTTAATCTCTAAAGTAAATAAAAAAGATTTGAAACCCGTATCTGTTACGGGTTTTTTTATTGAAAATATCCTTAATACAAACTCTCAAAGTTTCCTTTTTAATTAAATGCACTTCTAGAATAGCAATTGTTATTTCGCAAAGTGCGATGCAAATGAGTAAGGTAATTTGCTTACTGATTGCTAACTTACTGAAAATATGTAACTAGATTATTGGTATGTTTTAAGCTTATTTCCTTAATATTTTATTTTGGGGAACCTAAGATGAAACAAAAAATATTGAGTGTTCTTATCGGTGTTGCCTCTATCCCAAGCTTTGCAGTCACGGTTGGTGGGATTGATTTTAATTACTTAAATGGAGTTCTGCCCACAGACACACTTAGCTATAGTTCGAAAGGTAAGCCTCTCACCAATATCTCTAATGTCAGTTCACAATTACCCACGGATGTTCTTACTAATATCTACTCAATGCTGCCAGAAGGACAGTATGTTAATACTGCATTTATCGATAGTAACTTACTGAGTAACATAATAATTAAAGATGAAAGTGAACTTGATGAGACATTTATAACAGCTACAGCCAATGTGACATTTTTAAATGAAGGTGCAGGATATAGAAATACGCTTGGTTTTTTTGTTTTTGATGCTGATAACCCGCCCCAGAGTATTACTGATATATCACAGCATACGATAGTTTTTCCAAACTGCTCTAAGCCGAATGAGGGTGAAATGTCGCAAGGCGACAGGATGGAACTTGGACTAGATTTGCAACCAGGTCAGGCGCTTGGTTTCTTTGTTATTCCTAACGGTTGGGGATGGGAAGGCAGTCTAGGCAATATAGTCAATCTAGGGCCGTGGAATACGCCTTTCTATAGTGTTCCAACTTTAAATCCAGAAGCTGATGAAATCAACGAGCATAACGTGGTGTTTTATGATGCACAAAATGAATTTTTTGTAATTGGGTTCGATGATCAACATCGTTCGCAAGGTGATAATGACTTTAACGACCTGTTATTTTCGGTAGAAGTAACTCCAAGCTACGCAGTAAAAGGCGTAAATGAAAATGGCTCTGTTGATTCAGGTACATACCAGCTGTTACAACAGACAAACACCTCTGTAACGAATACCAGCTACTACCCAAGTCAAAATGGTTATGCAACCTTAGCTTTTGAGGATAAATGGCCAAAAATGGGTGACTACGATTTCAACGATGTTGTTATTAAATATCGCATGTCGCAAACATTTAACAATCAAAATAAAATGATAGAGCTTGTGATTGACTATCAATTAGTTGCCACTGGTGCGTCATACCACAATGGGTTTGCGATTCAAATACCAGACGTCGATACAAGCGCAGTAACCTCATCAGTTATGACTTATAACGGTGAAGAGGTTAGTAGTAACTTCTTAGAAGCAACGAATAAGTTAAACATGAAGCTATTCGATGATAATAATACATTTGATGAAGCTTATGATGTAGCAAGAGAGTTGGCGAATACGAGCTGCCAGTTCTACAGAACTATGCCGAGCTGCAAAGAGCCTGCGATGGATTTCTTCAAAGTTATTCTTACTTTTGATCCTAATCAAATGCCTTCGACAGTCTCCCTTCCGCCATTTGACCCATACATTTATGCGCTTGATGGCCAATACCATGGACCTTATGGAACTCGTAATTGGGAAGCCCACCTTAAGCAGTTTTCCGGTAGTGAACTATTTAATAACGGATTATTTGGTGAGGTAGACGATGCAAGTCAAACGCCTAACTACTTTATTAATGCCAATCATTTTCCATGGGCACTTAATATCACTAACGATTGGAGACATCCGCAAGAGAGTGTTGATATTCGAAATGCTTATCCCAAATTTGCTGACTGGGTTACTTCATCAGGCGAGCAAGAGAAATCTTGGTATCTGCTTGAAAATGCAACTACTATCAAACTTTATGAGCAAGATTAGGAGATAAGCATGAAGAAATTAATAACATCGACTCTACCAGTTCTTGTAATACTTATTAATTTATCAGGATGCGGAGGTAGCTCCGAAAATGCTCAAGAGCCTCCTGAAGCCATTGCAGACAACAGCACTGTGGCGACCGTACAGGAAAGCAAAGAGCCCAGCACTCAAGATTTAGTGGCTGAACCTGATTTTGATTTTAGAACGGATATGCAAGTTGAAGTAACAGTATCCGGATTGAAATCAGAAACCGGTAAAATCGTTTTTTATCATGGAGTAGGGTTTTATGATGAAATGACTAACATTTTTTATCCTGCCTATGAGAATCGATTAGCTTCAATGTTTGCTTTAAATGATACAAGTCAATCAATGCAAGTAGATGGTAATTGGGAATATTTAACCGTAGAGTGGTTACCCATGGATGCAAGTATGAGTGAAGTCTATAAAGTAATTAAACTCACTGGTGATAAAAGTTATATTTTAAGTTTTGATTAATATATTGACTGGAATGGTAAAAATGACAAAGATGAAAATAGTTGAAGGCTAGTAAGCTGAGCACTGACTCGTATTCTTTGTTAGAGTACCCCCAAGGTTTTTTTCTAGTATATGTACACCTACCGCTGTGCTTTTGCAGTTGTTACTTGGGTATTTAGGTGAGGTATGGGCAGCCTTGCAACGGTTGCCCCGCTTATCTATTCTATGTAAGCCAGCCGATACCGAAAATAAATGTCCAGTTCGAAGAAATCAGCCAAATGATTTTACAACTTTTGCCATTTGCGCACCTCATAATCAGTTATGCGTAATACCTTTTTTTCGTATCACATTTTGAGTATTGAAAACCTATTTTTGAAAAATTAATACCTTAAAGATTAACACGCCCAATTAACTATAATTTTAGTAGTGAACGATATACTGCGTAAAACTCATCCCACTCGCTTTCTTGCCAATAGAACTCTGTATTTCGATTTAATTCTTTTATAAAAGATCGTTTTAAACGCGCCATATTATTTTCAACTGTTTGTTGAGAGGGCTTGCGAATTTCGCCTCTATCAAAGTCGATTAGAAAAACTTTGCTATGATAGTCAAACAAGATGTTGTTAATGTTTAAGTCTGCGTGAAACACGCCCGCGTTGTGAAAGCGTGCCAGGGTTTCTGCAGTTGCTTGCCATTCATTCTTTGTCAACGAGGTTTGTTTTAGTTTATCGAGCACACTTTGTGCGCCAGTAACGGCTTCTGTGATCAGATCGCCACGGTAAATAAGCCCGCTGCGCTGAACTTTTGCAGCAATCGGTTTAGATACCGGTAAGCCTAATTGTTCCAGTTGTGTCAGAAGTTGAAACTCTTGATAGGTACGGGTGTTCTCTAATCTGCTAAATAGATATTGATCTGATAGCACCTTACCCACTAAGCCCCCACGCCAATAATGGCGTAACACACCGATTTGTTCACCTAGGTTTAAAAAGTAAGTTTTCGCGCGGCCTTTTTTTTCACCCACGACTTTGTTTTGCTGTTGCCAATAGCTAGGTTCGAACCAGTTTTCTTCAATGGGTAAGGCTGAGTTATCGGGCAATAGAATATGTGTATTGGCAGAGGAATGAATGACGCGCATAGAATCCTAAATCAGTTTTTTGCTAAGTATATACCCAAACTACATCTGGATTCGAGGTGTGTGTGTTTGCTTTAACAAGTTGGGCTAGATAATAAATTAAGTTAAACTGCAGCCAACTATTTTTACAAGCATAAGAGACTGTTGTGGTTTTATCTTCAACTCCTAAAGATATTTGTATTTTACGTTTGTCGGCGATTGGTGATGTATGTCATGCCGTGTCGGCCGTACAGGCTATTCAGCGTCATTACCCAGAGGCGAAAATCACTTGGGTGGTGGGCAAAATCGAAGCCATGTTATTACAAGATATGCCAGGAGTTGAGTTTGTTATTTTCGATAAAAAACAAGGTAAAGCGGCATTTAAAAAGTTAAAAGAGAGCTTTGTAGGACGTCAGTTTGATGTGCTACTGCACATGCAAGTGGCGCTTCGCGCAAACTTTGCAGCTCGTTGTATTCCTGCCAAAGTGAAAGTGGGCTTTGATTGGCACCGTGCGAAAGAGGGGCACTTCTTATTTACAAATAAGCGTATTGAAGCTGAAAAGTCAGCGCACGTACTAGAAGGTTTTAGAGGTTTTGCTAAAGCCATTGGTGTGCCTCATTACGAGCCAACTTGGCAAATGCCAGTAAGTGATGATGATAAGCAAGTTGCAGCTGAGTTACTATCTGGGCTTGAAAATGTTCTAGTTATCACCCCTGCAGCGAGTAAAGCGGAGCGTAATTGGTTGCCAGAGCGCTATGCCGAAACTGCCAAATATGCAAAGCAGAAAGGTTTTAATGTGGTGATCACTGGTGGCCCTACAGAGATGGAGCGCCAACTCGCTGCAGACATTGTTTCTTATTTAGATTTTGATGTATTGAATCTGGTTGGTAAAACCACGTTGAAACAACTTGTGTGTGTATTAGAGCAAGCTAAGTTGGTCATTGCTCCTGATACTGGTCCTGCGCATATGGCGGTTACCATGGGCACGCCTGTGATTGGTTTGTATGCTCATTCAAATCCTGCACGTACAGGCCCATATCTTTATCAAGACTATGTGGTTGAGGTATATCATAAAAACCTTCAAGCACAGTTTAAGAAAAGTGCCGAACAATTACCTTGGGGTACGCGTGTTAAAGGCAAAACCTTGATGTCGCAAATTGGCGTAGCAGACGTAAAGGCCATGTTCGACCAAGTCTGCAAAGAGCAAAACCTTATTTAACAGCCTTTTATTCTTAAAACTAAACGAATTAGTAATTATCATGACAACAAAACAAAAAGCAGTTTTCCTCGATAGAGATGGAGTGATCAATCACGATCTCGCTTATGTGCATAAAATTGAAGACTTTAAATTTATCGATGGGGTATTCGACGCTTGCCGTGACTTTATCGCTAAAGGCTATATTTTAATTGTGGTCACCAATCAATCGGGTATTGGCCGTGGTTATTATGATGAAGCACAATTTAATCGGCTGACCGACTGGATGAAAACGCAATTTAAAGAGCAGCAATGCCCAATATCTGAGGTATATTTTTGTCCTCACCATCCTAAAAAGGCGCTACCTGAATATCTGCAAGATTGCGACTGTCGTAAGCCAAACCCTGGCATGTTGCAGCAAGGTATTAATGCATTTGATATCGATGTGTCAAAAAGCGTCATGATCGGCGATAAAGTATCTGATGTGCAAGCAGCTCGAGCAGCAGGTGTGAAAACGGCTATTTTAGTTAATTCGGGTCAAGCATTTTCAGAAGAAGATGCAGCTCAAGCAGATCAAGTTTGTGTTTCTATTAAAGAAACGATTGCATTTGTCTCATAAACGTTTACATTCGCCTCAATTTTTGAACAATGGCTTCGTGCATTTATAGTGCGTAGCCCTTACAATACGCCTGTTTAAAATTATTACGATATTTAGACGTAATAAACAGACAACATAAACTGTGTGAAAACAGGCACACCGTGCAATTTATTGGAGACTCTACATGAGAGCATCGGCATTTTATAGTCAACTACAAGAGCAGCTTGAACAGGTAAAAGCAGAAGGCTTATACAAAAGCGAGCGTATTATCACGTCTTCTCAGCAGGCTGAAATTGCAGTAGCAAGTGGTGATTCTGTAATTAACTTTTGTGCAAATAATTACCTAGGTTTAGCGAATCACCCAAGCTTAATTGAAGCCGCTAAGTCAGGCTTAGATGCCCATGGCTTTGGTGTAGCGTCAGTACGTTTTATTTGTGGTACTCAAGACATTCATAAAACGCTAGAAGCAAAAGTTAGCGAGTTCTTACAAACTGAAGATACTATTCTTTACTCTTCTTGTTTTGACGCAAACGCTGGTTTATTCGAAACAATTTTAGGTCCAGAAGATGCGATCATTTCTGATGCCTTAAATCATGCATCAATTATTGATGGTGTGCGTTTATGTAAAGCGAAGCGTTTTCGCTATGCAAATAACGACATGGCAGCGCTTGAAGAACAACTCATTGCTGCAACAGAAGCTGGTGCGAAAACAAAATTAATCGCAACTGATGGTGTTTTCTCAATGGACGGTGTTATTTGTAACTTAGCAGCAGTATGTGATTTAGCTGATAAGTACGATGCACTTGTGATGGTTGATGACTCTCACGCTGTCGGCTTTGTGGGTGAAAATGGTCGTGGCACACATGAATACTGCAACGTGATTGACCGCGTTGACATTATCACGGGTACGCTAGGTAAAGCACTGGGTGGCGCGTCAGGTGGTTACACGTCTGGTAAGAAAGAGGTGATTGATTGGTTACGTCAGCGCTCTCGTCCTTATTTATTCTCAAACTCTTTAGCGCCTTCAATCGTAACTGCATCAATTGCAGTACTTGATATGTTAAAAGAGGGTAAAGCGCTTCGTGATCAACTTTGGGAAAATGCTGCGTACTTCCGTGAAAATATGGAAGCTGCAGGTTTCACCTGTGCAGGTAAAGACCATGCAATTATTCCTGTCATGCTAGGTGATGCGAAAGTAGCCGCAGCGATGGCTGATAAATTACTAGCTGAAGGTATCTACGTAACAGGCTTCTCATTCCCAGTTGTACCAAAAGGCCAAGCGCGTATTCGTACACAAATTTCAGCAGCGCATACCAAAGCACAGCTAGATAAAGCAATTGATGCCTTTACCCGCATTGGTAAAGAGCTTGATATCATCTAAGTTTATTAGATAGCAATACGCTTCTTAATACTGAAATTCGTCAAATCATAACCATGATCTGGCGAATTATTTTTGCTTGGGACGTAATAATGAAAGCATTATCGAAATTAAAAGCTGAACCTGGGATTTGGATGACAGATGCACCAAAACCAGAGGTTGGGCACAATGACTTATTAATCAAAATTCGTAAAACCGCGATTTGTGGTACAGACGTTCACATTTATAAGTGGGATGAATGGGCGCAAAACACTATTCCTACCCCTATGGTCGTGGGTCATGAGTATGTTGGTGAAGTGGTTGGCATGGGCCAAGAAGTGCGAGGCTTCGAGCTTGGTGACCGTGTATCTGGCGAAGGGCACATAACCTGTGGTCATTGTCGAAACTGTCGGGCAGGACGTGTACATTTATGCCGTAACACCATAGGTGTAGGGGTGAACCGCGAGGGCTCATTTGCTGAGTACCTAGTTATTCCAGCTTATAATGCATTTAAGATCCCTGATAACATCTCTGACGAATTAGCATCAATTTTTGACCCATTTGGTAATGCAGTACACACAGCATTGTCATTTGACTTAGTTGGTGAAGATGTATTGATCACAGGTGCTGGACCGATTGGTATTATGGCTGCAGCTGTAGCTAAACACGTAGGTGCACGCCACGTTGTTATTACCGATGTTAACGAATACCGTCTAGAGCTTGCGCGTTCGATGGGCGCAACACGTGCAGTAAACGTGGCAGAAGAAAAGCTTGAAGATGTTATGGCTGAGCTAGGTATGACCGAAGGCTTTGACATCGGTCTTGAAATGTCTGGCGTGCCAGTGGCGTTTAATTCAATGTTAAACAACATGAACCACGGTGGTAAGATTGCTATGTTGGGCATTCCACCATCAGACATGGCGGTTGATTGGAACCAAGTTATTTTCAAAGGCTTAGTGATCAAAGGTATTTATGGTCGTGAGATGTTTGAAACTTGGTACAAGATGGCAAGCCTTATCCAATCTGGTTTAAATCTTGACCCTATTATCACACACCAGTTCCACATTGATGATTTCCAAACGGGTTTCGATACCATGATCTCGGGTCAATCAGGTAAAGTGATTCTAAACTGGGATTAGTCGTTGTTAAGGCGGCAAATGTCGCCTTTTTGTTTTTGAGAAGTACTTTATGCCGTTTAAACATATTTCAGTTACACAAACTAAAGAGCTTATGCAGCGTGATGATGTCGTCATTGCCGACATTCGTGACCCAAATGCGTTTGCTGCTGGCCACATGCCAGGAGCCATTCATTTATCAAATGCAAACATTGGCCAATTTATGGTTGAGAAAGATTATGAGCAGCCTATTGTTGTGGTTTGTTACCACGGTGTGAGCTCGCAAGGTGCTGCTAATTATCTTATCGAGCAAGGCTTTGAAGACGTGTACAGCATGGATGGCGGTTTTACCCAGTGGGCGCTTGATCAACCAGAGTCTGTGAGTCAATGATTTTATTAGGTCAACATTCTGAGCCTAGAGCCTTGCAAGGCGCAACTGACTATTTTAAGAGTCAGGGTATCATGGTTAAGTTGACCTATCTAGACGACCGCACCGCACGAGTGTGGGTGTCAGAACAAGACGCAGAACGGGCAATGCAGCTTTGGCAAGAATTCCTAACTAACCCCTACCATGATCGTTATTTGGCCGCTTCATGGCAAACTGGCGACACCCAAGTGAAGTTTAACTACATGGGCAAAGATTTAAATCTTGCGAAGCGGTTTTCTGGGTTGCACTGGTTCTTAAGACTCACGTTTGTAGTTTGTATCACGGTTTTTGCTAGCTTCTTCTTTGTACAAAATCCGCAATCATGGCTTGATAAATTACTGTTTAATCCTAGTGAGCCACTATTATGGCTGACGCCTGCCATCATTCATTTTGGTGCATTACATCTTATTTTTAATCTGAGCTGGTGGCTTTATTTAGGCAATAAAATTGTGAAGCAAGCGGGCAGTTTGAACTTATTCTTACTGTTTTTTATTTCAGCATTAATTAGTAATTGGGCACAGTATTTATTGGTCGATAATCGTTTTGGTGGATTAAGTGGGGTGGTGTATGCCTTGCTGGGTTTTGCATGGATCTACAGTATTAAATTGCCCGAAGAAAAAAAGTTAATCACAAGGCCAATTATAGGTTTTATGTTGGTATGGATGGTATTAGGTTTTGCTGACGTGTTATTTATTAGTATGGCGAACTGGGCGCATTTATTTGGTTTATTAAGTGGAATGGCAATTGCTGCATTACAACTTCCAAACAAGAATCTTAATTAGTGATAAAGATATTTAGTAAATAATACTTCTCGGATAATTTCTTCTCCGGTTTCATCTTTAAGAAGCTTTTTTAACTTCTCCGCACAACGCTGACGAATTTCTTCACGGCCAGTTAATGATTTAATGGTTTCTTCAGGCTCTTTACTTAAAATCTGTACAATGGCATCACGAAGCAGCGGTGTGTGGTGCTCTACAATCGCGATATTCTTCACATCATTTAACATTAAATCTACGGTGACGCGAATGTAACCGAGCTTCTTGTTAGACTGACCGATGTAGTTAGTGATGATATCTGGTTCGAAACCAAAGTAACCCACATTTGCATCAGCTCGAGCAGAAGTGCTACTAAGTACCAGTAGAAGTAATGCAAATAGACTTGATAGCATTTTCATAGTGGGTGAAGTTCCTGTTATGTAACTGTCTTGAAAGCGATTGTAACTGTATTTGATAAAAAATTATACTCTGTTAAGAGTGTAACAAGTATAGAAAAAGAGTAAAAAGTTGCTGATTATTTTTTAGTTAAAGAAAGTTCAGTCTATGGTAAAAACAAAAACCAGATACTGAACTTTTTTGCCAGACTGAGCAATGTTATTATGTGCAAGTTGTAATCTGGGTAAGATATTATTGTGTTAAAGCATCCTCTTTCAATCGATTTTTCATGGCAAAGATCACTCACTGGGCTCGTTGTGCCAGCTGCTTTACAGCCTGTTCTAAGTGACACAGGTTCTCTCACAGCTCGTTTAAAGCAAAAAAGTACAGATTTCAAAGTGGTCGTCTTGAATGAACAGCCAATCACAGCAAAGTTATTGGAAGATACAGTCCATGATTATATTTGCCGTGAAGTTTTATTATATTGCGATGAGGTTGTGCAAGTATATGCTCAGAGCTGGATCTCTATTCCTGCATGCGAAAAAGGTGTAGAACACTTAGGGGAAACCCCTTTAGGCGAGGTGTTGTTTCAAAATGAGCGCTGGCAGCGTTCTGAACTTGAAATGGCTGAAGTGGAGCAGCGCGGTGAACTCGCGCAGTTACTTAATAGAACAGACATAAATTTTATGCCTATTTTTGCGAGAAGACGTATTTTTACACAATCAGACGCACATGTGATGGTGTGTGAAATATTTTTACCTGAGGTATTAGATGCAGCTTAAGGCCTTAAAGTGGCAACATATTGATGCATATAAGCAATTAATGCGCACAGACAAACCAATTGGCACCTTGCTGTTATTATGGCCTACTTACTGGGCATTATGGTTAGCAAACGATGGGATACCGAGCTGGGAGCTTTTATTGGTGTTTTCTCTTGGTGTGTTTGTGATGCGCAGTGCTGGCTGCGTCATTAATGACTTTGCTGATAGAAAGATTGATGGCTCGGTAAAGCGCACCGCTTCTCGCCCGCTTGCTACAGGAAAAGTTTTAGCAGGAGAAGCCTTAAGTCTGTTTGCATTACTGATCCTTATTGCGTTTTTTTTGGTACTCGCGCTAAATTGGCAGACTATTGCATTGTCGTTTGGTGCACTTGCACTGGCTGCTTGCTACCCTTTTATGAAGCGTTACACACACTTACCTCAAGTAGTACTTGGTGCTGCTTTTAGTTGGGCGATACCGATGGTATTTATGGCATCGCAGCAACATGTCCCAATGATTGCATGGTGGTTATTTTCAGCTAATTTAATTTGGACAGTAGCGTACGATACCATGTATGCCATGGTTGATAGAGATGATGACTTAAAACTCGGCGTGAAGTCTACGGCAGTGTTATTTGGTCAGTTTGACAGGCACATCATTGCTTTACTTAACATCACATTTTTACTCATAATGCTCGCAATCTACCAAGCTGTTGAAGCGACTCTTTGGGCTTACGTAGGTTTGACATTGGCTTCTTGTTTGTTTGTTTACCAACAAAAGCTGATCCATGACAGAAACAGAGATAATTGTTTTAAAGCATTTTTAAATAATCACTATGTAGGCTTGTTAATATTTTTGGGGCTGGCTATTTCCATCTGATTGAGTTGAAAAAACTGAATTAAAGTTAAGTAGATTTTTTTATGAATTAATCATTATCTATGCATAAAAACTCATCTAATGCGCTGTATCCTTCAGCTAAGGACTGGCTGGTATCTTTTCTTAACTGATATTTTTTATTTTTCACTTTGACTAGTCTAAGGGACCTTTCATCTGGCAGTCATTCAGATAGTAGAAATAGTCTAAATATTGTTAGTAATTTTTAATAATGCTATGTCAACTCACTGATATTTATTTAACTATATACATAAAAACACAATGGTTTGGCTAATATGTGAACTAAAGTTTAGCTATCTTGTATTTCAAAGTTCACTTCAATATAAGCTATAAAATCAGATCACACTGCTTTTCAAAAGCGTTGTAACTTACTAATTGTTTTTCGCACAATCGCGGGGCAAAATACCATAGTAACGTGTAAATTCACGACTAAACTGGGTGGCGCTTTCATAACCTACTTGTGCAGCGGCTTGCTTGACTTTGATCCCTTGATCTTGCAGCAAGTCTTTGGCTTTAGATAATCTAAGTTTTTTCACATATTGAATCGGTGAAGATGCGGTTATCTGTTTAAAGTTACGGTGAAATGTTGAGGTGCTCATGTTTGCCATTTTGGCGAGTTGTTCAACATCTAGCTTGTCATCATAGTGATTATGCAGATGCTTAAGCGTGCGTTCCATTTTAGACATATGCGTATTATGAGAGACGAGATCAACCAAAGGAGACGCTTGTGGGCCTTGTAATACGTGATAAAAAACTTCTCGAACCAGCCCCTTCCCAATTATGTCAGATTGAAATTTTGAGCTTAAACAGTTAACTAATCGAGTAAGTGTGCAGGATAAGGCATCTGTATTTTCACTGACGAATAGGCCTTTTGCATTGCTAATTTTATCGCTGCTATTAAGTTTTCCGTGTTCATCAAATACTCTCACTAACTCTCCAAGTACCGACATATCAAAGTCGATTATCAATGATAATAACGGTTTGTTATCTGTAAGCTGTGTCTCACACTCCGCTGGCAAAGGCACAGTGAGTACCAAATAATTTTCGGGGTTATAGGTATAAATTTGTTCATCGAAAAATACGCGTTTTTGTCCTTGTAGAACGAAAATAATACCTTGGCTATAACACAGTGGCGTTCTTTGTGCGCTCTCATTGCTTTTATAAATGCCTACGCCGTTAATAAAAGTCTGATTGTAGCCTTCAGAAGGCGCTAATTTTTTTAGTTGTGTAATGATTGATTGCATAGGTCACTTCCTAATTATGTAATGAAGTAAGTATATCAAGTAGAAAAATGTTTTTGATTAACTTTATTGTTGGTGAGAGTTTTAGGCATGAAATTGATGGTTAAAGCCATTTTAATAAGGCTATGAGTTGCTATCCTGTACTTAACAAAACAAATAGGGGCACATTATGCAAAACTTTGATTTTTACAATCCGACTCGAATCGTATTTGGTCAAGATAGATTGGGTGAACTAGACAAGCTTATTCCTGCATCGGCAAAAGTACTGGTTTTATATGGTGGTGGTAGCGTTAAGCGCTTTGGTACACTAGAAAAAGTGGTTAGCAATTTAGGTGAACGTGACGTACTTGAATTTGGCGGTATTGAACCTAACCCACAATTTGAGACTTTAATGAAAGCGGTAAAGGTGGTGAAAGAGAACAAAATCGACTTTTTACTTGCTGTTGGTGGTGGATCAGTGATGGATGGCACAAAATTTGTCGCCTTAGCAGCGAATGCTGCAAAAGATCATCATACTTTATTGTTCCACGGCTTTAATCCTGTGCCAGTTGAACAAGCGGTGCCACTTGGTTGTATTGCAACGCTGCCTGCTACTGGTTCTGAAATGAATGCGTTTTCTGTGGTGACTTACAATGAGCAAAAATACCCAATTACGTCGCCACTAGTGTATCCACAGTTTTCAGTGCTAGATCCAGACTTTACTTTCTCTTTACCAAAAGAGCAGGTGGCGAATGGCGTAGCAGATGCGTTTGTGCACGTAGTTGAGCAATATCTGACTCAGCCTGTCGGTGCAAAAGTGCAAGATAGATTCTCTGAGGGGATTTTAAGAACCTTGATTGAAGATGGTCCTGTCACTTACCAAAGTGATGATTTAGCGGCTCGTAAGAACTTTATGTGGTCAGCTACATCTGCTCTAAATGGCATTATCGGTGTTGGTGTACCACAAGATTGGTCAACTCATATGATTGGTCATGAGCTGACTGCGATGTTCGACATTGCGCACGGTCGTACACTTGCTATTGTTCTTCCTAGCTTATTAAGAGCACGCAAAGCACAAAAACACGACAAGCTAGTACAATATGCTGAACGTGTATGGGACATTACTGGCGGCACCGAAGACGAAAAAATTAATCAGGCAATAGATAAGACAGAAGCGTTCTTTAACTCGTTAGATATTGTGACTGCACTGTCTCACTATGGCATCGATGATGAAGGTATTGATACCGTAGTAGCAAATATGAAAAAAATGGGATTAACTCAATTAAGTGAAACTGGTGATCTAACGTTAGATATTGTTAAAGAGATACTGCTAGCAGCAAAATAAATTTGCTTAATCTATTCCGTAAAAAAGGAGCCGTTTGGCTCCTTTTTTTGTTTGGGTCTTGTTTTATAAACGGCTCAAAAGTTAATCTAAATCTTCTTTATCGCCTAACCCTAAGGTGAGCTCTTCGAGTAACTCTTTAATCTCTTCTGTGATTAAGATGAAATCAGCGTCTAGTTTAATGACCATATCTTCTTTTGGAATATCGGCATTTTGCTCTTTTAGTGCATCTGCATAGCTTAAGCGCTTTAATGTACCGTCATCTTGTAAAATAAACTTCACACGTTCACGCCAATCAAGAGCAAGTTTAGTTACACGCTTACCATTTTCTAAATGGGTTTTGATTTCGTCGCTGGCTAAATCATGCTGCTTTAATTTAACTTGCGCACCGTTGTCCTCAGGCTCTTGCAGTTCTGCATCTGAGCCAATCGCGAAACCATCAGGGGCATCAAAGTGAGTTAACCAGTCAGTCAAAAACACATCTAAATCATAGTTAGCAAACGCAGGTACAACAGGCAGTGTGCCTAGTGACTTTCTAAGTAGTGCGAGTAACTCTTCGGCTTTGTTAAAGCTTGCACTGTTTACAATAACCCAGCCATTTACTTGATCAATAAAGGCAAATTGTAGGCTCGATTTTTTGAATGCTTGAGGAAGCAATGTGCTTAAGATGTTTTCTTTGAGCTCATCTTTTTCTTTTTTCTTAACTGGACGGTTTTCTTCACGCTCAATTAATTCAATTTTTTCAGCTAACATGTCGTTGATAACTGAAGCTGGAAGCACCTTCTCTTCACGTTTTGCACACACTAAAATGCTTTTTTCAGAGAAGTGCGATAGTGTTTGCCCGTGTTTACCATATGCTTTTGTCCAGCCAAAGGTATTCATTTCTTGACTACCACAAGGGCGGAATACGTCTTGCTCTAGGGCTCTTTCAAAGTCTTCTTGATTATATGAAACGTCTTGTTTGAATCTGTAACAGATCAGGTTGCTGAACCACATATTGTTATTATCCACTGATTTTAATGATGGTTATGATAGCAATATTTATTTTGCTTGGGGGATAAAATTAAGCCCCGAATAATTAGAACTTTAATCAGTAAAGTAAAGCTGTACTTTAATCGAACATATTAGTCGGTTGCTGTAATGTTTTTGGGAATCGAATCATGTAGCTCAATCCTCTGCCTTCTTCGCTACTGACTTCTATTTCACCATTTAAGGTTTGTTTCACCAAGTTTAAGGTGATATGTGTACCTAAACCACTGCCGCCTTGGTCGCGTTTAGTGGTAAAGAAAGGGTCGAATAACTTTTCAAGTTGGGTTTGACTTACACCACGACCATTGTCTTTGTAATGAATAACCACATCGTCGTTATCATTTTTGATTTCAATATTAATTTCGCCCTGATCAATACCTTCAAAGCCGTGTATAAGAGAATTCATAATCAAGTTGGTAAATATTTGGCTAATTGCACCCGCAGGTAAATTCAGTTGCAGATCTTCTGGGCACTCAATGTTAATCGCATGCTTGGTTTTCTTCAATTTAGGGTGCAACGAGCGAATAACCTCAGCAAGGTATTGCTTCAAATTGATATTTCGCACAGCTTCGCTTGCTTGGTCGACGGCAATTTGTTTAAAGCTAGCAACCAACTCCGATGCTCTATCTAAGTTAGTGGTTAGTAAACTGGTGCTTTGCCTAGCATCGTTAATAAACTCTTCTAACGCTTTTGGAGAAAGCGTTTTGTCTTTGTAGGCTGATTCAATCTGCTCTAAACGTTCTTGTAAGAATGAGGTTGCGGTTACGCCAATACCCACTGGCGTATTGATATCGTGAGTAATTCCCGCCACTAAACCACCTAACGCAGCCATTTTTTCTGAGCCGACGAGACGCTCTTGTGCCATGTTTAATTCATCTAAGTAACGCTCGAGCTCTTTTTGTTTAGTAAGCAACTCTTGCTCAGTTTGACGACGTAAGTCGATTTCTTCTGTGAGCGTAAGCTTTTGTTTTTCTAGCTCGTATTTTTGTTGTTGTAAATCCATCATAGCTTGGCTTAGGTTTGATGTCTTACGAGCAACTTCTTGTTCAAGCTGTAAATTGTGTTGGTCTAACTTCTCATTACTGATTAGTAGTTCTTTTTGCGTGTCGTCAAGTTGGTTTCGATAGTCACTGACCTTGTCTATCAATTTATTGAATGCCTCTTCCATGACTTTTAACTCATTGCGTTCCGTTGTACCAATGTCGATCCGCTGACCGTCGAGGTCATCGTTTAATTCAAATGATTCAATTTGCTCTGTTAAGTCAGTTAGAGGCTCGGTCAGTAATTTTCTAAAAGCGATTAAAAACAAGATGATTAAGAAAGTAGTTTTAACGACTGCGTTACCAAGTAAAAAGTAAATTGATAACATAATCCGGCTAAGCACAACCTCTCGGCTTGAAAAGAGTGTGACGTCACCAACTTGTGTAGCTCGACCAGAAAACTCAAAAATGAGTGGAAAAGTATAACCAAACAATCCCGAAGGCGTATCTTCTATAATAGCTTCTTCTTGAACGAGTTGTTGGCTATATAACTCATGAATATCTAAAGAACGACCCAGTTGAGAGATTATCTCACCACTGTCGTCACGCACGATAATGCCTTCAATCATAGGGATTGCCAACAGGCCTTCTGCGGTGGTAACAGTTTGCTTGGTGTTTAATTCCCAAATAGCACGCGTTAAGCTGCGGCTAAAGGTCTTTTGCAACATAGTTAACTCGTTCTGAATATAATTTTTAGTATTGATATACTCAGTAACGACCTGGCCACATGTGACGAGGAAAGTTAACAAAAAGTAAACCGATAGCACATTCGTAAGTAGCTTTTTTGATAGGCTTTTTTGTAGCATGAATGAAGCTAGGCTCCCTGATTTTGTACAAATAGATATGTCTTTAGTTAAACTTAGCTAATAAAGGCGCAAAAATAAATATTTATCTAGCATTATTGTTTACAATGACTTTGTTTGGTTAGATATTATATCGAGCTTATTTAGTGCTTTAAGTAGTGTCTTAAGATTAATATGTTATAAATAATTTTAAATAAGGTACTATTAGTAAGTTAATTTCGAGTGAATGAGTTTAAAAGATGAGCTTTACTATTTTGGTCTGTGATGACTCAGTGGTTGCCAGAAAACAAGTGGTACGCTGCCTGTCATCAGCATTTGATGCGACAATCTTGCAAGCGAAAAATGGCGTTGAAGCGTTAGGGGTTTTAAGTAATCACCAAGTTGATTTACTTTGCCTCGATTTAACTATGCCCGAATTGGATGGTGTTGGTGTTTTACAGGCGGTTAAGTCTCAAGTTATCGAAACTTTTGTTGTGGTTATATCAGCGGACATTCAACCAGAAATGAAAGCTCGGGTAGAGCAGTTGGGTGCAATCTCATTTATCGAAAAACCAGTGAAGCCTGATGTTTTATTAAGTGTTTTACACACTTACGGCCTTAGATAGCTCGGCTTTCTAGCCCAGCTTTTTATTCCTTAAGTTTCTCTATTTACTCTGGAAAGCTCATACTAAGGTCTAATTTTTCCTCCTCTTAAAATTATACTTGAGTTTTTTGCATAATAATTTCATAAAAAGACAGTTGCATGGTGTCTGATTTTCGGGCAGTCTAGTAATTATGAAAACGATTAATTTAATTACGACGATTATTACAACCACCATCCTTACAGGATAGTGGCATAGGTCGTTGCGCATTAGAAAAAGGCCTGTGTTCACTACGAACACAGGCCTTTTTCGTTTTTGGAATGAGGAAAAATTATGCGAGTTTTAAAATTTGGCGGCTCTTCGCTCGCCGACTTTGATTGTCTCAAACGAGTCAAGAAATTGATCGAGTCTCAAGCCGGTGAGCAAGCTTTGGTTGTGCTCTCGGCTCCTGGTGGCATGACTGACCAACTTGTCGAGTTAGCCAAGCTTGCTGAACAAGGTGTTGATTACAGCGCTCAGTGGAATGCTTTGTTAGAACGCGCTGACAATTTGAAGCGTGAAGTTGAGCAATTAGACACAGTCGTCGCTCATTGGCCAAGCTTCACCGAGCTAAATGACAAACTAGCTGGGGTTAAACTACTCAAGCACTGCCCAGAGCAAGTCAATGCCTTTGTGATCAGCTTTGGGGAGCGAGTAAGCGTTGCGCTTATGGTTGCGATGATAGGTAAAAGAGCAGCTTATCTCGAGGCAACACACTGTATCGAGACTCAGGGCGGATATCTTGATGCAGAAGTTAATCTTGTCGCGAGCGCACAGCGTTTTGCTGAAGTTTTAAAATCGCAACCAGCAGATTTTTATATTATGCAGGGGTTTACTGGAGCTAATAATCAAGGCGAACTAACTACTTTAGGCCGCAATGGTTCAGACTATTCTGCGGCAGTAGCAGCTGCCTGTTTAAAAGCTGAAGTCTGTCAAATTTGGACAGATGTAGATGGTGTTTACAATGCAGATCCACGATTTATCAAAAAGGCCAGCAAGGTAGATAGTCTATCTTATAAAGAGGCGATGGAGCTGTCATATTTTGGTGCTAAAGTTCTTCATCCAAAAACGATTTTACCGTGTGCGAAAGTTGGTGTGCCATGCGAAATTAAAAATACTCATAACCCTGACGTTCTAGGATCTGTGATTTCAAATGAATGCCAGAGCGACGAAACTGTTAAAGCCATTTCATCACTAGAGAATTTGGCGATGTTGACGGTGTCTGGCCCTGGCATGAAGGGCAAAGTTGGTATGGCAGCTCGCGTTTTTAGTGCATTAGCCAATGACAATGTGTCGATTGTTTTGATCACACAGTCGTCGTGTGAATTCAGCATCAGTTTCTGTGTGCATGAAGAAGATTTAGATTTAGCTTTAAGCGCCCTTGAACAAGCCTTTGAACTTGAGTCGCAAGCTGGATTAATTGAACCAGTACAAGTGCAGCGTGAACTTGCCATCGTGACTTTGGTGGGCGATAACATGAAGGCGCACAAAGGGCTTGCAGCGAAATTCTTTGATTCACTGGCGCAAGCACAGGTTAATATCGTGGCCATTGCTCAGGATTCTACTGAAAGTGCTATTTCAGCTGTGGTTGATGGTGCACTATGCAATGACGCGGTGAAAGTATGTCATGAAAATTTCTTCACCCATGTGCCTTCAATTGATGTATTTTTATTAGGTTGCGGTCTTGTTGGTCAAGAGCTGGTTAAGCAGCTTGAAAAACAACAAGATTGGCTAGCAAAGCGTAATGTAAAGCTTAATCTTTATGGTATAGCCAATTCGCGCAAGCTTCTACTGGATGCAAACGGCATCGCATTTGATGCATGGCAAGATCAATTGGAGCAACAAACTTCAGGCTTTGAGCTGGCTAAAGTAGAGCAGTTTGTTAGAGATAATCATCTTATTAATCCTGTGCTGGTGGATTGTAGCTCGTCACAACAACTAGCAGATCAATATTATGACTTTTTAGATGCGGGTTTCCATGTGGTTGCTGCAAATAAAAAAGCCAATACGGGTAGTTTTGACTACTACCAGTCTTTAAAAAGTGCTGCGCAAAAACGTCAGCGCAAATTCTTATATGAAACAAACGTAGGTGCAGGTCTGCCAGTACTAGACAACTTGCAGCTACTTTTTGGTGCCGGCGACGAGTTGTTGTCATTTAACGGTATTCTTTCTGGTTCACTCTCGTACATGTTTGGTGTACTTGAAGATGGTTTAAGTTTGTCAGAAGCGACTGCAAAGGCGAAAGTGAATGGCTTTACAGAGCCAGATCCGCGTGATGATTTATCGGGCACTGATGTTGCGCGTAAGCTGTTGATCATCGCTCGTGAATCAGGCCTTGAATTAGAGCTGTCAGATATTGAAGTTGAGGCGGTTGTACCAGAATCTTTTGCGCCAGGTACGAGTGTTGAAGAGTTTATGGTTAAGCTACCTGAACTTGATGCACAATTTGCTGATAAAATTCAAAGTGCCGCAAGTGAAGGTAAGGTGTTACGTTATGTTGGCAGTATTGAAAATGGTAAATGCAAAGTAGGTATAGAAGCGGTTAATAAACAACATGCACTTTATGATATCCGTGATGGTGAAAATGCTTTAGCAATTTTAAGCCAATACTACCAACCTCGCCCATTTGTTATTCGCGGTTATGGCGCAGGTGCGGAAGTGACATCGGCGGGGGTTTTTGCAGATATCTTAAAAACACAGTCGCGTTAAGGAGGCGTTATGATCAGTTTTTATGCACCTGCGTCTATCGGCAATTTTTGTGTTGGCTTTGACTCTTTAGGCGCTGCGCTTGCGCCAATAAACGGTGAGCTATTGGGTGATGTGGTGAATGTTAAAGCGGCAGAGCAAGACACGTTTGTTTGTTCAGGTCCTTATGCCGATAAATTACCAGGGGAGGCCCACGAAAACTTGGCCTATCAGTGCTTAGTTCACTTTCGTGAACATGTAGCACCAAGTATGCCGTCGATCTATCTCGAGCTTGAAAAGCGGTTACCAATTGGTTCAGGCCTTGGTTCGAGTGCCTGCTCTGTGGTGGCCACTTTTGCTGCCTTGAATGAGTTTGCGCAAACAAATTTAAGTCAAATTGAGCTGATTGAATTAATGGCCGATTTTGAGGCTAAGGTGAGTGGTGCCCGTCATTATGACAATATCACGCCCTGTTATTTAGGCGGTTTACAATTGACTGCTGATCTTGTGCCTGACAAAGCTTTATCTATGCCAGTTAACCCTGATTGGTACTATGTCGCGGCATACCCAGGTTTTGCTTTAAATACTGCAAAAGCACGTGCTGTATTGCCAAAACAAAGAAGTAGCTCTGAAGCCATTGAATTTGCACAGCGCTTGTCGAGCTTTTGCCTTCTCATGCAAGCTGAGCAATTTGATTTAGCGCTCTCTCTAATGAAAGATCATATGGCTGAGCCGTATCGACACGCTTTAATTACTGGGTTTGAACAAGCTAAAAAAGCGTTACCTGAATTTGGCGCTGAGCTGATAAGTATTTCAGGCGCAGGTCCTACACTTTTTACGATTTGTAAAACCAAACAAGCAGCAGAGCAATGCCAAGCTTGGTTAAACGAATACTATATTAATGAACATGGTTTTAGTCACATTTGTAAACTAGACCATCAAGGCACGCGTGCCATTTCACAAGGAGAATAATCAATGCAACTTGTAAACTTAAAAGATGCCACGCAGCAAGTGTCTTTCACTACGGCCGTTAAAACAGGTCTTGGCCGTAATCAAGGGGTATTTTTTCCAGAGCAACTGAGTAAATTAGAAAATATTGATGCCTTGCTTGAAAAGCCTTTTGTAGAAAGGAGTGTTGAAGTATTGAGCCACTTAATTGGTGATGAGCTGCCAAAAGATACGTTAGCCGAAATGGTCGCTCGTGCTTTTAACTTTCCGGCGCCGCTTAAGCAAATTGGTGACAAGCAATACTGCTTAGAACTGTTTCATGGCCCTACCTTGGCATTTAAAGATTTTGGTGGCCGATTTATGGCCGAATGCATTGGTTTGTTAAATCAAGGTGAGCGTGTCACAATTTTAACTGCGACAAGTGGTGACACTGGTGCAGCGGTGGCGCATGCTTTTTATAACAAGCCAAATGTCGATGTGGTTATACTTTACCCAGAGGGTAAGATCTCGCTCGTTCAACAAAAGCTCTTCACGACTTTAGGTGGAAATATTCACTGTTATGCCGTTGAAGGCAGTTTTGATGATTGTCAGTCATTGGTAAAGCAGGCGTTTTTAGATGATGAAATGAAAGATAAGCTGGGTTTAAATTCAGCTAACTCCATCAATATCAGTCGTTTAGTTGCACAAGTATGCTATTACTTTGAAGCCGTTGCACAATTACCAGCAGAACAAAGAGCTAAAGTGCATATTTCTGTACCTAGTGGTAACTTTGGCAATGTGTGTGCGGCGATGATAGCTGCAGCGCTGGGTTTACCTATTGCAAATTTGTCTGCGACCACCAATCAAAATGACACTGTACCACGTTACATGGCATCAGGTGAGTGGTCACCAAATGCCACATTAGAGTCGTTATCAAATGCAATGGATGTGAGTAAACCTAATAACTGGCCTCGCGTTGAGACTATGCTAGAACGCAGTGATTTCGATAAACATGAGTTTTATTCAAGAAGTGTCTCAGAAAGTCGCACGCAAGCGGTAATGAAAGAGATTGCTGCAACGGGTTACGTGATGGAGCCGCATACCGCCATTGCACTTGAAGGTCTTACTTTAGATAAAGCTGAGGATGCTGTGGGGATCTGTTTGGCTACGGCTCACCCTGCAAAGTTTAAATCTTCAGTAGAAGAGGTACTTGAGCAAGAGCTATCAATGCCTAGCGTGTTACAAGATGCATTAAATAAACAGTGTTTAGCAGAACCTATGCAAGCCGATTATGCGCAATTAAAAGCAGCTGTTTTTGCTAAATTACTCTAATTTTAATCGCTAAGGGAGAGCTGTTGTAAACTTAAAAAGCTTGCTTCACTCTTCCTATATAAATAACACTTATTTATCACCTTATTATTTATTTGTTTTTTTAATGTTTAAATAAAAAAATATCATTACATAAACACTGTGAAATAATTTCAATCCCTGTTTAAATATGATCAAGCCGAAATTATAGGCATCAGACGCATAACTGCGTACAATACAGCTTTTACTACCCTAAACGTGTACCTAGGAGACCCCATGTTAGAACGTAACATGAACATTGCAGATTTTGATCCTGAATTAGCAAATGCGATTGCACTTGAAACGACTCGTCAAGAAGAGCACATCGAGCTTATCGCTTCTGAAAACTACTGTAGCCCACGTGTTTTAGAAGCTCAGGGTTCTCAATTAACGAACAAATATGCTGAAGGTTACCCAGGTAAGCGTTACTACGGTGGTTGTGAGCACGTTGACGTTGTTGAGCAACTGGCTATTGACCGTGCCAACGAGCTTTTTGGTTCTACTTATGCAAACGTACAACCACATGCTGGTTCACAAGCAAATGCGGCAGTATTCCAAGCGCTTCTTCAGCCACACGACACTGTATTAGGTATGAGCCTTGCGCACGGTGGTCACTTAACACACGGTTCTCACGTAAACTTCTCTGGTAAAACGTACAACGCTATCCAGTACGGTCTAAACGAAGAAACGGGTGAGATCGATTACGCACAGGTTGAAGCGTTAGCACTTGAGCACAAGCCAAAAATGATCATCGGTGGTTTCTCAGCATATTCAGGTATCGTTGATTGGGCTAAATTCCGTGAAATCGCTGACAAAGTAGGTGCTTACCTATTAGTTGATATGGCACACGTTGCAGGTCTTGTTGCTGCAGGTGTTTACCCAAGTCCAGTACCTCACGCACACGTTGTAACTACGACGACGCACAAAACACTAGCAGGTCCTCGAGGTGGTCTTATCATTTCTGCTTGTGATGATGAAGACATCTACAAGAAGCTAAACAGCGCAGTATTCCCAGGTGGCCAAGGTGGTCCTCTATGTCACGTAATTGCTGGTAAAGCGGTTGCTTTCAAAGAAGCACTACAGCCAGAGTTCAAAACTTACCAAGAGCAAGTTGTTAAGAATGCACAGGCAATGGTTGCTGTTCTTCAAGAACGTGGCTATAAAGTCGTTTCTGGTAAAACAGACAACCACTTATTCTTACTAGACCTTATCGACAAAGACATCACAGGTAAAGATGCTGATGCGGCACTTGGTCGTGCTAACATCACAGTGAACAAGAACTCAGTACCAAATGACCCTCGTTCACCGTTTGTAACGTCAGGTCTTCGTATTGGTTCTCCAGCTATTACTCGTCGTGGTTTCAAAGAGGCTGAGTCAGCAGAGCTTGCTGGTTGGATCTGTGATGTACTAGACAACATCAATGATGAGACAGTACAAGCAGAAGTAAAAGAAAAAGTAAAAGCTATCTGCGCTAAATTACCAGTTTACGCTTAATTTAGCTAACATAATTAAAGAATTTTGTTATGATTGAGGCCGCATCTGCGGCCTTTTTTATATTTTTTCACAAGTGATTATCTATGCATTGTCCATTTTGCACCGCTAAAGAAACAAAAGTCATTGATTCCCGCCTAGTCGGCTCAGGTCATCAGGTCCGTCGTCGCAGAGAATGTGTGTTATGTCATGAGCGCTTTACGACGTTTGAAGGTGCTGAATTAGTCATGCCGCGAGTAATTAAACAAGATGGCTCTCGAGAACCTTTTAATGAAGACAAATTATTAAATGGTCTGCATCGTGCGTTAGAGAAACGCCCGGTTAGCACCGAGCAGATTGAAGAGGTTGTACATCGAATTAAATCGCAAATTCGCGCTACGGGTGAGCGTGAAGTGGCAAGCCATATGATTGGTGAATGCATTATGGAGGCGCTGAAAAAACTCGATAAAGTGGCCTATGTCCGCTTTGCTTCCGTATACCGCTCCTTTGAGGATATTAGAGAGTTTGGCGAGGAAATCGCGAGGCTTGGAGATTGATGTTTAGCAAGCAAGACAAAGAATTTATGCAGCAGGCCATCGCGCTTGCTTCTAAAGGTCGTTTTACCACCTCACCAAATCCAAATGTGGGCTGTATTATTGTAAAAGATGGCAATATAGTTGGTCAGGGTTATCATCAAAAAGCGGGCGAAGGTCATGCCGAAGTATACGCATTAAAGATGGCAGGAGACATGGCTAAAGGCGCAACGGCATATGTTACCTTGGAGCCATGTAGCCATTATGGTAGAACACCGCCTTGTGCTAAAGGTTTAATCGACGCTGAAGTTAGCCGCGTTGTTGCAGCCATGGTCGATCCTAATCCTGAAGTCGCAGGTCGTGGCTTACGTATGTTAGAACAGGCAGGCATTGAAACCGCAGCAGGTTTATGTGAGCAAGCTGCAAGAGCACTGAATCCAGGTTTTCTAACTCGAATGGAAACAGGCTTACCTTACATAAGCTGTAAATTAGCTGCGAGCCTAGATGGCAAAACAGCATTAAAAAATGGCCATAGCAAATGGATCACTTCAAGTGCAGCCCGTCAAGATGTACAGTTTTTACGTGCTGAGCACTGCGCCGTGTTGTCGGGTGCTGAGACTGTATTGTTTGATGATGCTAAGTTGAATGTGCGACTTTCAGCAGAGCAGCTTGCGCTTGCAGAAGGGGTGTCGGTTCGCCAGCCTATTCGAGTGATAGTCGACTCTCAAAACCGTTTGTCTCCAGACTTAGCGCTATTTTCAATCAATACCCCTATTATAATTTTAAGAACAAAAGAAGATTCTACGCACCAGTGGCCTGAGCATGTCACAGAGCTGGTGGTTGATTCTATGAATGGTAAGGTCGATATCAAAAAGGCGTTAAAGCAATTAACTGAGTATGGGATCAACAGCATATTTGTTGAAGCAGGTGCAACGCTTGCAGGTAAGTTTCACGAATTAAATCTTATCGATAATTATATTCTCTATTTAGCGCCTAAAATCATGGGTCATGATGCACGAGGTTTATTTAATGTACCGGAGTTGACTCAGATGGCAGATGTACAGAGCCTACAATGGCACGATATTAAGCAAGTTGGCGATGATATTCGTTTAACAGCACGCAAAGTAGCGCAAAAAGGTTAAGTTTTATGTTTACAGGTATCATTGAAGCAACCGGTAAGTTAACTGAGTTGACACAAAATCAAGGCGACCTAACGGTTCGTGTAAGTAGCCCAAATTTAGACATAGGCGATGTACAGTTAGGCGATAGCATTGCTACAAATGGCGTGTGTTTAACGGTTGTTGAAAAGTTTTCTGATGGTTTTCGTGCCGATGTTTCAAATGAGACCTTGAAATTGACGCAATTTGCTCAATATAAGCTAGGGCAAACAGTTAATTTAGAAAAAGCATTACAGCCTGTTTCACGATTAGGCGGCCACTTAGTCTCAGGTCACATTGATGGCATTGCGACAGTCGTGGCGATTTCACCCAATGCCCGTGCAACCGAATATTGGTTAGAAGCGCCCAGTGAACTGATGAAATATATTCCATACAAAGGCTCAGTTGCCATTGATGGTATCAGCTTAACGGTAAATGAAATTAAAGACTGTCAGTTTAAGCTGACAATTGTGCCCCATACAGCAAAAGAGACAACCATTGCTGAATTTAAAGTGGGCAGTAAAATTAACTTAGAAGTGGATCAAATCGCACGTTATTTGGAACGCTTGGTACTTGGAGCTCAAGAGCCTGCACAAAGCTCTACTCTCACAATGAACTTATTGGCAACCGCAGGCTTTATTAAGTAGCGAATTAATTAAACAGGTAAATTATGAACTTG
This sequence comes from uncultured Pseudoalteromonas sp., assembly GCA_964479805.1. Classification (GTDB taxonomy): domain Bacteria; phylum Pseudomonadota; class Gammaproteobacteria; order Enterobacterales; family Alteromonadaceae; genus Pseudoalteromonas. Next base: position 40,584 of record CAYZOE010000002.1, on the reverse strand, counting down.
AACAGCGCACAAGAGATCATCGAAGACATTAAAGCCGGTAAAATGGTTATCTTGATGGATGATGAAGACCGAGAAAATGAAGGTGACTTAATCATCGCAGCCGAGCATATTTCAGCGGATGCCATTAACTTCATGGCAACCCATGGCCGTGGTCTGATCTGTTTAACCATGACTCAAGAGCGTTGTCAGCAACTTGATTTACCATTGATGGTGAGAAATAACGGTGCACAATTCTCAACTAACTTTACAATGTCTATTGAAGCTGCAAAAGGCGTAACTACCGGTATTTCAGCCGCAGACCGTGCCCGTACGGTTCAAGCTGCAGTGGCTAAAGGTGCAGTGCCAACTGATATCGTACAGCCAGGTCATATCTTCCCAATTATGGCACAACCTGGCGGTGTATTAACTCGCGCAGGTCATACAGAAGCAGGCTGTGATTTAGCGCGTTTAGCAGGGTTAGAACCAGCGTCAGTAATTGTTGAGATCTTAAACCCAGACGGCACTATGGCTCGCCGCCCTCAGTTAGAAGTATTTGCTAAAGAGCATGGTTTAAAAATTGGTACTATCGCTGATTTAATTGAATATCGTAACTTAAACGAAACGACTATCGAAAAAGTTGCGAAATGCAAACTGCCAACTGAATTTGGCGAATTCGACTTAGTCACTTACAAAGACACCATTGATAACCAACTTCATTATGCCCTATTAAAAGGTGAAATTTCAGAGAATGATGCGACGCTCGTTCGTGTTCACTTGCAAAGCACTTTTAATGATGTATTACTATCAGACAGAGGCGCAGATCGAAGCTGGAGTTTACATGGTGCGATGAAGCATATCAGCGAAAATAGTGGTGTATTAGTTATTCTCGGTAAACAGGAACAAACTGAAGACATCGAGCACATGGTAAAAGCATTTGCTGCGCAAGATGCTGGTGAAACCGTTAATCAGCGTAAATTCCAAGGTACTTCTCGTACTGTTGGGGTTGGTTCGCAGATATTAGCTGATTTAGGTATTCAAAAAATGCGCTTAATGAGTATGCCGAAAAAATATCATGCCCTTTCAGGCTTCCACCTAGAAGTCGTTGAATATGTAGAGCCTAAATAATTGAATAAAAAAGCCCGTTGATGACAACGGGTTTTGTTATTTGGGGTTAACCAAAACTGTGCTATTATGCGCGCCAATTTGGCAATTGCTTATTGCGTACTCGGCGCACTTTGATTGCAAAGTACGAAACATTAAGAAGATTAGGACCATCTAATGAAGATTATTGAAGGTAACAAATACGCTCCTGGCAAAAAATTTGCCATTGTTATTTCACGTTTTAATGACTTTATCGGAAGTAGCTTACTTGAAGGTGCTGTCGACGAGCTAAAACGTGTTGGTGGTGTTAAAGAAGAAGACATTACAGTGGTATATGTCCCAGGCGCCGTTGAGTTACCATTAGCAGCTAAGCGTTTAGCGATGAAAAAAGAGCATGATGCAATCATTGCATTAGGCGTTATCATCCGTGGTGGTACACCACATTTTGACCTAGTTGCTAACGAGTCAAACAAAGGACTTGCAAGCGTTTCATTAGACTATGATATTCCGGTAGCATTTGGTGTATTAACCACGGAAAGCATTGAGCAAGCCATTGAACGTGCGGGCACTAAGATGGGCAACAAAGGCGGCGAAGCAGCCCTTGGTGCACTAGAAATGGTGAACGTGCTAGAGCAAATTTAAGAGGATCCTCAGTGAAACCAGCAGCAAGACGTAAAGCACGTATATTAGCGCTTCAAGCCGTATACTCTTGGCAATTAAGTGGCAACCCGATTGCCGATATTGAGCAACAAATGTTGATCGAGAATGATGTATCTAAAGTAGACGTAGAATACTTTAAAGATCTTGCTCGCGGTGTTGCAATAAACGTAAAACAGTTAGATGAGCTCGTAAAGCCGCATCTGTCTCGTCCGTTTGAAGACCTAGATGAAGTTGAACGTGCAGTATTACGTTTAAGTGCATACGAACTTAAGTTCCGTGAAGATGTACCTTACAAAGTAGCAATCAATGAAGGTATTGAGCTTGCGAAAATCTTTGGTGCAGAAGACAGTCATAAGTTTGTGAACGGCGTTTTAGACAAAGCTGTTAAAGCAGTTCGCAAATAAAGAAAACAATTCGGAGAGCCGGCCTAGGCCGGCTTTTTTATGTATGAAGGAATTTGAGTTAATCAATCGATTTTTCACCGGCCGTGGTATTACTCGACGTGATGTAGATATAGGCATAGGTGATGATTGCGCCCTAGTTACTGTCCCCGAAGGTTGCCAATTAGCTGTCACTACAGACACCTTAGTTGAAGGCGTTCATTTCTTTTCTGATATTTCACCAAAAGCCTTAGGACATAGAGTTTTAGCGGTAAACTTAAGCGATTTGGCTGCAATGGGCGCAGAACCTGCCTGGATATCAATTGGCTTGACGTTACCTAATGTGGACGAAACTTGGCTGGAACAGTTCACTCAAGGTATGCATGATATTGCTGAGTACTATAACGTGCAACTAATCGGTGGAGATACTACGCAAGGTCCATTGACGATTACTGTGTGTGCCAAAGGTATAGTACCAAAAGGCAAAGCATTGACCCGAAGTGGCGCTAAAGTGGGTGATTGGTTATTTGTAACTGGCGATCTTGGTGATGCAGCTTTGGCAATAGAAGCTCGTACTCAAGGCTGGGAGCTCAGCGATGATGATCGCCGTTATGTTCAGAAAAAGTTTGATTATCCCGCTCCCCAAGTTGCAGCAGGCCAGGTTCTTCGTGGTTTAGCGAATTCAGCCATTGATATTTCTGATGGCTTACTGGCTGATTTAAGTCATATCCTGACGCACTCAGGTGTTGGTGCGACTATCCATGCTGATAAAGTACCGTTGTCAAATGCACTTAAAAATTTACCTGATGAAGAAGTACGTTTAATGCTGGCAATGGCCTATGGCGATGATTATCAGTTGTTGTTTACTGTGTCTGATAGTAATAGAGTAGCAGTAGAAAGGCGCTTGGCAGAATATGGAGTGACACCCACCTGTATCGGGCAAATTAACGCAAATGCTGGCGACATATCGCTACTTTATAAAGATAAACCTTGGCCATTTCCTGCAACTGGCTTTGAACATTTTAGTTAGGAGTCAGTTTGGCTAAGCAGTACAAATTTGATATTCGTAAACCCCACCAATTTTTTGGTTTGGGTTTTGGTTTAGGACTCGCCCCATTTGCACCGGGTACATTTGGCACTTTAGGTGCACTACCGCTTATTTTCATTACTGCTAGTTATCCACTATGGCTGCAATGTGTTTTCGCTATTGTGATCAGTGTATTTGGTATTTGGGTTTGCGGGCAAACTGCAAAAGACGTTCAAGTTCATGATCACCCAGCAATTGTGTGGGATGAGGTAGCTGGCTTTTACATTACTATGATAGGTGCGGCTTTATCTTGGAAAGCGCTCCTAGTTGGTTTTTTATTATTTCGATTTTTCGATATTGCTAAACCAGGCCCAATCAGAATGTTAGATAAAAAGCTGCATGGCGGCCTTGGGATCATGGCGGATGACATTTTAGCGGGAATTTTTTCGTTGATTTGTGTACAAGCTTTGTTTAAAACTGGTTTCTTATTAGTTTAATTAATAAAAGATTGTGAGTGTATGTTCAAAAAAACCTTGCTAATGTGTTGGCTCTTTATGCTGATGAGTTTTTCAGTATCAGCTGCCATCAATGACTATATTGTTAAGCAATGGAATGTGCAAAATGGCTTACCCTCACAATCAATTAAAAGTTTGGTGCAAGACCAGCAAGGCTATGTGTGGCTGGGTACACAGTTTGGTCTAAGTCGATTTGATGGCTATAAATTTCGTAATTTTACTACTCAGAATACGCAATTCTTACAAACCAATGCGATTCATAAATTACTTTTAGATAGACATGGTAAATTATGGATAGGCACCAAGCGTGGTCTACATCGCTTAAACCCCCACACGCTTGATATTCAGTCATTTAATATCAAAGGACCTATTCTAGATATTGTTGAAGACAAGCAAGGTGATATCTGGGTTGCAGGTAATGGCTTATTTTACATAAGCAACGATCAGCAAGCACAACGTGCATTTGATTCAGCAGAAGACAATAAGAAGTTTTCTGTTAACCGTATTAACCAGATTGTTGGCAGTGTGTCTAAAATAGCCCAAGGCCCCGATGGTTTATGGTTGGTCAATGAGCGTAACCTCCTCAAAATTACAAAATCAGCAACCAATCGCAGGGATGTATTTCGTCTAGAACTTGGTTTTAGGTTATCGTTACCTGAGCAATTAGCGCAAACAATCGTGCATGATCTAGCATGGATTGAAGGGCGATTATATCTAGCGTCCGAACTCGGTGCTTATTTCTTAGACATAGATCAAGTGCTGAGACGTTATACCGAGCTTGGTAATGGTGCTGTTTATAAATTTATGTACGATTCAGATACTGGCTTCTGGGCGTCTACTTCAACTCGTTTAATGTTCAGAGAGGGGATCTCTGATTGGCACTATGTAGAACCAATTCATGCGGATCAGTCTATTTGGTTCTCAGATATGTTTAAAGACGCTGAAGGGAATATTTGGTTAGCCAGTCTGAATGAAGGACTTTGGTTTGCGCATACTGGCAATATTGCGCGACATATGATTGATGGCAATAGTCAGCAAGGTATAACTGCAACAACCTTAGATAACCAAGGTCGAACTTGGATGGCGTCAAGAAGTGGAGTAGGCTTCTTAAATATCGATGACTCATTACAAGTGGTTATTTCGTCTGAAAAGTTAAAAAATAGCACGGTATATGAGCTTGAATTTAGTGGTAATAGCTTGTTCATAGGGACTGAACGGGGTGCCATGATTTATGAGCAAGGGGTATTAAAGTTATTACCGTTTCGGGAATTGCGACAAACGCCTGTATTAGCTATTACACCGTCGCAACGCGGTGGAGTTTGGATAGGAACGGGCAGTGGTATGTACCGTCTTGAGTACTCGGGTTTAACACCGTTTGCTTATAATGCATTTTTAGGAAGCCAGTTTGTCACGTATATCAATGATCAGCCAAATGTGGGGTTCATAGGAACAAATAAAGGGGCTTATCAATTTAATCAGAAAGGGATTGAAAAGCTGGGTGGTCAAACTTCCTTAGAGTCAGCTTATGTTACCAGTATTTTATATATTCAAGGTGTGGCTACTTTGGTTGGTTCTTGGAATGATGGTTTATTTTATCGAACTGCAAAAGGAGACTGGTACCAACTTGATGCCTCAAATGGTTTACCTCATGGTTCAATTTCCTCGCTTTATTACGATAAGCAACAGGCGCTTATTTGGGTCAGTACTCGAAAAGGTGTGTATCGTTTGCCAGCAGCGCAATTTACTCATCCAATAAACAATTTAAAAGTTGAGCAGGTTATTAGCCAGTTTGACCGCAAGCTTGACGGCAAAGTAGGACGTTGCTGTTCGGGGTACGGCGGAGATGCAGTATTAGAAAAGCAAGGCGCGATTTGGTATCCAAGCTCTCAAGGAGCGGTTGAAATTCCAAAGAATGTTGAACTCTTTGGTTCCAAAGACTTATCACCAAAACTTGAAGAGGTGATTACGCAAGAGCGAGAAGTAGTAGCGAGTAAATTCGAAGAACTACTTAAATTGGATACCAGTGAAAGAGATATTACGATTAACTACACCGCGATAGATTTTTATGCGCCAGCAAGTATTGAGTTTAGATATAGTTTATCTGGCAAAGAAAACACAGAATGGCGAGAAGTGTTTAATCGTCGAGAAGCGATTTATACGAACTTAGAACCAGGTGTATATACCTTTGAATTACAAGTTAAGCGAAAAGGTGAAGGCTGGCAGCAAGCTCGAAGCATTTCACAGCGTATTGAGATCCCTAGACGCTTTGATGAAACAGTGTACTTTAGACTTCTAATTACGCTAGGATTTGTTCTACTGTTCTATGTATTCTTTTGGATCTTTAGAGCGCAAGAGCGGCGTAAACAACAAGCGCTTGAATCTTTGGTTGCAGAGCGCACTATGGCACTGCGTCAAGCGAATGACAAGCTTAACCAAGTCAATACTCAGATGAAGCTAGTTAGCCATACAGATGAGCTCACAGGTCTTAAAAGCCGTCGTTTCTTATTCGATCAACTCCCTAAAGATGTTGAGCACTATCAGCGTAACTCAAAGTCACTACAGCAACAAAATAAGCGTCTTGTACTACTAAGCGTTAATGTTGACAACTTCAGTAAAGTGAATGATGCCTATGGTCCAATTGGTGGTGATAGTTGTTTACAGCAGCTTGCCACCTTATTGAATACAAGAACACAAGGGTCAGATTATGTGGCACGTTGGAGTGGCGACGAGTTCTTATTGTTGCTTCGCGATTTCAAGCGTGACGCAGTTGAAAGTTATATAAAAGAGCTTTGCCGTGCTATAGCTGAGTGTGACTTCCAATTACCGAACGGTAAATCGATTAATATGACGGTTTCTATGGGGTGGTCATTCTATCCCTTACCTTTGCTTGGTGGGCAAGTGATCAGTTGGGAAGCCTCTGTTAATCTTGCGGATGTTGCACTTCATCAAGTAAAACAACGTGGCGGTGATGGCGCAGCAACTATTACATTTGATGATCAGTTGGATGCCTTTGAGTTTGAGCAAACCAGTAACGTTGAATCACAACTACAAACCTTACAGGCAAATGGGCTCGCAGATGTGAAAATTTGGATGCGTTAGTTGCAATAAGAATTATTTGTCAAAATTATAAAGCATAAATAAAAGGAGCCTAGGCTCCTTTTATTTAACGTTGGGATTATCAAAGTAGCGCTTTAATTCTCTCTTCGATTGAATTAGCACATAAGCCCATTTCTGCATGGATTTCGTCTTGTGTACCATGCTTGATGAATTCATCGGGGATACCAAATAACGACACTGGCGTTTGTATACCCTGTGTGCCAAGGAACTCCATCACAGCACTGCCAGCACCACCAGCAATGGCGTTATCTTCAAGACAAACAAATCGATCGTGAGTTTTGCTAAGCTCAACGAGCAGTGTTTCATCAAGCGGTTTAACAAATCGCATATCCACTAGGGTTGCATTTAAGTTTTCAGCGGCTTGCTTGGCATTATGAAGAAGTGTACCGAAACTTAAGATAGCCACTTTCTCACCTTCACGGATCACGTTGCCTTTGCCAACTTCAAACGCTTGCATCTGCGTTTGTACATCACTGTCACCGGCACTACCACGAGGGTAACGCACAGCAACAGGTTGGTTACACTGGTAACCAGTGTAAAGCATCTGACGACATTCGTTGGTATCACTTGGTGCCATGATAATCATGTTTGGAATACAGCGCATAAAGCTTAAGTCATAAGCACCTTGGTGCGTTTCACCATCTGCACCTACAATTCCCGCGCGGTCAATTGCAAACAGCACAGGTAAGTTTTGTAGCGCAACATCATGAATAAGTTGATCATAAGCACGCTGCAAAAAGCTTGAGTATATAGCAACAACAGGCTTGAGACCTTCACATGCGAAACCTGCACCTAGGGTAACAGCGTGTTGTTCAGCAATAGCAACATCAAAGTACTGCTCAGGAAACTCCTTCGAGAAGCGTACCATACCTGAGCCTTCTCGCATGGCTGGCGTAATCGCCATAAGCTTAGGGTCTTGTGCTGCCATATCGCATAACCAATCACCAAATACCTTAGAAAAAGTAGGGGCGCTAGGTTTAGATTTTGGCAAACTATGCACGCTCGGGTCGAACTTTGGCACACCGTGATAACCAATGGGATCGGCTTCAGCTGGCTTATAGCCTTTACCTTTTTGCGTTTTGATGTGCAAGATTTGAGGGCCTTTCAGGTTGCGCATATTTCTTAGCGTATCAACCAACATATTAACGTCGTGACCATCAATTGGACCAATATAATTTAAACCAAGCTCCTCGAAGAAAGTGCCAGGTATAACCATACCCTTTAGATGCTCTTCCATACGGCTGGCAAGCTCTTTCACTGTCGGCACACCAGAAAGAATTTTTTTACTGCCTTCGCGAATATTAGTATAAAAGCTACCAGAAAGAATGCGTGCAAAGTGGTTGTTAAGTGCACCTACGTTTTCAGAGATAGACATCTCATTATCATTTAAGATTATCAGCATGTCGGATTTAATATCTCCTGCATGGTTCATGGCTTCGAAAGCCATGCCTGCCGTGATTGCACCATCACCTATCACTGCAACGGTTTTACGACCTTTCCCCTCTTTTTGCGCGGCAATAGACATACCTAATGCCGCTGAAATCGAGGTACTTGAATGGCCTACGCTGAAGGTGTCGTATTTACTCTCCTCACGATAAGGGAAAGGATGCAACCCATCTTTTTGACGGATTGTATGCATGGCATCGCGACGACCAGTTAAGATTTTATGTGGGTAAGCTTGATGACCCACATCCCAGATTAATCTGTCTTCAGGTGTGTCATACACGTAATGTAAAGCCACAGTCAATTCGACTGTGCCCAAACCTGAAGCCAGGTGACCACTGCTTTGAGAAACCGAATTAAGTAAGTAATCTCTTAATTCGTCGCTCAGCTTACCCAGTTGGGGCTGTGGTAATTGACGTAATTGCGCTGGTTCATCAACCAAGGCGAGTAATGGGTACTTGCTACTGTCCAGTTTCATTCTTTCAACATGTGTCCTACGCAAACCTTGTTCGATTATATACAAAGGTTTACTTAATTTTTATAAATTTTATTCTGCTCGTCATCAATACGTCATGGTAGAGTATTAGTGATCACGCTCAATTATATATTTTGCCAGTTCTGCTAATACATCGGTATTATGAGGTATTGTATCAAGTGCAGACAAAGCCTCTTCGACCAATAAATGTGCTTTTTGTTTTGCTCCATCCAGTCCTAGCAAAGCCGGATAGGTTGACTTGTGATTGTCTAAGTCTGAGCCTTGTGGCTTTCCTAATACGGCGGTATCACCTTCGATATCTAAAATATCATCTTGTACCTGGAAAGCGAGGCCAAGTTTTCTACCATATATATCGAGTGCAGTAACTATTTCTTGTTCTACATTTGGCGCACATAACGTTCCTAATTGAATGGCACAATTTAACAGTGCACCAGTTTTAAGTCGATGAATGCGTTCAAGCTCTGTCAGTGTAATCGACTTTTCTGTCGCTGATATATCAAGGGCTTGACCGCCCACCATGCCCTGCAAGCCAGATGCAACGGCAAGGGTGTTAATCATTTTGATTTGTTGCTTTGCTGGTACAGAAAACTCATGTTCACTTAAAAATTCAAACGCTAAGGTTTGTAGAGCATCACCTGCTAAAATTGCTAGCGCTTCATCATAAGCTATATGACAGGTCGGTTTACCTCGACGCAAGTCATCATCATCCATAGCAGGTAAGTCATCATGTACTAAAGAATAACTGTGAATACATTCAATCGCAGCTGCGGCGACGTCAAGGTCTGCTTCTTCAGCACCTAACAATTTTCCTACAGTATAAACCAGAAAGGGCCTTAATCTTTTACCGCCATTATTGATGCTGTAAAAGGTTGCAGATTTTACTGTTTCATCTGTATCTAGCGCCAAAGAGAAGTAGTTACTGATGTAACTGTCTAAACGGTTTTGTGCCGTATTAATATGCTCGAATAAATTCACTGCGGAGTCTTAATCTAATTGATTTGGCATTGATGTTACTGGTGCCTCAGGATCATTGGCCAACAGGATTGAGACTTTTTGTTCAGCACTACATAACTTTTCATTAGAGGCATTAGCCAATTGAACACCACGCTCAAATTGCTTTAAAGATTGTTCTAAAGTCAGGCTACCTTGTTCCATAGCCTGCACAATGCCTTCTAATTCAGCCATTGCTTCTTCAAAACTTAGATTTTCAGGTTTTTTTGCAGCCATAGTACATCTTGCTCAGCAATTTATTTTAAAAGAAGCAATTTTAGGAGGATTAACGACTCAGGTCAAAACTTGTTGCGGGTAATCTTGGAGAATCGATTTTTTTTCCCTTATGTGGGCTTTAATCGAATTTTAACAATGTAATTGAGTTAAGATATTCAAGATGTTGCCGATAAAAGTTTAACTGAAAGCTAGGCTTTTCACTGTAACATAGGCACAAGGTTTGCAAATATTGCAATTAAGCATGATATTTGTAGTTGCCACTCAAAAAAATTGACTTCGAGTGTCATAATAAAAGTAATTATAAGTATTCTCTGGAGGGGATAGTGGATTTAGCAACCGTTATCGGAATAGTAGGTGCAATAGGTTTGGTCATCATGGCGATGTTCATGAGTAGTAATGGTGACTTGGCCATGTTTGGTGATGGCCCATCTACCGTGATTGTATTTGGTGGCTCTATCTTCATCGTGCTCTCAAACTTTACCATGGGCCAATTCTTAGGCATTGGTAAAGTTGTTGGTAAAGCCTTTATGTTTAAGATTGAATCTCCAGAAGAGCTTATCGAGAAAGCGGTTGAATTGGCTGACTCCGCTCGTAAAGGTGGCTTTTTAGCTTTGGAAGAAGCGGAAATACCCAATGCTTTTATGCGAAAAGGCGTTGATATGTTAGTAGACGGTCATGATGCTGACGTTGTACGCGCCACTTTATTAAAAGATATCTCACTCACCACCTCTCGACACGAATTAGGCGCTGGATTATTTAAATCTTTGGCAGACATTGCACCTGCCATGGGGATGATTGGAACGCTAATTGGTCTAGTTGCCATGTTATCAAACATGGATGACCCAAAAGCGATTGGTCCTGCTATGGCGGTAGCACTTCTTACAACCTTGTATGGCGCGTTTCTTGCGAACGTAGTCGCTATACCTATTCAGTCGAAACTTGAATTACGTAAAGACGAAGAAGAACAAAATCAACGTTTAATCTTGGATGCAATTTTAGGCATTCAAGATGGTCAAAACCCCAAAGTAATCGAGGGTATTCTAAAAAACTACCTACCTGAGTCGAAACGCGGTAGCGACAAGGAGGATTAGCATGTCAGACGAACAAGAATGTAAGTGTCCACCACCCGGGCTACCCGCTTGGATGGGGACGTTTGCTGATCTAATGTCACTCTTGATGTGTTTCTTTGTTCTGCTGTTGGCCTTCTCTGAAATGGACGTGTTGAAATTCAAACAGATTGCGGGTTCAATGAAATTTGCTTTTGGTGTACAAAATAAAATCGAAGTAAAAGACATCCCCAAAGGGACGAGTGTAATCGCGATGGAGTTTACACCTGGCAAACCCGAACCGACTCCCATCGAAACTATACAACAGCAGACAGTCGAGATGACGCAGCAAATGCTTGAATTCCAAGCGGGTGATGAGGCTTCGGCAGGTGGCCGTCAAGAGCAACGCGGAAATAAGCGTGGTGGTGAATCGCAAAGTACCTCACAAGAGCAATCTATGGAACAAGCTATTTCGGCTGCTGATCAAGAGCAAGTTAACGAACTGGTGAAGAAGATCGCACAGCAAATGGAAAAGCAAATCATGGACGGAGCAATTGAGCTTGAGTCTCTTGGACAGCAAATCATTATTCGTATCCAAGAAAATGGTGCATTCCCCTCTGGTAGCGCATTTCTTCAGCCTAAATTTAAACCAATTATTCGTGAAATAGCTGAATTATTAAAAGATGTGCCCGGTGAAATAACGGTTTCTGGCCATACTGATGATTTTCAGGTGACTAATGAACTTTACTCTAATAACTGGGACTTATCAGCAACCCGTGCAGTTGCAGTTGCCAGTGAAATGGTCAAAGCCCCTGGTTTTGATAAAAATAGAATGGTTGTCGTTGGTCATGCTGATACGCGTCCGCTAGTACCAAATGAAAATGATACAGATAGGCGCCGAAATCGCCGTGTAGAGATTTCCATACTACAAGGCAAGGCTAAAGAATCTGATCCTATTGAATTGCGCGGAAATTAAATTTTCCATTCTTTAGTAGTATATTTCTTGATAGATGATTCGAATTCAGCTAATTTGAAGATGAATTATCTATCAAGGAGAAATAAGATGTCTATTTTAAGTAAATATGCTTACATGCCAGGCAACAACGGTGATGGTGCTGATGACAATGATGAGCCACCAAAGTCAAAAGAGAAGTCGCTAGATTAATCAATCAAAGATTAATTTCACAACATGTCATTCGATTTAAACAGTTCTTATTTTAATCAGTTTTTGTTATTGGTAAGAGACCACGCAACCTTACTGACTTTTATTTCGGTTGCTCTGTTTGCATTATTAAGGGATGACAAAGCTCTAAGATATGCGGCACTTTGTGCCGCATTTTATGTAATAGGCTATTTCTCTTTTCCTTTGATTAAGCAAGTTGATGCTGATTTATATGTCATTCGCTACATTTACTGGTCGTTGAGTGACATAGTCTTTATGGCTATTTTGGCGTTCTGGGCATTGAAGGATAAAGTGTATTTATGGCAAAGCGTGTTGGCACAACTCATTGTTCTTCCTGCGCCTATCATGCAGTTATTTAGATTGGTAGATAGGCACTATCTCGATTTAAGTTACTCGACCTACCTTTATAAAAGTATTTTGCCCTTAGTGAACATTCTCACGGTGATTCTATGTTTTCTGCCTGTGATGTATCTATTGAAAAATCGAGTAAATCAATTGCAAGTAAAGGATAGTGTTTAGCAATTTTAAGGGCCAAGTTAACACCCAGAATAGGTTAAGATAATTACTATTCTTAATTTAGGTTAATTTACATCGATATCAGTGATTGCAACATTAATTCCCGTATCCGAGCCCGCGGTGGCTTTAGCTGCAAGCTTAACAAATGTTTTATTTCCTTGAGCGTTTGGAATAACAAGATCTGTCATGGCGAACTCACAGTTTTGAATCAATCTTTCTTGAGGCAACGTTGCGCTTAAACAAATTGTTTTTGTAACATTATTACTGCGTACTTCTTCACAATAAGCGGGGTTCAAACTATTACTCAGCTGTTCATCAACTTCGGTTAAAGAAAGTAAAATAGCAAAATCAGTATCTTTGCATACTAATGGCACGACTCTTTGATTATTTGACAATTCACCTTGCAAAAACCTTTGCTCATTTGAATTTTGGTACCAGACAGTTAGTGAGCTCTGTAACAGATTTGTTGGCATTGAGCGAGGACTACCTTTGTAACGCCAATCTTTTAAAGAGGCCAGTTCAGGCAATGCAAATGAGATGCTAAGCTCTGGTATATATTTGAATTGTTGGCCTACTTTGATTGTATTGTTGTCAGCGCCTTGCCATGTATCTGTAATGTCTGCGCCAAAAATATTCGCTACTTGCTCACACAGTGGTTCTGAGCCTTTGTATGAGGTCTCTGCCAGGCTACTTGAGCGGTTTGTATAGTAAGTCACTTGTGGTTTAGTTTGGAGCGTATCACCTTCTATTTGCCAATAAGCAATATTTTTTTCTTGCTTATTGAAATGCCTTTGGGCAGAGAAACCAATGCCACATTGGGCGCTGTCATTGACGGCAGGCGCTGTGTTGTCTTTTGATAGTGGTTCACTGCCTCCACCACCGCATGCGGTTAAAAGAGAGCAGGAGAGCAAGATTAGGTGATATTTCATGAGACTTCCTTGAACTTGGGTTATCAGACTTGCACGATAACCCAAAATTTTTATCGTTAACCTAGCGCAGGAATAACGCCAAACATTTGCAAGCCTTGTGCGGCTATTATGACAACACCACAACAAGCGGCAAGGCTTAATCCAAATCGACCGCCTTTAACCTGATAACCTTGCTCATTAGTTTGCTGTGCTCTTTGTACCCAGACCATCGCAACAGGTAAAAATATTGCCAAAACAACCAATGCAATTGCTGCATACCCTAAGGCAGTAATAAACCCTTGTGGATAGAATAAAGCAAAACCAAGCGGAGGCACAAAAGTAATCAATGCAGTCTTCAATCTAGCACTTTTGTTATCGCCTTGTTTGAAAGCATCAGCAAAGAAATCAAATAGCCCAAGACTTACACCTAAGAAAGAAGTCGCCAATGCTAGGTCTGCAAAAATCGTGATCGACGTACTGACTTGTGTGCTGTTCACTAAGCTAGAGACGCTGCCAATAAAGCCTTGCAGGCCTTCAGATTGTAAAAGTTGTGACTGGCTCATCATACCTTGGCTAATTAATTGCCAAAAGACATAAATAATTAAAGGTACGGAAGCACCGAAAATCATAACTTTTCGGAGTGAGCGAATATCAACACCGACGTACTTTACAATTGATGGGATAGAGCCATGAAAACCAAATGAGGTGAAAATAACCGGTATGGCTGAAATGAGTAGTCCTTGTTCTAACGGCATTTCGAGCAAGTGTTGACCTTGAACATAAGGAGTCAGAACAAAAAATAGACTGCCTAGCACGACTACTTTAATAGTGAATAAAACACGGTTCAATTTATCAACTGTTGAGGTACCCATAGTGACAATGGTGGCGACTAGGACAGCTAAGAGTATAGAGCCGATTTGCGGTGCCACATCAACATCAAGCGCTGCATTTATTTTTGACTGTAGTTGCGCACCTCCACCTGCAATATACGCTGCACACAGCGCGTAAAATAGAAAGACCATTGCAAAATTAGCGATATATTGCCCACGTTTGCCCAGTAGGGTCTTGGCAAGTGTGTTAAGAGTGGCATCTGAGCTGGCGAATTGATGAAGCTCTAGCATTAACAACGCAGTATACGTCATTAATAGCCAAGTTAAAAAAATCATGATTAAAGATGCACTAAAGCCAATACCTGCAGAAGCAATTGGTAGCGCTAACATGCCCGCGCCTATGGTTGTGCCTGCGACAATTAACATACTGCCAATGGTTTTATTCTTGATCACATTATGCCCCTTTAATTGTGAGAGAGCAGGCAAGATATAACGCAGAGCAAAAAATTGAAACTCCTTTTGTTATAAATCAAGATACGTGTTTGTAATATAAGTTTTACATTCTGCTGCACAAAACTGAAATTTCAATAGAAAAAACGCGATGACTTGGCATCGCGTTTTTTAGAAAAGTGTTGATTACTTCACTTCTTTACCTGCAGCTTGTTGGTCTGCATGATAACTAGAGCGAACAAACGGACCACACGCTGCGTGTGTGAAACCAATTTCGTCAGCGTAATCTTTTAACGCATCAAACTCTACTGGGGGCACGTAGCGTTTAACTGGCAAGTGGTGTTTTGAAGGTTGTAAATATTGACCTACAGTTAGCATATCAACATTGTGCTCACGAAGGTCACGCAACACCTCCTCGATTTCAGACATTTCCTCGCCTAAACCCACCATTAAGCCGGATTTAGTTTTGACATTTGGGTGTGCTTCTTTGAAACGACGAAGCAGCTCTAAAGACCACTTATAATCCGCACCTGGGCGTGCCAACTTATAAAGACGAGGTGCAGTCTCTAAGTTATGGTTGAATACGTCAGGTGGAGTTTCAGTTAAGATTTCCAATGCTTTTTCCATACGTCCACGGAAGTCAGGCACAAGGATTTCAATGGTGATCTCAGGATTGTGCTCACGAATGGCTTTAATACAGTCAGCAAAATGTTGCGCCCCACCATCACGTAAATCATCACGGTCTACAGACGTAATAACCACATATTTAAGCTTCATGTCTTTAATGGTTAAGGCCAATTTTTCGGGCTCTTGTGCATCTGGTTTTAACGGGCGACCATGTGCAACATCACAGAAAGGACAACGACGAGTACAAATAGCGCCTAAGATCATGAATGTTGCTGTACCATGGTTAAAGCACTCAGATAGGTTCGGACATGATGCCTCTTCACACACTGAGTGTAACCCGTGATTTCGCATTGCTTGCTTGATGCCTTCAATACGCTCACTTGATTTCGGTAAACGGATTTTAAGCCATTCAGGTTTTCTTAGCATTTCATCGCGTTCAGTAGGCATTACCTTAACTGGGATCAATGCCATTTTTTCAGCATCGCGAAGCTTTACCCCTGGCTCCATTTTTACTGGTTTACTCATTCGTTCTCAAACCCTTCTTTGTGTTCAACATGCTCAGCGTTAAGACGTTTGAGCATGTGTTTAACAAGACCTTGCGCAACTTCATCAAGTTGCGACGGGCCATTTAATTCACTTGTTTGCACCATATTCATACCGGCATAGCCACATGGGTTTATGCGCATAAACGGGCTCATATCCATGTTTACATTCAATGCGAGACCATGAAACGAACAGCCTCGGCGAACGCGTAGGCCCAAAGATGCAATTTTACTATCGCTAACGTATACACCCGGTGCATCCGGCTTGGCGTAAGCATTAATATCGTACTCTTTCAGCATATCTACAATGCACTCTTCTAGCCAAGTTACTAGCTCTCTAACACCAATTTTAAGGCGACGGAGATTAAATAGTACATACATCATTTGCTGACCAGGACCGTGATAAGTCACTTGACCACCTCGGTCAACTTGAATAACTGGTATATCGCCTGGTGCTAGAACATGCTCTGCTTTACCTGCTTGCCCCTGAGTAAAGACAGGCTCATGTTCGACAAACCAGATCTCATCGGGACTGTTTTCGTCTCGGGTATCAGTGAAGTCTTGCATCTTTTGCCAAATAGGCTCGTAGCTTTGTAAGCCCAACTGTCGAACTATCACGGTACTATGAGTCATGGTTAGCCTTTACAATACGTAACGTACGTCTTCGATATTGCCAATTTCTGTATAGATTTGCTCAATATGCTCTTTTGAAGTGACGGTTGCGACTAGTGTCACTGACTCGTAAGTGCCTTTGCTACTCGGTTTTACTTTAGGCATATAGTCACCTGGAGCAATTGTTTGCAGCTTTGCAAGGATCTGATCAGTCAGATTTACATTTGCTAGACCCATAATTTTAAACGTAAATGGGCAAGGGAACTCTAAGTATTCGTCAAACTTAGTATTTTTAACAGGTTGAACCATGGAGGTGTCCTCATCGCAAATGGTGTGTAAGATTGTTTATTTCACACGCGCTCAATAATGGCGGGCATTCTATCATTTTTGCGACAAAAAAAAACGCCTCACTCAGGAGGCGTTGATGACTAATAAATCAATTATTACATGATCTGTAAACGTAAATAGTCATAGATCTTGCTGAAGAAGCTACCTTCTTCAATTTCTTCAAGCGTAACTAATGGATACTGAGAGATTTCTTCACCATCTAGCTCTAGGAATAGAGTGCCTACCTTTGTTCCTTTGGCTAATGGCGCTTCTAAAGTTTTGTCTAATTCAAAATTTGCTTTCAAATTTTTGCGTTGTCCACGAGGGATCGTAATTGGTGTGTCTTCCAGAATACCTAAAGAAACGGTCTCTTTATTACCCATCCAAATACGCTGATCAGCGAAACTATCGCCTGCTTTATATGGTGTGATTGTTTCGAAGAAACGGAAGCCATAATTGAGTAACTTTTTACTTTCTACTTTACGTGCGCGTTCACTGTCAGTGCCCATGACAACAGCAATTAAACGCATATCGCCTTTAGTTGCTGATGTCACTAGGCTATAGCCTGCCTCTGATGTGTGACCTGTCTTAATACCATCTACATCAAGACTTGCATCCCATAGTAGTGAGTTACGGTTGTATTGCTTGATACCATTGAAGGTAAATGACTTTTCTTTATAGAGTGCATACTCTTCAGGTACATCACGAATAAGCGCGGCACCTAGCGTCGCCATATCACGGGGTGTTGTATAATGCTCATCAGTATCAAGGCCATGACTGTTAATAAAATGTGTGTTAGCCATGCCCAGCTTTTCAGCATGTGCGTTCATTAGATCAGCAAATGCACTCTCGCTCCCTGCAATGTGTTCAGCCATAGCCACACACGCATCGTTTCCTGATTGAATGATGATACCGTGATTAAGATCATCGACACTGACTTGTTTGCCAACTTCAATGAACATCACTGAAGAGCCTGGGAAATTTTTCGCCCATGCCTTTTCACTGATGGTAACCATATCTGTTGGTGAGATATTACCGGCTTCAATTTCAACACCAATCACGTAACTGGTCATCATTTTAGTTAAGCTAGCAGGTGCCAGCTTAGTATCTGGTTCACCTTCCACAATGACTTTGCCAGTTGTGTAATCCACCAAGAAGTAACCTTTTGCATTGATCTGAGGTGCAGAAGGTAGGATCTGTGCGTAAGCTGAAAAAATGGTTGCTGAGCATAACAGCCCGCAAATTTTGGTAAGTAGTTTGGTTTTTAGTAAAGTCATTATGTTCTTTTATCGATAAAATTAAAATTAGTCAGCTTTTTCTATTCTAAAGTTGTTGTTCACTGTAAAGCAAGAAGGCCTGGCGAAATTCACCAGCTTGTAAATTTTCCAACAAAGATCGAGCATGGCTATCATCTTTTAGCGGGCCCAAGCGAAGTTTATGTAAACCACCTTCTTCAGCAATGTTGATATCAATTGCAAATTGATCTGCGAGCTTATTTGCTAGGTGCTCAATATTGCTTTTGTTACTACTCGCAGCGACTTGAATATAGGTTAATCTTGGCACAATACGATCGAGTGTAATCGCTTCTATCTGAACCCTTGCTGTACCTTGGTTATGGTAGCCTAGTTTGTAGGCTGCAGCATAAGATAAGTCGATGATCCTATCATCGTGAAATGGTCCGCGATCATTGATTCTGACGATGGCAGATTTACCATTATCTAAGTTAGTTACTTTAGCAAAGCTTGGTAGCGGCAGAGTTTTATGAGCTGCTGTCATATCATACATGTTAAAGATTTCACCGTTAGAGGTATAGTACCCGTGAAACTTTTGCCCATACCATGAGGCGGTACCTTGCGCTTTGTAGCCTTTTTCATCAGACATTGGATGATATTGCTTGCCGAGCACAACATAGGGGCGTCCGGCGCTGACACTTTTTGGCTCGGCTTTTACTTTCGCATCACGCATTTCATATTCGGTCGGAATGCGCATAGGCGCAGCATCTTGGCGTGTATGGTAACGAGAGCTACATCCACTGACAATAATGACAATAA
>CAYZOE010000002.1:0-21447 GCA_964479805.1 uncultured Pseudoalteromonas sp. | reverse complement strand
TATACAACTTAGTCATGATTTAAGTAACATCCTCTTGTCTGTCGCAATTGACATAATGATACCGAACCCTGCCATCAGCGTAACCATGGATGTCCCACCATAGCTAATAAGGGGAAGGGGGACTCCCACAACAGGTAATAGACCCGATACCATGCCAATGTTCACAAACACATATACAAAGAAAGTCAGTGTTAAGGCGCCAGCGAGTAGCTTACTAAAGACATCTTGAGCACGAACTGCAATCAATAGGCCTCGGCCGATGATAAATAAATAGACGCTCAGTAATAACACCACGCCCATTAAACCAAATTCTTCGCTCAATACCGAGAAGATAAAATCTGTGTGTCGCTCAGGTAAAAACTCTAATTGTGATTGCGTTCCATGCAGCCAACCTTTGCCCTCGACACCGCCAGAACCAATGGCAATTTTCGATTGAATAATGTGATAGCCAGCACCTAAAGGATCACTCTCTGGATCAAGTAATGTCATAACGCGCTGTTTTTGGTAGGCACGCATACCGTAATGCCAAAAAACGAATACTGCGGGCACCATCAACAGCAATGCACCACCCATGAGACGCCAGCTTAATCCAGCTAGAAATAAAACGAATATACCAGAACTGGCAATAAGTAATGAGGTGCCTAAATCCGGTTGCTCTTTAATCAAGAAAGTGGGCACAAACAATAATATGAAGCCGATAAACAAGTTTAAAGTTTTCGGAGGCATACGGTGTTGAGAGATATACCAAGCAACCATCATTGGCACTGCGAGTTTCATGACTTCTGACGGTTGAAAGTTAGTAACGCCAAGGTTTAACCAGCGTTTTGCACCATTAATAGTAATACCAAAGAAAAACACCGCTATCAGCATAGCTAAACCTACCAAATAAAGTGGGATTACTAGGCGTTTTAGAGTGATAGGAGGTATTTGAGCAAATAGCAATAATGCGATGACCGCGCCGCCCATTCGGACACCATGTCTTAACATCATATCCATGTTTTGACCGCTTGCACTATACACAATTGCCAAGCTGCCAAACATCATACATACAAGCGCTAAAAGCAAAGGCACATCTAAATGTATTTTCTGCCATAGAGTACGTTTATGACCGAGCACCATTAATTAGCTCCTTGCTTAAGTGGGTTTGCAGTAAAGTAGTAATCCATCAATTGTCGTGCGATAGGGGCTGCGATTTTACTACCGCCACCTTGATTTTCTACTACCACAGTCACAACTACACGTGGGTCATTATAGGGGGCGAAACCTGTGTAAATCGCGTTATCTCGATGACGCTCATCCAGCTTCTTTGCATCATACTTTTCACCTTGCGCGATACTGACAATTTGCGCAGTGCCAGTTTTACCTGCTGGGTCGTAATCAGCTCCTTTAAATGCTCTGTGCGCAGTACCTGTGACCTTGGTCACAGTGTTATGCATGGCTTCAAGTGCAACCCGCCAATGATCATGATTTTTAAGCACAATAGGTGGACGCTCTTCTGTGTACATAGGCGTGACTTCATCAAACTGCTTTTTTACCTGTACAAGGTGCGGTTGGTAATGTTCTCCTTTATTCACCATTATGGTTACAGCGTTTGCTATTTGCATTGGCGTTGCAGTCCAATAACCTTGTCCAATTCCGACTGAGATGGTATCGCCTGGCCACCAGTTTTCTTTAAAACGTTCTTTTTTCCAAGCTACGGTTGGCAGAATAGCTGTTGTTTCTTCATGAATATCAATACCAGATAAATCACCAAAGCCAAACTTATTCATGAAACTACTGATCTTTGTGATACCAGATTTATAGGCAATATCGTAATAAAAAGTATCACATGATTCTTCTATTGCTTTGTATACATCAACCCAGCCATGGCCCCAACGCTGCCAGTCTCGCCACTTATGTTCAACATTCGGAATTTGAAAAAAGCCAGGGTCCCACATGCGAGTTTGCTCAGTGATAATGCCTTCTTCTAAGCCAAGAATAGCTAAATGTGGTTTGACCGTCGAGGCTGGCGCATAGCGGCCTTGAGTTGTTCTGTTAATTAAAGGCCTATCTGGGTTTAACAAGGCGCGATAGTCTTTACCACTGATCCCGTGAACAAATAGGTTTGGGTCGTAACTGGGGTTTGAATACAGAGCTAGAATACCGCCGTCTTTTGGGTCCATAACGACGATGGCACCACGCATGCCTTCAAGGGCTTTTTTAGCCACTTGTTGTAAGCCTATATCTAAGGTGAGTACTAAATCTTGCCCTGGTGTAGGCGCGTCGACACTCAAAGTACGGATCACTCTGCCTCGGTTATTTACTTCGACACGCTGTGAACCAACAATACCGTGCAATTCTTTCTCGTAGAACTTCTCTATGCCAAGCTTACCAATATCATGAGTTGCACGATAATTTTTGGCTTCACCTGCAAGCTCTAAAGCAGCTAGCTCTTTTTTATTTAATTTGGCAACATAACCGAGGGCATGGGTGAGTGTTTCACCATAGGGGTAATATCTGGCAAGGCGGGCTTCAATATTAAATCCTGAAAATTTATGCTGATTCACAGAGAATAAAGCGACTTCTTGTTCGTTTAAACGGGCTTTGATAACACGGCTTTTAAAGCGTTGCTTTCGGCGAATATTCTTTAAAAATCTCTCTTGTTCTTCTACTGATATATTTAATAACCCCCCAATTTCAGCAAGTTGATTTGCGATATCATCTACTTGCTCAGGGATAACTTCTAAATTATAAACAGGTCGATTTTCAGCCAATAACACCCCATTTCGGTCGTAAATTAAGCCTCGGTTTGGTGCGACAGGGATCACTTTAATACGGTTATCATTAGAGCGCGTTTTATGGGTGTCGTGCTCTGTGACTTGTAGCTTATAGGCGTTACTGAGTAGTAAGCCAATAAGTAAAGTCACAAAAACAAAACCAACAAATGCGCGACGAGCAAATAAGTTTGCTTCAGCTGAATGGTCACGAATTGTTGGCCTTTTGTTTATCATCTGAGTTGTATTATTCTCTGTGGTAAGGATGGTTGTTATTTAAGCTCCACCCACGATACAAGCTTTCAGCGACAATAATGCGCACAAGTGGGTGCGGTAACGTCAATGCCGAGAGCGACCATTTTTGCTCAGAAGCAGCAATACATTCAGGTGCAAGGCCTTCAGGCCCGCCAATTAATAAGCTGACATCTCGACCGTCAAGTTGCCATTTTTGCATATGGTTTGCCAATTGATGGGTATCCCAAGGTTTACCTGTTACCTCAAGCGTTACAATTCGGTTGCCTTTTGGTACGGCGGCTAGGGTTTTTTCACCTTCCAACTGTAAAATACGCTTGATATCGGCATTCTTACCGCGCTTTCCGGCGGGGATCTCAACAAGCTCTAACGCCATGTCTTTTGGAAAGCGACGTTGATACTCTTTAAAGCCTGTCTCAACCCAAGTAGGCATCTTTGTACCGACAGCAACCAATTGAATTTTCAAAATTAGCCCCAGAGTTTCTCTAAGTCATATAAATCACGTGTCTGATCTTGCATAACGTGAACAACCACATCGCCTAAATCAACCAGTACCCACTCACCCACATCTTGTCCTTCAATGCCTAATAAGTCTTCACCAGCATGACGCGTTTCTTTAGCAACGTGTTCAGCAATAGACTGTACGTGACGCTTTGAATTACCTGAGCAAATGACCAAATAATCCGTTACAGAGCTCACCTCTTTAACATCTAACTTAACAATGTCACGGGCTTTCATGTCGTCAACTTTGTCTAATGCAAAGTCTAATAATTGTTCAGAATTCAAATCTTGTATCTCTATGCTCAAAAAATAAGGCGCGTATAGTAGCACAGCACATTGGTTTATTCAGCATAGAGCTGATGTGTACGAATGTAATCTATGACCGAAGGCGTAAGAAATTGTTCCATAGGTTTCTGATTATTTATTAGTTTTCTAATATCACTGGAGGCCGCATCAAAACTAGGGCCGGTTAAAAAGTGACAATAACCTGCTTTTTTCGTGAGTAACAGCTCGCTTGTCTCAACTTTAGCTTGTTCAAAGTAGTCGGAAAGTTCTGGGTTTGGAGCATAAACTTCGCCTGGGCGCTGATAAACCACGATGTGGCAAAGCTGTGTAATAGCTTGCCATTTATACCAAGACGTTAAACTATTGAATGAATCCATACCCATCAAAAAGATGATGGGTGACTTAGGCTGCTCGCCTCGGCATTCCTGCAGTGTTAATAGTGAATAAGAAGGTCCTTGTCGCTCAAGTTCTCGTTTATCAATAGTGAATACTTCATTATCTTGTGTTGCTAACTCGAGCATGTTGAGACGGTGTATATCTGTGATCTTAGGTTGTGCTTTATGAACCGGTATAGCACAGGGCAAGAATCGCAACTCAGACAGCTCTAGCTCAGCAACGCATTGCTCGGCCATATTTATATGTCCGAAATGGACAGGGTCAAACGTACCCCCAAAAAGTGCAATCATATTGTTCAGTCAGTGTGGTTGATTGGTAGACCAATTGGAATGTGATAGCAAAAACTCAGTGCACAATGCAGCAGTGCTTGATAAGGCGCAGTGAGTTCTCCGCGTTTATAGCCACTGTCTATTTGCGCCAATAACAGACCGATCTGCTCAAGCTGATGCAGAGGCAACCTATCGAGTGCTTGCTGAGTTAAAGGCTGCTGGTTTTTCCAGATATTGTGCTGTTTATAAAGCGCAGTGATATTCTGTCCCAGCTGCAAGCCTTGCTTAATAGATATTAAGATTTGCTGCTGCTTATTCAGCGCCCAAACAAGGCTATTCGGCTCAGTGTTATCTTCAGCTAACTTAACCATCACTTTTGTTATTTTTTTTGCTTGACCAGCAAGGGTTGCATTAGTCAGGTCAAAAATATCAAATTTACTTTGATTGAGCAGACCCGCTAAGATTTGCTCATCATTGACAGTTTGAGAAGGATAAAGCAGCGCCAGTTTTTCTAGCTCTTGATGGGTTGCAAGTAAATTGCCTTCTGTGGCCAGTAAAAGTTGCTTTTTAGCATCTTGCGTCAGAGCGATTTTTAACTGCTTGACTTGCGAATCTAGCCACCGCTGTAGGTGTTGACCAGTCAGCTCATAACAAGGTACATACACGCCTTGCTTTTCTAAGCCTTTAAACCAAGCACCGCGTTGGATCTCTTGACTGGCTTTTTGACCTTTCACAATTAACACAACATCAGGGTTTGTTTGAGCAGTCAGTTGTTTAAATGCATCACTACCGGCAATACCGGGTTTTTGCTGGTTCAAGTCAAATTCAATCAGTGTGCGAGCACTAAATAGCGACATGCTGTTGTATTGGGCAAGCAATTCTTGCCAATCAAAGCCAGGCAATAAACTGAACTTTATGACTTCATCGAAGCCTTGCTGTTTTGCCGCTTGCTTTATTTGCTGTACACATTGTGCTTCTTGAAAAGGTTCTTCACCCAAAACCAAATAAAATGGGGCAAGGCCTTTTCGTAAAGTATCGGGAAGTTGGTTAGCGTAACAGCGCATTAGAGTTGTGACAGCTCGCGAACAATACGTTTACTTGCCTGTTTGCGTAGCTCGTTAAGAATGATGTCAAGCTCTTTGGCTTTAGCGAGTGCGTTGTCAGGGTCATCTTGATAATTGCGGTAAATCTCAAACCCTTTATCTACAGGCTCAAGACCCGGACGTGTAACTCTATATGAAACAGAATAAGCCAATTCGTATTGCGCAACCTGACCATTTCTAAACAAGCTTAACGTTTGGCGTGTTAGAGAATCACGATAAAGATGAAGCTCAGGAAGTTGCTTGCTTCTGCTGTTACTGATGGTAACTTGAGATGCGACGAGATCTTTGCGAAGTAATGAAAACAGTTCTGACTTGTTATCATCACCCGACAGGTGAAGTGTTTGAAGTTCTTGCGGTAAATACGAGGCTTGCTTCAAATGAAAACCACAACCAGATAACAAAACACAGGCTAGCAAAAAAGCTAGCCCATGCTTAATTGAATGCGATAAACACATCTTAGTTTGCAACCACATTAAGTAGTTTACCTGGTACGTAAATCACTTTGCGGATTTCTTTGCCTTCGATAAATTTAGACACATTCTCTTCAGCAAATGCCAGCGCTTCAACTTGCTCTTTCGTTGAATCGGCAGCAACCGTTAACTTAGCACGCAATTTGCCATTAACTTGTACCACAATAAGTTTTTCATCTTCCACAAGAGCTGCTTGATCAACCACAGGCCATGATGCATCTAACACGTCATCTTCGTGACCTAGGTCCTGCCATAATTGGTGACACATGTGAGGTGCAATCGGCGCAAGCATAATCACAATGGCATTAAGTGCTTCGTTTGCTAATGCAATGTCTTGTGTATCTTTAAGCGGTGCTTTTGCAAGCTTGTTAGATAGCTCCATGATGGCAGCAATTGCAGTATTGAATGTTTGGCGACGCTCTACATCATCAGTGACTTTTGCAATGGTTTTGTGGATCTCACGGCGTAACACTTTTTGGTTGCTGTTAAGTGCCGCTAGGTCAAGCTCAGCTGTGCCTGCTGCATTGACGTCTACTGCGTATTTCCAAACACGCTTAAGGAAACGAAGTGACCCTTCAACACCAGAGTCAGACCATTCTAGAGTTTGCTCTGGTGGCGCTGTGAACATCATGAATAAACGAACTGTATCTGCGCCGTATTGCTTGATAACGGTTTGAGGATCAATACCGTTGTTCTTTGATTTCGACATTTTAGACATACCAGCAGATTCTACTGGTTGGCCGTCGTCTTTGTGCCACGCCTTAGTGATACGACCTTTATCGTCAGTTTCAGTTTCAACGTCAGTTGGTGAAATCCAAACATCACCGCCTTTTTCGTCTTTACGGAAATAAGTTTCAGCTAATACCATGCCTTGACATAGTAGACGCTCGAACGGCTCATCTGAGTTTACTAAACCACAGTCACGTAATAGTTTGTGGAAGAAACGCGAGTAAAGTAGGTGAAGGATCGCGTGCTCGATACCACCAATATATTGGTTTACTGGTAGCCAGTAATTCGCTGCACCTGGATCTAACATACCATCGTCGTAACGTGGACTACAGTAACGCGCGTAGTACCATGAAGATTCCATGAAAGTATCGAACGTATCTGTCTCGTGGAATGCAGGTTCTCCGTTCACTGTGGTTTTAGCCCACTCAGGATCTGCTTTAATTGGTGAAGTTACACCGTTCATTACCACGTCTTCTGGTAGGCGAACTGGTAGCATATCTTCAGTCGCTGCAAGCTCAGAACCATCTTCTTTATTTAGCATTGGGATTGGTGAGCCCCAGTAACGCTGACGGCTAACACCCCAGTCACGTAGACGGAAGTTAACTTTACGCTTACCTGCACCTATGCCTTCTAGTTTATCAGCAATGGCGTTGAATGCCGCTTTAAACTCAAGACCGTCAAATTCGCCAGAATTAATTAGTGTGCCTTTTTCGGTGAATGCTTCTTTAGTCAGATCAGCAACAAGCTCAGAACCTTCTGCAGGTGAAATAACTTGTTTGATCTCAAGACCGTAAGCAGTAGCAAATTCATAGTCACGTTGGTCGTGACCTGGTACTGCCATAACCGCACCTGAACCATAGTCCATTAGTACAAAGTTTGCAGCCCATACAGGTACTTCTTCACCAGTTAATGGGTGGATTGCTTTAAAGCCTGTGTCGATGCCTTTTTTCTCCATCGTTGCCATATCAGCTTCAGCAACTTTGGTGTTCTTACATTCTTCAACAAATGCAGCAACTTCAGGGTTATTCTTAGCAGCTTCTAACGCAATCGGGTGACCAGCAGCAACACCAACGTAAGTCACACCCATGAAGGTGTCAGGGCGAGTAGTGTAAACAGTGAAAGTTTCACCATTATCAGCACGTTTGAAGTCAATTTCTAAACCTTCAGAGCGACCAATCCAGTTACGCTGCATAGTTTTAACTTGCTCAGGCCAGTGCTCAAGCTTGTCTAAATCGTCTAATAGCTCTTGTGCATAATCAGTAATCTTGATGAACCACTGAGGAATTTCTTTTTGCTCTACAAGCGCGCCTGAACGCCAACCGCGACCGTCAATCACCTGCTCGTTAGCCAGAACTGTTTGGTCAACAGGATCCCAGTTTACGGTAGACATTTTCTTGTAAACTAAGCCTTTCTCGTAAAGCTTAGTGAAGAACCATTGTTCCCACTTGTAATATTCTGGATGACATGTTGCGATTTCACGATCCCAGTCGTAACCAAAGCCAAGTTGTTTTAGCTGACCACGCATGTAATCAATATTTTCGTAAGTCCACTTAGCAGGCGCTGTGTTGTTTTTGATAGCCGCGTTCTCTGCAGGTAGACCAAACGCATCCCAACCCATTGGTTGCATCACGTTTTTACCTTGTAAGCGCTGGAAACGAGATACCACATCACCAATGGTGTAGTTACGCACGTGACCCATATGCAGTCGACCACTTGGGTAAGGGAACATAGAGAGACAGTAATACTTCTCTTTGCTCTCGTCTTCTACGACTTTAAACGTCTTGTTTTCTTCCCAATATTGTTGGACTTTTGACTCAATGTCTTGCGGGTTATATTGCTCTTGCATCTATGTTTCCAGACTTCTTGCAAATTAATAAAAAATTGTTCGATAGCATACCCCAAAAACTGAGCGAATCACAGCCATAGAGGTGCATTTTGTGGCGCTCAAAAGGCAGCAAAATATCACTTTTTTGCCACTGGGCTATAGTTATAGAAAGTTTACTTAAAAATGGAGTCTGCCATGGCGGAGTATAAAAAGTGGTTAGATGATTTTGCGCATTGGCTGAAAGACATAAAAGAGCATGAGCTTGAAGACTTAATTAATAAATTTATTGAAAGCCAAGATAAGCTAAAGGAGTTTGGTGAAAAAAAGGTTAAAAACTACAGTCACTATCTCAAGCGTGATTTAAAACACTTAGAAGATGATTATAAAGACACTGATGATATTGCTTGGCAAGAATTAAAAGCCGGTGTGCTATTTGAATTAGCACAACTTGAAGACCGCACACAGTTAGAATGGCAGGCGCTATTAAAAGATTTTGAGCATGATGGGGTTTACAAAGCGGGTGAATGGATAGCCATGGGGCAATTAGTATGTAAAAATTGTCACCATACTACAGATGTACTTTATGCCTCTGAAATTAAAGCATGTAGCCAATGTGAGCACCAAGAATTTAGTCGAAAAGCATTGTCTCCATAGTCTAGCCAATTGGGTTAGATAATAAAAAGAAGTTAGGAATGACAAATAAGATAGCACCTTTACCTATTGAGGCCTTAGCGCCAACCGTTTCTTTTGCACATGTTGAGTCATGCATGCGCAACCCTTATCCTGAAGCGTTGACATTTATTGGTCAGCAACGCGCCCAAAGTGCTTTAGATTTCTCACTGGGTATGGATTTGCCCGGTTATAACACTTTTGTAATGGGCGAAGCGGCATTGGGCCGTTTTACCATGGTAAAAGACAAGCTAGAGGCACACAGTAAAACCAAATCAACGCCAAATGAATGGTTGTATGTCAATAACTACGACGATCACCGTAAACCTATCGCGCTATTTATGCAGCCCGGTCAAAGCAAAGAGCTTGCTGATGACATGGATGAGTTTTTAGACGAAGTAGCTGATACTTTTCCTGCTGCATTCGATAACCCAGGTTATCAACGCAAAAAGAAGTCCATCGATAAAGAGTTCGATAACAAGTATGACGCTGCTATTACCGCAGTTGCAGAGCTTGCAGCTAAAAAAAGTGTGGCGCTGATAGAAGAAAGTAACCAGGTCGCCTTTGCGCCAGTGATCGATGGCAAACAATTAGATGATGCAGAATTTGCTGCACTCGATGAGAAAGTGCAAGAGCACTTTTTTGATGCCATTGATAAGCTAGAAGACGATCTGATTGAAGCTTTAATTGAGCTACCGCGTTGGAAACGTGAGTCGTCTGAAAAACTGAGAAATTTAAAGAAGCAAACGGTTGAAACTGCTACAAAGCCTTTACTGAAGAAGCTAGAGCTCAAGTATGCCAGTCACATTGGTGTTATTCGTTACTTAAAAGATGTTAGAACCGAGATTGTTGATGCGGTGCTAGAGTGGCTAGATGACAGCGGCAGCGAGGAAAACAAAGACGAGTTTGATCATCGCGGCATGCTTAATGACTTTTTTGCTCCGAATATTCTTGTTGAATACAAAGATGGAGAGGCTGCACCTGTGGTGTATGAGCCAAACCCAACTTTTGGCAATATTTTTGGCAAGGTTGAATACGCCACTTCGCAGGGTAATTTAATAACAAGTTATCGCTCAATCCAACCAGGTGCACTGCATAAGGCCAACGGTGGCTACTTGATCATGGATGCAGATAAAGTATTGGCTAACTCGCAAGTTTGGGATGGTCTGAAGCTATCGCTTAAAACCCACCAAATAAAGAATGATTTGCCTTATCAAGATAGCTCGGTGGGTAGCAGCTTCACGCTTCGCCCTCAGTTAATTCCACTTGATGTGAAGATCATTTTGCTGGGCTCACGTGACTTATATTATGCAATCAGTGATTATGATGAAGAGTTTGCAGAGCTATTTAGAGTATTGGCTGATTTTGATTATTACTTACCAAGTAGCGATAAACTACAATATCAGTTCATAACTAAAGTGCTTGAATACTGCGATAAAACTTTAAACTGTGGTATTTCAGTATGCGGCCTTGCGCGTTTGCTCAAGTTTAGCTATCGCCAAGCAGAGCATCACACTAAGCTGTCAGCACGCTTTGCGGATGTGCTCGAGTTAGTTGCAGAAGCAAGCTTTTATGCGAAACAAGATAATATGACAGATGTTACAGCAGAGCATATCGATGAAGCCATTGCAGGTAAGCAGTATCGTACCGGCCAACTCAGCGAAAATATGCTGAGTGATATAAAGGAAGGCCACACACTGATCGAAACTGATGGTGAAGCGATTGCTAAAATCAATGGTCTGACAGTATTACATATTGGTGATACGGCATTTGGTACGCCAGCGCGAATAACTGCTACGGTATACGCAGGTTCAGATGGCGTCATTGACGTCGAGCGTGAAGCGGACTTAGGTAAATCAATTCACTCTAAAGGCGTGATGTTATTAACGGGTTATCTAGGCAACAAGTATGCACAAAACTTCAGCTTAACACTCAGTGCAAATATCGCGATTGAACAAAGTTATGGGTATATTGATGGTGATAGTGCTTCTCTGGCTGAATTATGCGGCTTAATTTCAGCTATCACTCAACTTCCTATTAACCAGTCGTTAGCTCTTACAGGCTCAATTAACCAACATGGTGAAGTACAGGCGATTGGTGGCGTAAACGAAAAAATAGAAGGCTTCTTTAAGCTTTGTAAAATGCGAGGTCTAACTGGTCAGCAAGGTGTGATAATTCCGCAGTCTAACCGCGTTAATTTAGTCTTAGATGACGAAGTGATACAAGAGGTAGAGCGTGGTCGTTTTCATATTTATGCGGTTTCAAACGTGGATGAGGCATTGAGCTTATTGATGAATCATGATGCCGGAGAGCTAGTCGAGGGTGAATACCCTGAGGGCTCTATTAATGCGCTAACACTCGCTAGACTACAGCAAATTGCTGATGTGGTCAGTGGTGATAATGAAAAAGAAGAAACAGAACAAGATAAGGAGTAAGTAGCGTGTCTACAACCAATGTAATTTTAGTGATTGTCATCGTGATTTTGGTGGCACTATTTTCTCGCGCGTCTCAAAAGAACAAAGCTGCTGTAGGAGAAAACCGCATTAAAGCGGCTGAGTTTTTGGCAGAAAATACAAAAAAAGATTCAGTGATCACAACTGATTCTGGCTTACAATACGAAGTGCTCACGCAGGGTGAGGGAGATGCAAAACCTTCTGCCACCAGTAAAGTAAAAGTACATTACCATGGCACTCTTGCTGATGGCACCGTATTCGATAGCTCAGTAGAACGAAATAGCCCGATCAGCTTTGGCTTAAACCAGGTTATTCCAGGTTGGACTGAAGGTGTACAGCTAATGACTGAAGGCAGTAAGTTCAAATTTTATATCAGTCCTGATTTAGGTTATGGGGACCGCGCAGCTGGAAAGATCCCTGCAGGCTCATTGCTGATTTTTGAAGTTGAGCTTTTAAAAATAGAATCATAAATTTAGAAACATAAAAGGGGGCTTAGCCTCCTTTTTTATACATAATGTAAGGAGAGAATGTGTATATTGGTCTTGTTATCACTACATTAATGGCGCTTTTTGTTTATTTCAGAGCTAAGCATGTCAATGAAATAAAAGCATATGTTGCCGAGACATACCCCGAAGTATTTACCTGTTTATCAAAAGACAAAATGAAAGTTGGGATTAATAACTTGTTTGTGCTTGCCCTTGAAGAGTCCCTGAAATTTGGAGAGTTAAGTAAAACCCAAGATAAGCATTTGCATTTATTAACCAAAAGAATGCGTGATTTTGATACGCGTTTTATGTCGATCTCAGTGATTGTTATGATCAGTTATATTTTTCTAGCCTGATTTAAAGATAACTGAATGAAAATCTATCATGCAGTGCACTGTGTAGTGACTGAATTTAAAGAAAAATCTCATTTTTCGTCATAAGATAATGAGATTTATCTGTATTCATTGAGTCTGACTCCCTCTAAAATTCTACTCAAGTATTTGTTGACCCACTTTTCCTTTAATGTGTAACTGACTCTCTACAGATACTTGAAAAGTCTTCAACTAGTTTGTAAGTTGCTTTTTGATTCCCTGCTTATTTTGCTCGCTGTTTATGGTGTTTAATTGCAGCTTTGTGTTGCTTTAGGTAGCTTTGAGCAGCTATTGATAAGAGAGAAGTAAATGACTGAGCACAGCTTACCTAACCGTCGCATTCTGGCTATCGATGTTTTCCGTGGTTTGACGATCCTCACCATGGTATTTGTGAACGAACTTGCAGCAATTAAGAATATTCCTTCTTGGATGACGCATATGCCTGCCGATGCGAACGCCATGACTTTTGTAGATTTAGTATTCCCAGCATTCTTATTTATTGTGGGCATGTCTATTCCATTTTCAACACAAGCAAAAGCTGCAAAAGGGGCGAGCTCAAAACGTTTAATGATTGATGCTGCTTTCAGAGCGCTTGGATTAATCGTAATTGGCTTGTTTATGGTAAACACCATATATGGCTATGATGAGAGCAAAATGCCGATATCAATGCCACTATGGACTCTGTTGATGTACGCCAGTGTTTTACTGATATGGAGTCACTATCCAAAAAACCTTTCAAGCTTATTAGTAAAAGGCTGTAAATGTTTAGGCATATTTGGCCTTATTGTGTTGGCATATATTTATGACGGCCCTTACGGAGGTATGACACCTCAATGGTGGGGGATTTTAGGCTTAATTGGCTGGGCGTTTATTTTTAGTGTGGCTGCATATCTATTTACTAAACAAGATATCATCAAATTGATTGTGGTTAGTCTTACGTTTGTCGCGCTATTTTTTATTATAGAGCACTTAAGCGGTATTAACGGTGCGCTTGACCGACTTGTCGAAGATAACCGAAACCATACCCATACCACAATTGTGTTAGCAGGCATGGTTATGAGTTTAATCTTTTATCACGCGAAATTAAGAGACAAAAAATGTTTCAACTATTGTGCTTTTGTATTTGTTAGTGGTTTACTTACCTTGTTGAGCTGGTGGCACTGGCCAGTCTCTAAGATATGGGCAACGCCAAGTTGGGCATTCATGAGTATCTTCTTCTGTGCACTGTTATTTGGTGTTATTTATTACATCGTTGAGTCAAAGAAACAGACTGGTTGGTGCAAGGTGTTTGAACCTGCCGCAAACAACCCATTATTAATTTATATCTTGCCTTATATTTTGATTGCAGCGCTAAAGTTACTATCCATTCCAGCAAGACCTGAGTTTATGAGCAGTGGCACTATGGGCATTTTATGGAGCCTTGGGTTTGCAGTGGTGATGATGTTTGCTATGACTGGATTAAACAAGCTTGGTGTTAGGCTTAAACTTTAGCCTAACACTTTAATTATAAAGCGGTTATAGTACCGCTTAGTTTAACCTAGCTTAGAAAGTAATTGGTACTGTATTTACTCTTGTGTCACCAGGGACTAGCTGTTTGTCGAAGTGGCAATACTCAGTTGTACCACATGCACCATTACCAACATTTGCTCCAACAATTGCGGGCGTAGCTGCCGATGAAATAGCTTTGTTATTTAGACTTTTAAGTTGTTTTTTCTTTAATTCAATTTTCATTTCTAACTTTCCTTTTAATAAAATGCCCTTATGGGACATAAGAAAAATAACTTAAATTATCACGTAAATAAAGGGTTAAAATTGAATTGAAAAATAAGTTACAGAAAATTCTTTTCAAATTTGCTAAGTAGGGCACGTTTGGTGTTGTTTGCCAATACGGCGAGTGCAATAAGTGATACTAAGATCCAGATGGGTGTATGACCATATTGGCTAAATGGGCTTAACCCCGTGATTAATTGCACCTTTGTTTTTAGTGTATTAGCTTCAAATTGAGGAATGGTTTGTTCAGTTTGAGTTATTGGGTCGTAGACGCCCGTAATGCCGTTATTTGTCACGCGAACAAGCGGCCTCTGCAGCTCCATAGCGCGCATTCTTGCAATTTGCATATGCTGATGTGGGCCGTGAGAATCACCAAACCAAGCGTCATTACTCACTGTAAAAAGAATGTCAGATTGCTCTGTGAAGTTATCTCTAACGAAAGAACTAAATACGATTTCATAGCATATTGCAGGAAGAATATGTAAGCCATTGGCAATAAGATTGTTTTGAACGCGCTCACCTCGAGAAAACGATGACATAGCGAGGTTAAACAAAGGGGCTAACGGCCTGAGAATATCTTCAAATGGTACAAACTCACCAATAGGTAGAAGCTGATGCTTTTGATATCTGTTTGAATGCAAGTAATTGTAATGACCATCACTTGAGTCTGAGTATTTCTTACCTAACACAATAAGCGTGTTATAGACAGCTTTGGTATCAAATTGATAATCAGGAATACCTGTGATGACTGCGGTATTGTTAAATGCGGCTGCTTTGTCTAGCCCTTCTAAAAAAGGTGCTGCCATATCTTCTATTTCGGGAATAGCAGCTTCAGGCCAGACGATTAGGTCAGTGTCTTGCCATTCAACTCGTGTCATATCGCGGTATTTTGACATGGTTGGCCAAAACTGTTCTGGTTCCCAGCGTAAACTCTGTTGAATGTTACCTTGTACTAGCAAAGCTGAAATGCTTTTATTAGAGTAAGAAGTAGAAGCAGTGAAGCTGCTCATGAGATATAAACACAGCAGCACACCAAACGCAGAAAGAAAAAAAGAGGCGTGTTTTTCTTTAATGCTGTAATAAATGCCACTAGCAAGAAACACTGCCAGTAAAGTTAAGCCAAACTCGCCAATTAAAGGCGCAAATATATTGAGTGGTGAGTCGGTAAAGGCATAACCGAAACTGAGCCATGGAAAGCCTGTTAGCAGCTCACCACGTAAAAACTCTGCGATGGCAAACCCAATTACTAATAATGCAATCCTTTGCCAAGCACTCTGACTGAATCTTGTTGCGAACGCAAAAGCCAGCGCAGGGTAAATTGCTAAATAAGCACAGAGTAAACCCATCAGCAATAAAGAGATAGGTAAGGGTAATCCTCCGTATTGGGCAATAGAGACATGTACCCAGCTAATACCGAGTGCAAACCAGCCAAAACCAAAAGCAAAGCCGTACTTAGCAGCGCTCCGAGTAGAGTATTTGTCCGTTACGAAACAAGCCGCAACAATTGAAAAAATAGCAATCGGCCATAGATTAAATGGTGCATAGCTAAAGGTCATGGCAAGGCCTGCAACTAATGCAAGCCAAGCATGTTTGTTAGAAAAGAGAGATAAGAGCTTACTCAACGTGATCTTCGGTGGTTTCAGTCTTTGGTACTGTTACTTGGAGTTGAATAATACGACGATTATCAGAGTTAGTGACTTTAAACTGAAGTGGTTCGATGTCGATTGTTTCACCACGACTCGGCATGTGACCAAAGGCATGAAGAATAATGCCGCCAATGGTATCAGCTTCTTGTGTATCGTAATCAGTATTAAAATACGAATTAAACTCATCAAGAGGCGTTAACGCTTGAACAGTGAATACATGCTTTGACAACTGACGAATATCATCATGATCTTCATCGTCATCATGCTCATCTTCAATTTCACCAACGATAGTTTCTAAAATGTCTTCGATTGTTACCAAGCCTGATACACCGCCATACTCATCGATAACGATTGCCATATGGTAACGCTTTTGGCGAAACTCGTTTAGCAAGGTGTCAACTCGTTTACTCTCTGGTACCACAATAGCTGGGCGAAGATATTCCCTTAATGCCGGTAGGGCATCAGATTTATCCAAAATCAGCGGCAGTAAATCTTTAGCTAGTAAAATACCTTCAACATGGTCTTTGTCTTCACAGATCACCGGAAAACGAGAGTGTGACGACTCAACCATAATAGGCAGTTGATGCTCTAGAGACTCATCTACATCTAAAGTAATCATTTGAGAGCGAGGGATCATGATATCGCGAACTTTAAGTTCAGAGACGCTAAGTACGCCTTCCATCATGTCTTTGGTCTCAGGGTCGATGAGTGCACGCTCTTGCGCATCAGCAATGACTTCAACCAGCTCTTCTTTATTTTGGGGTTCTCCTTGCAGCATCTGGGTAATGCGTCCTAGCCAGCTTTTGCCAGCAGAACCCTGACTACTATGCGAGTTATCGTCGCTCATTTCTTTTTATATCTCCAGTTAATAAAATTCTGTTAGTCGACCTCAGTAAGCATCATCACGATATGGATCGTCTATGCCCAATTCGGCTAACAATGTTTTTTCGATGCCTTCCATCTCAATGGCGTCTTGTTCATTTATATGGTCAAATCCAAGTAAATGCAAGCAGCCATGAATTGTCATATGAGCAAAGTGCTCATGAAAGCTTTTTTCTTGCTCTATAG
Organism: uncultured Pseudoalteromonas sp.; assembly: GCA_964479805.1. GTDB lineage: Bacteria > Pseudomonadota > Gammaproteobacteria > Enterobacterales > Alteromonadaceae > Pseudoalteromonas. The sequence continues at coordinate 4,402 of CAYZOE010000002.1, read as the reverse complement.
ACTCTGCTTTCACGACGTGTGGGCAAATAATTAAGTCGCCAATAAGAGGGAGTTCAATGCCTGGTGGCGCATCAAATGGAAAAGATAGCACGTTAGTTGGCTTATCTTTTCCACGATACTGACTGTTAAGCTCTTGGCTTTCAGCTTCATCAGCAATTCGAATCGTTAATTCGGCATGTTCACGATAAGCATATAGGGCTTTGTCAGCCCATAGCTCAAACTGTTCATGTGAAGGCAAATCTTCAAATTCACAGGCAATTTGTAAATCTAATTCAACGCTCATGTTCGTTACTCAGCTTGATTCGCTTTAGCCTCTTTGCGAAGGCGTTCTTTTTCTGCCTTTTCTTTTCGCTCAGATTCTTCTTTTTTCTCGTATGCTTCAACAATACGTGCCACAACTGGGTGACGAACAACATCATGTGACTTGAAGAAATTAAATGAGATCTCATCGACATCACTCAATACTTCAATGGCATGACGAAGACCAGAGCGTGCACCCCTAGGTAAATCGACTTGCGTAATGTCACCTGTGATCACTGCTTTTGAGTTAAAGCCGATACGCGTTAAGAACATTTTCATTTGTTCGGTGGTGGTGTTTTGGCTTTCATCTAGAATGATAAAGGCATCATTGAGCGTTCGGCCACGCATATATGCAAGTGGCGCTACTTCTATGACATTTTTTTCAATTAAGCGTTCAACTTTTTCGAAGCCTAGCATTTCAAATAATGCGTCATAGAGTGGTCGTAGGTATGGGTCGATTTTTTGTGTTAAATCGCCTGGTAAGAAACCCAGCTTTTCACCTGCTTCAACCGCAGGGCGAGTTAATAAAATACGACGAATTTCTTGACGTTCCAAGGCATCTACAGCAGCGGCAACTGCGAGGTAGGTTTTACCAGTACCTGCAGGTCCAATACCAAAACTAATATCGTGACGAAGAATGTTAGCCACATACTGACTTTGATTTGGGTTACGAGGTTTAATCACACCACGACGAGTTTTAATATAAACTTCTTCGTTCCATACACTTGGAGCATCTTGTTCAAGGCAGTTCGCTTCAGTGATAGCTAAATGCACGTTATCAGGCTCAATTTCATTTACTTCGCCACGAACAGGTTGAGTATCAATGTATAAACCTTTTAAGATATCAGTAGCGGCTTTAGCTTGAACTGGCTGTCCAGTCACTTTAAACCAATTATCTCTGTGTGTGATTTCAACCCCAAGACGACGTTCTAATTGTTTTAAATTCTCGTCAAAAGGGCCGCAAAGAGATGAAAGACGAACGTTGTCGGCGGGCTCTAAATAAAACTCAATATTCTTTAGTTGACTGCTCAAAATTGCTTCCTGTAACAACCGCGCCAGCAAAAGTGCTGGCGCAATCTGTATTTAACTAAGGTGTAAAGGTTGCAACACCTAACTCATCGGCTTCGGGCTCCGATGGTGCACGATTTAAGATATCGGCAGGTGCAACATCTTTCCTTAAATTCATTTCTGATTCTGTACGAATTAGCTCACCGCGTAAAGAGTTTGGTAAAGCTTCGGTAATACGTACATCAACGAACTGACCGATCACTGAATGAGGACCTTCAAAGTTCACAACACGGTTGTTCTCAGTACGACCACGCAGTTCCATAGGGTTTTTCTTTGATGGACCTTCAACCAAAATACGCTGTTCAGTATCAAACATCTTACGGCTAATATCTTGGGACATCTGGTTGATACGGTTTTGAAGAATGTATAGACGCTCTTTCTTTTCTTGCTCAGAAACATCATCAGGTAAATCTGCCGCAGGGGTACCAGGGCGCGCTGAATAGATAAAGCTGAAGCTCATATCAAAACCGATGTCATTGATCAGATTCATCGTTGCTTCAAAGTCAGCACTCGTTTCACCTGGGAAACCAATGATGAAATCAGAAGACATTGACAGATTAGGACGTATCTTACGAAGCTTACGAATGGTTGATTTGTACTCTAAAGCAGTGTGACCACGTTTCATAAGGTTAAGAACACGGTCAGAGCCACTTTGTACCGGTAAGTGCAAGTGATCTACCAGCTCCGGTACATCAGCGTAAGCTTCAATGATGTCAGGCGTGAATTCAACTGGGTGAGATGTGGTGTATCGAATACGATCAATGCCATCTATAGCAGCAACATAACGTAGTAGATCTGAGAAGTAACAGATTTCACCATCGTGCATTTCACCGCGGAATGCATTTACATTTTGACCAAGTAGATTAACTTCACGTACACCTTGCTCAGCAAGTTGTGCAACTTCGAGTAATACGTCATCTAACGGACGGCTTACTTCTTCACCACGTGTGTAAGGCACAACACAGAAAGTACAGTATTTAGAACAGCCTTCCATAATTGAAACGAATGCCGTAGGACCTTCAGCTTTAGGTTCAGGAAGACGATCAAACTTTTCAATTTCAGGAAATGAAATATCAACAACCGCACCTTGCTTGCTTTGTACTTGCTTGATCATCTCAGGTAAACGGTGCAATGTTTGCGGGCCGAATACAATATCAACAAATGGTGCGCGTTGACGAATAGTATCGCCTTCTTGCGAAGCTACACAACCACCTACACCAATGACTAAATCTGGTTTGTCATCTTTTAATAACTTCCAGCGACCCAATTGATGGAACACTTTTTCTTGTGCTTTTTCACGAATTGAACAGGTGTTGAGTAAGATAACATCAGCTTGTTCAGCTTCTTCGGTTACTTGATAACCATTGGTTGCATCTAACAGGTCAGCCATCTTTTGCGAGTCGTACTCGTTCATCTGACAACCCCAGGTTTTAATATGCAATTTTTTACTCATTGAAATATTGCCTCGTTTTCAATTCGGACTCTGATTTAGGCCACTTGCTTAGACCTAAAATGTATACGCACAACTTAAAGGACGCGTATTTTATATGACCAAGCACATCTAGCCAAGTATAGTTTTTAACTTTGCAAAGCGTGATCAAATTGAAACGTATTTTGCGCATTACAGTCAGACAAACTATCATAGCTTGCGGTACAATGTCGGCATTGTTTTTAAGAGGCAAAATAGATGAAAAACAAGGTGGTTATAGTCGGTGGCGGCATGGTCGGTGCAGCTACAGCAATTAAGTTAGCAAAACAAGGCGCGTCGGTAACAGTTTTAGAGCAACAGTGTATTGACCCACTTGCGGTGCTTGCGAGTGAAAAAATTGATATTCGAATCTCTGCTATCAACCGCTTTTCAGAAGCTTTACTTCATGAGTTAGGTGCAATGCCTTTACTCAGAGAAAATAGACTTGCCCCTTATACCCAACTAGAAGCCTATGAATTAACACAAAACTCATTGTTATTTGATAGTGAAGAAGTTGGTACGAGTCACCTTGGGCACCTTATTGAAAATAGCTTAACGCAAGCCAGTTTATGGGCGCAATTTGAGCAATGGCAAATACAAGTTGAGCAAGTTGATGGCTTACCAGTGAGTATAGAGCAAGCTGATGATACCGTTATACTCAACTATAAAAACAAAAGTTACATGGCTGATTTGCTTGTTGCCGCTGACGGTGGTCGCTCACAGGTAAGACATTTAGTTGGAATAGGTGTTACAGGCTGGCAATATCAACAAAGCTGTATGGGTGTACTAATAAAAATTGATGCGCCTCAGCAAACAAAAACATGGCAGCAATTTAAACAAACTGGCCCAATTGCGTTTCTGCCTATGCAGGCACCTTACGCGAGCCTAATTTGGTATCATGACGGCGCAGAGCTTACTCGATTGAAGCAATTATCGAATGAGCAATTAAAGGCTGAAATTCAGGAAAACTTCTTTGCGTTGCCTGGCGATTTTAGTGTTGAAGAAAAGGCTGTTTTTCCGATTGCTAGACAACATGCCAATACCTATTCAAAAGGTAGAGTTGTACTTGTGGGCGATGCTGCCCATACGATCAACCCGTTAGCAGGGCAGGGGGTTAACTTAGGCTTTAAAGACGTCGCTGCGCTAGCCGAAGCGTTAGAGTCGACAGATGATTTTGGCTGCCCTTTAGCTTTGCACAAATATGAGAAAAAACGTCGTTTAGATAATTTGGCAATGATGAGCATGATGGATGCGTGTTACTTTGGTTTCTCGAATGACATAAAACCATTAAAGCACCTTCGTAATGTAGCAATAAAAGTGGCTGACAATGCAGGATTGCTGAAGAAAAAAGTGTTAAAACATGCGATGGGCGGTGATTTTTAAGGTTGAGAAAATATCTAGCTTAAAGCGGGCTTAGGTTCGCTTTTTATGCGTAAAAATGATACGAAGCTTAATATTACGAATTATATATGGTTTATTTATAGGGTAGGCATGATTAGATAATTTTCGAAAACATGGTGCGGAAGGAGAGACTTGAACTCTCACATCCGAAGATACTGGAACCTA
>CAYZOE010000001.1:102608-117117 GCA_964479805.1 uncultured Pseudoalteromonas sp. | reverse complement strand
AGGGAGTAGTTTAGACATAAATCCTAAGTCCAAGCGGTTATTATTTGTTCCAAAAATGTAAAAGCAATATAACACTGAAAGCGGAAAGCGGAAAGGACGAGTTGCGAGTTGCGAGTTGCGAGTTGCGAGTTGCGAGTTGCGAGTTGCGAGTTGCGATCAAATTGTACGTGAAATAGATTTCATGAGTCCACCTATCATTTTTGATAATTGCTCAGTTTCTGCAATCCAGGCATTTGCATAATCTTGTGGTAATTCATTAATTTCTCTAGCAATGTAAAGCTGCGTACGTAACTCACCACAACTCCCTTTCGCATAAGATAAAAACTTAATGCAATCTTTAACTGTAACTCTTTCATAACCCTCAGCAATATTAGAGGGAATAGATAAACTGGAACGTGTAATTTGATCTTTTAGTCCATATTCTTTGGATAACTTAAAAGCCTTATAAACTGAACAACTCAAAGCTAGTGAACGACGCCAAACCTCTAAATCTTCAAATCTCATATCAATCCCTGATAAAAACTACAACTTAACTTTAGTCAACCCACACACTTTGCTCTAGCTAACTCTCCGACTTGTAACTAGCTAACTCGCCAACTTGTATCTAGCTAACTCGCTAACTCGCTAACTTGTATCTAGCTAACTCGCTAACTTGTAACTCGCTAACTAATTACTTAAAACTAACAACTTTCCTATCATCAGCAATCTCTTGCTCAGCTGCTGTTGTTTTAGCATTCCATACTAAATCGCAGATTCCATCTGTAGGATTAAACCCTGTAGGTGCATCTAACAATAGCTGACGAATTTTTTCATGCTCAAAATTATGACATGCAATATCGAGCGCTTCTAAAAACACATTCAACTCGGCCAGAGGGAGCATAACTTCTTTAGCTGTCATAATGCGCTCATGGGTTGTGTTTTCGACGTTATCACCAATCAACAACTCTTCGTAAAGTTTTTCACCAGGGCGTAAACCTGTACATTTAATTTCAATATCGCCATGCGGATAAGACTCAGTTTTTACTTCTAGACCCGAGAGGTGTACCATCTTAGTAGCTAAGTCCTTAATTTTAACTGACTCACCCATATCGAGCACAAAAACATCACCGCCCTTACCCATAGCTCCAGCCTGAATAACTAGTTGAGCAGCTTCAGGAATAGTCATAAAAAAGCGTGTGATATCTGGGTGAGTTAAAGTAATAGGACCACCCTCTTTAATTTGTCGTCTAAAAAGAGGCACAACCGAGCCTGATGACCCCAAAACATTGCCAAACCGCACCATGCAAAAGCGTGTCTTGTGTTTACCTTTTTCTTTGTTTTGCGCTAGACCTTGTAAGCACAGCTCTGCCATGCGCTTAGTGGTGCCCATTACATTCGTCGGGCGCACAGCTTTGTCTGTACTCACCAGAACAAAGGTTTCAACCTTTGCATTTATTGCAGCCTTAGCCGCATAATAAGTACCAAATACATTATTACGTACACCCTCAACTACATTATGCTCAACGAGTGGAACGTGTTTGTAAGCGGCAGCGTGGTAAACCGTTTGCACATCAAAAGCAACCATACAAGTTTCTAAGCGGTTAATGTGCTGTACAGAGCCCATGATAGGGATTAGCTCTATTTCTAAACCTTGCGCTTTGATAATCTCATTCAGCTCTTTTTCTATCGAATAAAGCGCAAACTCAGTTAATTCAAATAACACTAGCTTAGTTGGGGCTTGTTTTACAATTTGACGGCACAACTCAGAGCCAATAGAGCCTCCTGCACCGGTAACCATCACAGACTTACCTTTTATGTTGGCATTTAATAAATCTTGTTTAGGTGCAACTGGATCACGACCTAATAAATCTTCAATTTCGACATCTTTAATTTCATCAAGCGTAGCACGGCCTTCAACGATATCAGCCATCCCAGGAATAGTCATCACTTCTACAGATAGGTTCTCAAGCTGAGCAAGAATTTCTTTACGGCGCGCTCTACTTTCACTCGGCATAGCCAACAAAACTTTCTTTACTCTTTTTCGCTCAATTAAACCAAAAATACCACTGAAAGCGATGACTGGAATACCTTGCAAAATCGCACCCTGTTTAGACTTGTCATCGTCAATAAAAGCACTTACGAAATACTCTTCCCCTGCACCTATAGCTGGCGCTAGTTGACGACCAGCAGAACCTGCGCCATAAATTACAACAGGGGTTTTGTTTACTGTTGCTAAACGCCCAACCATGGCGCGCACCATAATGCGTGAACCACCAACAGACAAGATAAGCAACCAAGCATAAATAATAGGCATAGTACGTGGAATAGATACATGCGAGAAAAACGATGCCATTATCAGAACAATTGTACTAAGAACCGTACCAACCAAAATAGCCCCAATTGCATGGGCGCCAACATACCTTAATACTGCGCGATAAAGACCTAAGTTGACAAAAGCAAATAAGCTCACTGGTAATAATAATGATAGAATTAACCAGTTTTTTATCTCAAAGAATGGTGACAGACTATCAAGCCTGACAATAAGCGCTAACCAAAAGGCACTAAAAATAAAAATAGAGTCGATTAATAAAGTAAAAAGACGCTTTTTCGAGCGAGAAGCATTAAGAAGAGAACGGAACCAACTATCCACTGTAAATCCTTGAACTGAAAAAATTCAATCGAATATGCTAACTATCTAGTTATAGAATACAAATATACACAAAAAATCAACAACTGTCATTTCTGAATTATTTAAACAGAAACCTGTTGCATCTTTTCACAAAATTATTTCAAACTCCTTTCGGAATCAATTGTTTTTTCCAACCCTGTAACAAGTACAGAGCAACGACCAGCACAATAACAATCTACAACTGTAGGTCGAGGCTTCAGACCAGTAACAGCTAAAATCCCGTAATCATAAATTACAACCCACTCATTGACTCGCTAGCTTGACCCTAGCTAACTCGCAACTAATAACTTACCGCTTAAAGCTTCTTCACTCTATCCCCAGAGCCTTTTCCTGCAACCGTCATAAAGATATATTTAAAGTAGTTACCAACATTCATCGTTTCTATCATTTCTCTATCTGTTTTAGCTAACAACTCAGGCGTTGACATGTCTATTTCATTGACTTGCGATAGTCCAGTAATACCGGGACGCACGTCAAATACTTTTTGTTTATCACGCTCTAGAGTTAATTCTTCTTGATTAAATAAACCAGGCCTTGGACCAACCAAGCTCATTTCACCTTTTAGTACATTCCATAACTGAGGTAACTCATCTAACTTTGTCTTTCTCAAAAAACTTCCGAGTGAAGTGATTGAAGCTGAGCTCGCTAAGTGACTCGCTACGGATGCTGTATTCACTTTCATTGTTCTAAATTTCACCAATATGAAAGGCCTTTTATTACGACCTAAGCGCTCTTGAGTAAAAATAGGTGAACCGGTATCAAATAAACCAATTGCGTAGAGCAAAAGCAGGATTGGCATTGTTATAATTAATCCAAACAACGCCAAAGAAAAATCAAGTAAACGTAGCATTTTATTTTCCAATATATTTATTTCTTAACTGACAATTTAAACCCATGCTCAACCGAAAACTTAGGCTTCCACCCTAAAGCATCCTTTGTATGAGAAATATCTAACTTTAAAGAACCTATAAGTCTATTGATGGCAGTTTCCTTTTTTAACAGAATGCCTAACATTTTAAAAACAAAAATAGGCACAGGGATGGATAAGTTTAATTTTTCGTGAGCCTCAGCCAACAAACTTATTATTTCTGATGTAGACAAGTCTTGATCATCACTAACTAAAAATGTTTGGTTAGCTGCCGCTGGGTGAGTGATGCATAGTGTTATCAAATCGACTAGGTTATAAACCGATACTAAACTGCGCTCATTATACTTTATTGACCTAAACGGTAGCGGGAACATTTTCCCAACTAAGTTCGCTAAGGAGGCGAAGTTTGCTTTTACACCTTCACCATAAACTAATGGACTTCTGATTATTACCACATCAATAGCATGCTTAAGTGCCGCTTGTTTTATATATTCCTCAGCCATTAATTTGCTTTGCATGGTGTTTGGTAAGGCTGAAGGGTCAATGAGTGTATCCAGCGATATAGCTTCATCGGATTCAATGTAGACATTTGCTGAGCTTAAAAATATAAACCTAGGAATACCTAACCTAATAGCGCGTTCTAGCAACTTTTTTGTAAGCTCTAAATTTATAAAATTGGCCTCAGCATCCGTAAAATGCCTATGAGCAGCACCAACTAAGTGAATGACAACATCTGCATCAGTGTGACAATCACTGTAAAAAAAGCTTTCTGTTGGTACTTCTGAATCAGAAAGTTCACTTCTGCTAATAGAGTGAACATCACAGCCATTATCTTTTAAATGATTTCTTAAATGCTGACCAATAAAACCGCTACTACCTGTTAGGATTACTTTGCTCATTTCACTAAAGATTCCATTAATGAAATATATTTTTTTGCTAATTGCTTGTAAGAATGATGCTCTTTCACAAACTTAGATGAATTAAGTGTGTAACTCTTTTTATTTCTGTGAAACTTAATAACTTCTTGTGACAAAGCTAAAGCATCATCAGCAGGGAATTTAACCTCACATCCAGCTTTTTCAAGTGGGTTACCAGGTGAGTCTATACCATTAAAAACAACTTTATTATGCATCATATAATCAAACATCTTGTTTAGTGATATACCATACTTATAAAGCTCTGTAGGCTGAGCTCCAATAAATAAAGCATCACAATGTTCAATAACTGTAGCAACTAAAGTCTTGGGCACCTTCCCAAAAAAAACTACGTTATTTAAACTTAACTCTTTAGCCCTAGCTTGCAGCTCTTCTTTTTGTGTACCATCCCCTACAATTAAAACTCCAATATTATCTTTTTTAAGTTCTGATGCAGCCTCAATTAAGGGCATCATATTATTGGGAACTCCTAGAGCCCCTGTATAACCAATAACTGTATCAAAGTTGGTAGTAGCTCTTTGCAGTTCATTAATAAAGGTTAGCGGAACTTTATTATTCTCTTCCCCTTTATTGCTATTTTCATCTAACAACTCAATTCCATTCGGAATATAAGTAAAGCGACCTTCTGGAAGTCCCTCTTTGACAAAAAAGTTTTCAGCATTTCCAAGTAGAGAAACACAGTGATCACAATTTTTATAACCAAATTTTTGGAAAATATTAATTACTACATTAAGAGGGTGATACTTTGAAAGGCCTAGTAATTCTTGCAAACTTAATGGCCAAATATCTCTTACTTCAAGAATCAATTTTGCTCCGTATTTCTTTGCATAATATTTTGAAGCAAGTAAATGGAAAGGGTGAGCCGTTGAAGCTAATATTACATCAGGTTTATTGTCTATACTGAAACGACGAAACATTCCACTAAAAAGTCCAAAACCAAAAGAAAACATATTTATCAAACGCCCAATACCATTACCCGAATAGGTAGTAGACTTTTGCAGATAATAATTAACACCTTCAACATCAATTACTCCTGGTTCACTACTCAATGAACCACAGAGGTGATGAAAAGACGAAGAAATAACAGTAGTAGTATGACCTAACTGATTAAAATGATTAGCTAAGTAATAGGGCCTAAAAGACATCCCATGCTTTGGACTACCAGAATAAGGGTGTATATACCAAATATTCATTTTTTTATGCACACAATTTAGATTGGATTAACGCAAAGAAAAGCATTAATCCATACAAGACAGACAACTACCGTTCAAAAAACCAACAGCGTTAATAACTCTTTATAAATGGTTATAAAAAGAAATAAGCTTTTCTTTTTCCAATGACCAATTAAATTGGGATTCAATAGCTTTCCTACCATTTTTTCCCATTTTAGCTGCAATATCTGGATTATTTTTTAAGTAGTTCAATGATTCGGAATAAGCATGTTTGTCAAATGGATCAACGACAAGACCACACTCAGTACTTTCAACAATATCTCTCCAATAAGGGACATCTGTTGCTATTAATGGTATTCCTGCCGCCATATATTCAAACATTTTCACTGGCAACGCATCTTGATAGTTAATAGTAGGATGTAAAGTGACAAGGCCTACTGAGCTATCGGCCATCAGCTCTGATACCCCCTCTCTTGATAACCATCCACAATCATTAATTTTAGGCCAAGCTGGATGATTTCTAGCTAACTTCTCCAACCCTTTATCATTAAACTTTCCTGCAATTGACAAAGCGAGCCCTTCGGTTAAATCCAGGGCATCTAGCATTTCAATAACCCCTCTAACTTTTGAAATATAACCGATATAACATGCTGTAAAACTTGAGTTAGTATTTCTAGTTGTAATCTCAGGAAACTCTTCAATTATTGGAAAGTTATTAACAGCTTCAGTGTTACATTTATAGAGCTCAAATTTTGCTTTGATATAAGGTGTAGCTGCCACTACACCATCAAGCATTTTACAAACAAAGCTTTCAAAGTTTTTAGCAAAAAAAGAAATCGCTTTTGCTTGATAAGGTTTTAAATAAGGTTTACTTAAAATTTGCTTAGGTAAATCTTCATGCGCATCAAAAATAACCTTCTTACCTTTGGATTTTAATAATAACGCAATAGAAAGCAATTCAGGGTCATGTAAATGATAAATATCAGCGTCTAACTCAACTGCTTTTTTGTAAACAGACCAGACGGCTTTAGTGAACCTTTTGAGCCTCTTGTTCGAACTCGAGCCAACATCAAGTATCGCTACTCCATCTTTTACTTCGTCGCCTAGGTTATCGGCAACAACTAAATAAGTATTCCAGCCCTGTTCAACACAAGTACGACACATCTTTACAAAAATACGAGTGTCATACCTTGGATGCGCAGAGGTTAAATGGCAAACTTTCAAGTTATATCCTTACTAGAACTATGCGTAGTTCTTAATTTCTCTTCCAAGTAATTTTTCAAGCTTTTTCTGAATAGCCTTAAGTCTTCTGTAACCTCTGTCCCAGTTAGAGTACTCTTTATAGCTACGGCCTTCTTCTGAAATATAAGACTGAAGCTCTTCTACCGTAATACCAAGTTTTTGAGCAACAAATACAAGGTCTTCTTTTAACTCAATTTCATCGTATAAAGGCTCTTGTAATATTTTAAGCGCCTCATCGCGACTAAGTTGCTTAGCGTTAATCAAACTAGCTAGATGCGGTTTCCGCTTGTCGTATCCAAATTTAGCTGGAAGATAATGGTTCTGGAAAAAGCGTGTAAAAATAGATTCGCCATGCTTGCGTCCATACTCTTTATAACCAACCTCTTCAACTAAATATCTCATCGCATCATCTTTATCGTAGTGCATAAAGTTAAGAGGCCTGAATGTCTTCATCTTATATACATAAGGGTAATAAATATAATACTGAAGCATACTAATTGTAGAGTAATCTTTCAGCTTACCTTGTCCGTGCTTTTTAAATATTGAGTGGATATTTTTTGCATCCATAGCAGAGTGGTGCCACGAAGAAGGGAATATAGATTCTGTTGCAATGTTTCCGCCACTGATAACTGTCTTTATATTATTTTTAACGGCAAAATGATATAAAGTTGAAAAAAATGAATGATCTTGAACAACATCTTGATTCGCTACACCGGCTTTTAAATAAGCCAATTGTAAAGCCTGCACATCGTTCCAATTCATAACATGTGTATGAAGATCAAAACCACAATAATCTACAACTTGTTTGATATTATGAACTGCTAGCTCACTGTTCCAACCAGCATCAACATGTACCACTAAGGGTCTTAAACCATAACCTTTAAGTTTTACAGCTAAGTAAGAACTATCAATGCCACCACTTAGCCCTATAATGCAGTCGTACTCTTTACCTTTACCTTCTCGTTTTATCTGTTCGATGCGCTGTTCAAGTAAGTCTTCTCTGTCTGGGTGCCAGCGCTTAGAAATCACATTGTCAAAATTGTTACAGTAATTACAAACACCATTATCATCAAAATAAATATCGTCGTCAGTTGTGTCCATTACACATCTAGTACAAACTGTAATATCATGCTTACTCATTATTTTGCCCTTTAAATAAATTTTCTAATTCAGCGTATTTTGGGTATGTAATCAATACTGCTTTATGCTTTCCATGAAAAGTAAACATATCACCTGCGGCGACTGCAGAAGCCCCTACATCAACTGCTTGCTTAAAATCTTCTAAACATCCAGCACCACCAGACGCAATAACAGGAATATCCAATTTAGTAGACAAGTCTTGGATTAGCTCATAGTCATAGCCTTTCAAAGTACCCTCATTATCGATTGAGTTCACGATAATTTCTCCAGCTCCAGCATCTTGTACTCTTAAAGCATATTCAATAGGGTCTAGTTTAGAATTGTTTTTTCCTGAATGAGTAAAGACTTTCTTGCCACCAAAAAATGTTTTTTTATAGTCAATTGACACCACAATGCTTTGTTGACCGACAATTTGACTTGCAGCTGACACTAATGACAAATTTTCTACTGCAACAGTATTCAATATTGCTTTTTCAACGCCAATTTTGAATAACATTTCAATATCGGATAACTCTCTCAAGCCACCACCGTAAGCAAATGGCATAAATGCTTGAGAAGCAATGTTCTTGATTAACTCAAAATTAGGCCTTCGATTCTCATTAGTCGCCGTGATATCAAGAATCGCAAGTTCATCGACTTCTTTATCGTTAAAGATCTTAACGGCGTTAACAGGATCACCAACATATTTATGTTTTTTAAAATTCCGGCCTTTAACTAAACCTGTATTATCAAGAAGTAAGGTAGGAATTACCCTTTTGTTCAACATACTAAATTCACAAATTGTTTAAATAATTGAATGCCAAATTTATGACTTTTCTCAGGATGGAACTGAGTTGCCCATATATTGTCTTTACGCACTGCACAAATAAACTCATAACCGTATTGAGCTGTCCCTATCACATACTTAGGATCGCAAACAACGTGGAAAGAATGCACAAAATAAAACCTGTGCTCCTCAAAGCCTTCAAAGAAAAGTTCTGAGTTATTTGGAGAATTAACAACGCTCCAGCCCATATGAGGTACTTTCAAATTAACATCGATATTATCGAAGTTAAATCTCTTAACACTTCCAGGGATCCATCCCAAACCGCTTAAGACACCTTCTTCGCTTTTATCAAATAAAAGCTGCATGCCTAAACACACGCCTAAGAAAGGCTTCTTATTAACTAAAACTTCCTCTTCAATTAAGCTTTTTAACCCAGATTCATCGAATTTTTTGATAGCATTATCAAAAGCACCTACACCAGGGAGAATTAAAGCTTTAGAGTTTTTAATCACTTCAGGATCACTCGAAACACAGCCCTCTACGCCAACTTTTCTTAGCATATTTAAAATAGAGCCCGAATTCCCCGTTCCATAGTCTATTATTACAAACACCATTTACTCCATAACATTTTCATATACTTCAAGAAGCAGTCGCTCTTGATGCTGCCATTTATATTTTTCAGATGTTTTTTTACTTCTTTCGCTATATATTGATGTATCTAGTTTACTTGATTGCTGTACAAGTTTTGCCAATTCATCGCTAGAAAAGTCATTAGCATGCCAGCCGATACCGTACTCTTCAACAAACTTTGACATCTCTTTTCCATTTGAAACGATCACTGGTAAGCCTACAGCTAAATACTCAAAGATTTTATTAGGCATACAATAATCATAGGAAAGGCAAATTGGTTCAATAAACGAAATACCGACATCTGCAGATGCGGTATAGGATAAAACTTCAGATGGTGGCACTGCCGGAACATAGTAGATTTTATCTGAAGATTCAGCTGCTTCTTTGATCTTTTCAGAATCAATACCATAACCCATAAAGGCTACCGCAACATTACCTTTCGCTTTCTTAAAAACACCTAAAATTTCATCTATGCCTCTTCCCTTATTAAGCACGCCTTGATAAATATACAGCTTAATGTGGCTATCTATACCCAATTTAGATTTTAGTAAATTACTCGGCTTTATATTTTCAATTATTGGAGCGTTAAAAACCACAGATACATTATTTATTGAATAACTAGATTTGTACCAGTCAGCAATTGAATTACTTACTACTATAGTATGATCAACAAATGGAATAAGCATGCTCTCTAAACGTTTTGCAAGCTTTTTTCTTACTCCGCCCAATCCATTCTTTTCAGTTTCTAACTCATGAGCATCATAAACTAACTTGGCAGAATACAATAATTTTAACAAACACCCTAAAGGCAATAATGCCAGTGCATGAATAGTAATAATATCAATATTCTTTTTCCTATAGCTGCGATAAACAGCAAAGGTAAACTCCAAGTACTTTAGCAATTGAATAACAAGATTATTACCATAATTCCTCGTTTTAAGATCAAACCTTTTTAACTCAACTCCATTTAAGTTTTCACTTTTGGCAAGTCCTTCACTCCAAAGAGATGATATGAAGACATTTTTAAATCTATTTGAGTTGTATATAGAGTTAGTTTGCTTTAATACTCTAGATTCATTTTTCATCTCAGTTAACGAAATATGTAAATTATTCAAGGTAACTTCCTAACTAAAGTATTTGATACGAAAATTATTAGAAACTGCAATTATTCCAATTGTAAAAATAGTTACAAAAATAAAAACAATATCAACTATAAAACCACTTAATGAAGTATCAGACAGGTGCATATAATGCATTGCAAGCCATATAATCAGCCCGGCTTTTATAGGTGTATTTTCCAGCGTGTTGAATTTTAGATATAAAAGGTGCAACAAAAAGCCAACAATAAAAGGCGAGATTAATACTCCAAACCAACTAAAGTTTGCATACATTTCGGCCCAAAAAACTGTTGGGGCAGTCCCAACTATTCCCTTCTCAACTACTGAAGGAAACTTCCAATTTACCACTTCAACAGTTAAACGATAGGGCTCGAAAGGGAGTAAACCACCCGGATTTGGGAAAGTTCTACCTAATAAGAAGTCTTGGTGGGTTGGTATAAACTCAAAATAATAATAAGCAGGTGCTATTCCACCAGTGAAAGCACGGCTGAAAACAGAAAGTACGGCAACATTAATGTCTTCAACCCCCATAAAAATTGTATAAAATACAACCAAAAAACCAACCATTATAGCCGATATGAGTAATATTTTTCCTGTTCCATAACTCCCGTTCTTTCTAACTAGTGAATAGACTAAAAACAGGCCAATCAAAAGCCATATAAAAGGAGCTTTTTCGGCAGAAATCAAAGCCGACAAGGATGCTAGCACAAACGCAACAATGAAAATTAATTTAGATTTTATCGTTTTTGATATCAAGTAGTTTGCAAAAAAAGCATAAGTAGATAAAGTCAAAAGGTGTTTCATGAATAATGAATACCAATGATATGATCCTGAGAAATCATTACCCATTAGACTTCTAGCAACTTTAGACTCTGCAGCTCCCTCAGTAATAGCTACAACTAGTGCTAACTGAGGTACTTTAGCAATATAGAGAAACAGCACAAAGGAAGAAACAAGAAATAAAAAGAACAGAAACATTCCTTCCTTCGAGTCCAATCCTCGATAGTCATACGTTTCCATACTATAGCCAAAAACCATAGTGCTGAAATATATACCTACAGGTATAAATAAAATGGCGAGGGAATTACCAAGGAAAACTTTGAGTAAAACTTCCTTATCAGTAATACCCATCGCTACTCTAAATTCATCCCAACCAAAATATAAAGGTAAAACGCCTATATATGCGA
This sequence comes from uncultured Pseudoalteromonas sp., assembly GCA_964479805.1. Classification (GTDB taxonomy): domain Bacteria; phylum Pseudomonadota; class Gammaproteobacteria; order Enterobacterales; family Alteromonadaceae; genus Pseudoalteromonas. Next base: position 105,391 of record CAYZOE010000001.1, on the reverse strand, counting down.
ATACCATAATTGATAAAATGCAAAAGGAAGGCAGTGAGAATTTAAAAAAGCTATACCCAGACAACCTCAAAAGCAGCTCACTAAAAAGAGGTATAAGCAGGAATATAATTACAAAAAGTGTGTCAATAATCACTTAATTCACCAATAAACAAACACTATGCTTTAGCAAAAACTTACTAAATTCAGTCTACTTTTTCCCAAAAAACTTTGCTTTTAGCTTTTTCAAAAACTGCATTCTAGATTGGTAATTTTTATAAGCTGAATAATCTTTATTGGGTAGTTCAATTAACTTTTTAAACTCGTCCAGAGAGATACCAAGCTTCTCTGATATAAAATTCATATCATCAGCTAGCTCTTCTTCTTTATATAACGGCCTTTTTAATTCCTCTAACGCTTCTTCCCTAGTGATTTGCCCTGCTACAATCATGCTTGATAAATGCGCTTTACGCTTATCAAAGCCAAATTTTTTAGGGAGATAATAAGCCTGGAAGAACTTAGTCCACTTAGACTCATGGTGTTTACCGCCATAAAACTTCCAGCCATATTCTTTCATTAGAAATTCAATAGCTTCATTCTTGTTATAGTCAATCCAATTAAGCGGGCTAATTACATTCATTTTATTAATGTAATTCCAATAAATCTTAGACTTAATAAAACCCATCATTGGATATGTTTTCAGCTTCTTTTTGCCGAATTTTTTATGAATATCTTTGATATGAATGCTATCTGAAGCATCGTAACCCCAACTACTAGGCAATATAGATTCGCTAGTCAAATTACTACCTGTAATCACATACCTAATTTTTTTGCTTTCAGCAAACTCATATAGCTTGGCAAAAAATGAATGATCCTGCGGAATATCTTGATTTGCTACCGATGATTTAAGAAATGCTAATTGAAGATCCTTCATTTCTTCCCAATTTACAACATAAGTAAAAAGGTCTAAATCAAGTTTTTTAACCAATTTCTCAATATTTTGAACTGCAATTTCAGAGTTCCAGCCAGCATCAACATGTACAACTAAAGGACTAAGCTTCATCAACTTTACAGCAACATGTAGAAGATAAGAAGAGTCAATACCTCCACTTACCCCTATAATACAATCATACTCTTTGCCAGTTCCTGCCTGCCTTATTTCAGCGGCACTCTCCTCCAAAAGCTTCTGCCCATTTTCATTAGGAAGCCACCCTTTTTCTAGTTTTTCGGTGGCTTCTTTCCAATGATTGCATACGCCATTTTCATCAAAAGTGATGTTAGGATCACTGGTGTCCATAACACATAGTGTGCATACCTGTTCTTCTAACGACATCTTTATTACTCCATAACCTAATTCATTTAGCCAGCTTAAAACTTACTAGTAGCTGGACCAAGTATTTAACACCAAAAGAAATTGCGTAAGTACTCAATGCAATTTTAAAACTATTTTCATAAACGGCTGTTGTCATACCAATCGCCAATGATATCACTAAAATTATCTGAATTAATAAATCAATTCTCTGGTTTTCTCTCAAATATAATATCCCAGCTAACGGGCTGATAACAAAAGCTAAAAGGAAATTGATTGAAAGAAAGCTAGTAATCTCACCGGCTTGCTTCCACTGCTCACCCAATACAAACATAAAAATTTCCGGTGCAAAGAAGAATAAAATGCAGGAGATTGGTGCAGCCATAATAAATAGAGATAACCCTGTTTTTATAAACACGTTTCTACAGCTTTGCTTACCCTTCAAGAGCTCACTAATACGACGCTTATAAACATCACCTACAGCATTACCAATTAAACTCGTCGGTAAGCCAACAACTCGATTATACACTCCCATAGCCCCGGCGATAGAATTTCCAAAGACAGAAGAGAATACAAAAATATGAATTTGAGCAGCGACCCTATCAAGTAAAGTACTGGGCACTAAAAAAAGAGGAAACCTCTTCAGTTTAATAGATAAGGTGTATAGCTTCTCTAAAGACACCTGACGGACGGAAGAAAACGAAAGATTTAATTTTAGGATCAAATAAACTGCGTTCACCGCCATACCAACAAGTGAACCAACAATTAGCCCATTCACTGAATCAATCTCTAGATAACCAATTAGAAGAGAAATAAAAGCAACTGCTACTGCAGCGAATACTCTGCCCTTTGTCATAAAGCCATAATGCTGTAAACGATTGCACCAGTAATACAAAGCAGTGAATGTATTGGTTAAAATAATAGCAATAATAAGGAAAAGTGCTGCTAACCAATCTATCCCAATTAAACTAAAGTCATAATAATAGGTGAAGAGGCAATAGAGCATTAAAGGGGTAACTATGAAAATACCAGAAAGTGCCGTCAATACAGTACAGTTTTTTGCATCTTGAACCGCTTCTTCATCCAGAATGGCATTTTCATATTTCAGTGTAGAAATAGAACTAAGCACTGCAACACTAGCTAAAAAGACGGCAAACACACCGAATTGACTTGGTGTATAGAGCCGAGTCAATAAAGGCAAAGATGCGATATTAATAAGCTGGGCAAGTGCTGTACCACTTGCCAGCTTAGCTATTTGTTTAGCAAAAACATTGTCCTTAAGAGACATCCTATAAATAACCGTGCATAGGTAAGCTAAACACTGAACTCGCTAAACGCTCAGCCACCGGAAAATCTCCCTCCTGGTAACCTAGCGATTTGAATGCGGTTTGTTGATGCATACACGTGCCGTAATAGACCATAGTTGGAATGCCTTGCGCCTTATACTTCGCCATCTCCGCATCTCGGTCCTCTGCCACTAATGTATACTGAGCCCACG
>CAYZOE010000001.1:74277-102508 GCA_964479805.1 uncultured Pseudoalteromonas sp. | reverse complement strand
TGATTTTAGTAAGAGTATTAACTTTATCACCTGGGTTAATACGCTCTGGAGAATAGCCTGCAAAGAAATCTTCATTAAACTTCAGACCAGACACTTTTTCTATAATAGGCAAGCAGACTTCTTCTGTAGCACCAGGGTAAACTGTAGATTCATAAATCACCACATCGCCTTTAGATACATAATCACCTAACATTTCTGATGCCTTTTGTAATGGCGTTAAATCTGGCGCATTACTGTCATCAATTGGCGTTGGTACTGTAACTATATATACATTCGCACTTTGTAAATCTGATTTAGATGAAGAGAATCTTAATTCAGTTGCAGCTTGAAGCTCTGCATCTGACACCTCTAATGTAGAGTCATGACCGCCTTGCAGCTCTTCAACTCGTGCTGAATTAATATCAAAACCCAAAACATTATATTTTTTAGACAACTCTACCGCCAATGGTAAGCCTACATAGCCTAAACCAATGATTGCTAGTCTTGTATCTGAATTTGGAAACATCATTACCTTCTTCCTAAATGAAGCTCTTACTATTTATCCGATTTATATTCGTAGTTGTAGTAACCGTAATAACCATAAGCATTGCTTGCTTTTTTAACTACCCCATTAAACACTACACCTTTAACATCAATACCATTTTGCTCAAAACGGTTACGAGTTAGCTCTAACTCTTTAACATGGTTTTGACCGAAACGAGTTACTAGCAGTGTACTACCCGCGTGAGCACTCACAATGGCGGGATCAGTTACTGCTAAAATTGGTGGCGTATCTATTATTACTAAGTCGTACTTTTCGCTTACCTCTTCAACAAGCTTTGAGAAGTTTTCGTGCATTAATAGCTCTGATGGATTTGGCGGTATTTGCCCTCGCGTCATTACATCTAAGCCTTCAACTTGGCTATGCTTTGTTGCTTGTTCCAAAGTAATTCTGGACGACAAGTAATCGCTTAATCCATTATCCCATGGAATTCCAAACTGAGTTTGCAAATAACCCTTACGCATATCGGCATCAATTACCATTACCTTTTTACCACTTTGCGCAAGGACTGTGGCTAAGTTTACAGAGATGAAAGACTTACCTACACCTGGACTTGGGCCTGAAATAGCAATTACATTGTTTTTCGCTTCCATCATTGCAAAATGCAAGCTAGTACGAAGGCTTCGAAGGGCTTCGATTGAAAGGTCTGCAGGATTATCAACAGCAAGAATAGATTTAGACTTTATCGCTTTACCTTTCCTAGCTTTAGCAAACCCAACAAGTTTATCTTGATATTCTGAATAAGGAACGCTCGCGTAAACAGGTAAGCCTAATGCTTCAATTTCATTTGGATCCTCAATGCCTTTATGCATGGCCCGCTGAATCAAAACAATTGCAACAGCGATCATACCACCCATCATGGTGACCATAATAACAATTAAAGCTTTCTTTGGTTTTACTGGCTTGGAGGTGTTTACTTCTGCCTTATCTATGACGCGTACATTACCAATAGTTCCTGCACGGACAATGTCTAATTCTTGTGTTTTAGCCAGTAGCAAAGTGTATATTTCATTATTCACCTCAACATCACGGGTCAGCCTCAGTAGTTCTTGCTGTGTTTCAGGTAATACCTGCACCTCATTTGCTAATTTACGCTTCTGATTTTCAACAGCTTTTATTTGCTCAACAGCAGCTTGATAGCTTGGGTGAGTCTGTTTGAACTTTTGCCCTAGCTGAAGTCGATTGAGTTCCAACTCCTGGATCTGAGTTTCTAGCTCTACCAGCTGTTTTAGAATACCCTCTGTCTCTAAAGAAATATCTACAGATTGTTGTTTGACTTGATAATCATTAAAACGTTGCTCAGAGGCTTCCAGTTTTCTTTTTACCTGAGGCAATTGATACTCTAAAAAGTCTAGTGATTTCTTGGCTTCGGCGCTATTTCGCTCGACATTACGACGAACATAAATATCCGCGACTTTATTTAGAACCTTTTTAGCATATTCTGCATCTCCACTTTGAAGACTGAGGTTAATAATTCCAGATGCTTTACTTTTTTCACTAGCACCGATTGCTAACTGAAGGTCAAGAATAGTATTAAGTCGATTCTTTTTTGAAACAATAAACTCAGTCGACGGTCTAGCGACTAAAGTTTTAACTGTCAATGAGTAAGTACTATTTGAAACCTCCTCACCAACATTACCTTTTAAGATCCGGTTGCCATTACCATCTTGTAGCTCAAATTGATTGTTCTCAAGGGCAATTAAAGTGAATTCTTTACCTATTGCATTTTCAGGAACATCAAATCGAAAAACTTCGATTTCTTCTCCACCCCAAGCATAGCTACTTGCGCCAAAGCTAGGTTCAGCCAAATCTCCCTGCTCTAGCGGGGTAAACTTACGAAAAGCTCGATTTCCAATTATTTTAAACAGTTTTGGTTCTGCAACTATGTCTAAGCTTAAGCTATCTACCGCTTCACCAATTATACTTCGTGATTTAAGGAGCTCTATTTCTGTAACTGCTGCCGAGGTACTTTCAAACATCCCCCCTAACTCGTCAAAGCCAGGAACAGCACCGCCTTTCTCTTCAACTTGAATCATTGCAGTCGCTTGGTAAATCGGAGTACTAAAAATCGCAATTGCAATACCAACTAACATAAAAAGAGCAGTTACTGATACAATTAAAAGCTTCCTATCCAGCAATGCCCCAATTAAAGGTAACAAATCAATTTCTCTTTCCTGTTGACTTGATTGAACATTTTGCGCAATAGTTAATTGCTTGGATTGAGCATTCATAAACTCTTTCATCCTTATAAGTACTTCTGCCAAGCGCTACACGCGCTATCGATTAATTCGTAGACATGTTCAAAAGCTTCACGGCTTTGACGGTATGGATCGGGCACTTCTTTATCGCCCAACCATTTACCTAATAGAAATGTTTTTCCGCGCGCTTGCGGGTAACGAGAGCATAAGTCTTCTAGGTGACGTTTCTCCATAACCAAAATCATACTATTGTGAGTCACAAGACTTGTACTAATTTGCTGCCCTTTATGTTCTGACATATCAACGCCATGTTGCAGAGCCAGTTCTTGAGCAAAACTATCGGCTGATTTACCTTCAAGGGCAGTTAAACCAGCAGAGCTCACTTTAACGTTTTTGTCTGCCAGTTTACTTTTTAAAACGTATTCAGCAGTTGGGCTTCGACAAATATTACCTGCACATACCATTAAAACACTATCGAACATGCTACTTCGCCTACTATTGGTTATCTATGTCTTGTAATCTGTCTACTGTTGTTAACGCTGGTAACAACAAACTTATTACTTTGTTCCAACGTGCAAGTGGCGCACTGGTAACATAAACAATGTCTTGCGGATCTAATTCGAATTGCTCTGCTAGCACTAATGCAGCAACATTCTTTGCATGCAACTGATACACGTCTGCGATTACACCATCTTTTTCAAGGTCACGTTTGCGAAGAACAAAAATACCATTGGCGTCAGCTGAGCGCTCGTCAATACCGCCAACCTCACTGAGCGCTTCGGCTAAATTCAAGCCATAACGATTCACTTCTACTGTGCCAGCGCGTTTTACATCACCCAATACATACACGTTTCTTTGGTCGTTACGTGTTACATGTACAATATCGCCGTGCTGCAATAAACGGTTTTGAGAAATGTCGCCTTTGGAATAAAAGTCATCTAAACGAATAACTTCGGTTTCATTACCTCGGGTAAATGTCACTGTTTTCCAGTCAGCACGTTCATTTAAACCACCTGCTTGGTTTAGTGCATCAATTAAGGTTAATGGCGTTTCGGTCACAGGGTAAACACCAGGCTTTTTCACTTCACCTGTAACATAGGCTTTTTGGCTTCTGAAACCCACTACTTTTACGTCAATTTGCGGGTCTTCAATGACGCGACTTAAGCGCTTAACTAGTTCTTCACGAACTTCAGCAACCGTTTTACCGGCGGCTGGCACTTTAGGCGCATATGCGTAAGTAATGGTGCCATCAGCTTGTACACGGAAACCATCAAACTCAGCGGTACGTTGAACAGCAGCTGGAATAGTTAGCTCAGGGTGGTCCCATACACCTATGGTCAGTACGTCACCCACGCCAAGTTTGTATTCATAATTAGTAAGATCTAGACCATCAGAGGCTTTAAATGTTCTTTTTTGTGAAACTGCTTTTTTTTGATTGATAAGGGCTGAATCTATAAGTTGGATATTGACTTTTTCTAGTTCCCTCTCAAGGTTCTCAGTCTGTTCACCTTGTTTTAGTCCCTCAAAATGGCCGCCAGGTATAATTGTACAGCCACTCATTGCCAGAAAACATGCTGATGCAATGAAAGTTTTATAGCTTTGCGCCATTCGTTCTTCCTAAAATCGTTCTTGTTAGCCTTGTCTAAAGCCTTTATATAAAGCTGAGTAATTAAACCACTTGTAGATTTTGTTAGCAAGTAATAGGAGTGTGAATTTTTTTATGTATTGAAGATAGAAGCGGAAAGCGGAAAGTCTCGAGTTAGCGTGTTGTTTTGTAGGCGCTGGTTAGTCCTGCGCTTGTAATAATTAAGCGTAACGAAGAGTCAGCGCCTACATATGAGTTGCAATCTCAGTTATATCGGCATTATGTGAGTGTTGAGGTGTTCAGTGAGCGAGCTTATCTGTAGGCGCTGGTTTACCCTTTGCTTTTAATAATTAAGCATGACGAAAATTCACCGCCTACATATGAACTGCAATCTCAGTTGCATCGGCTTTATGTAAATTTTTCTAAATATTTAATCTAAAGTTAAAATGTTATGGATAGCGCCCAAACTATTACGTAAATTTTAGGCGCCACAACCTATTTTGATGCAAATTTTAGTTAAGCTTATTGAACATATCGACCAAAATTTTATTACCACTTTCTGATAAATGGTTATCATCAAAATAGCTCGGCATACCTCTTATTGACGTTTTACACATCTTGCCATCACATAAGTATTCTTCTGGGCTTAAAATATTAAAATCACAATGTGATGCTTTCTCTCTGAGCATAAATTCAAAGCTTCTCGCTTTTCCCATTACTTTTTCGAACTTAACCGGCAAACCATCCTCATGACCTAGTAACAAGTCTTGTGCAACCTTATTAGGCACTAAATAATCAAACTCAGGGGTTGAGCTTATAATTGACACTTTATTTTCTTTAGACAGCGAACAGGCTACGTTGAAAAATGCAGAGTAATCATTTGGAGTTGAGATTCTATTTTCGTATAAAGGCCATCTTGAGCTAATAAATATATTTTTATCCTTAAAGTTTCTTATATTACTTTCTGTGAAAGTCTTGCAATCTTCTTTGTATAAAAGTCTGTTATCAATACTACCGTCATTTATCAAGCAGCCCGCTTTTGCAACTAGTAAAATTCCATTGCTACCAAATTTCGAGGACTCTATTGCTGTTATTAGACTGCTTGCGTGACTATCGCCTAATAATACAGTTGCATAACTATCTTTTTCTCTCGGGTAAACGCAATTCGCTGAATGGCTACCAGATGTATTTAAGCAACGGTCTTTTCTTGGATCTTTATCTGTTAAAGCTCGATCAGCGGCAATGACGTTATTTGGTAAAGGACTAATTTTTTCCGCATAGGGAGTCAGCATAAACTTAAAAGATAAAAAGCTAATAATAGTTACAACACCAACTAGTAATACATTCAATACAAAGTATTTAATACTTTTCTTTCTTAGAGGCGTCTCAATAAATCGATAGGTAATCTCAGCAAAAATAAATGTCAAGACGATCGCCGCTAAGGCCTGTTTGTTTAGCAAATGAAAAACAGGCCAGTGCCATAGATAAATAGAGTAGGAGCGCTCTGAAACATAATTGACAGCTTTGAAGATAAAAGTAGATTGTTTATCGAATTTCAAATTGCCAATGAGTAAGGTAAATACTGTAATAAAAATGACAAGAAGCGCACTAATATTTGGCCAGTGATCACTCGGAGAAATCATAATGGCGCAAAAGGGTAGTAAAACTATGAATAATAAAAACAGCTTAAATCTTGGAGCTAAAGCTTTTTTTCTCTCTGAAAAGTAGACCATGCTACCAGCTAATAATTCCCAACCTCTAAATATCGTATTATAGTAATTAGCTTCTAAAGCAAACGTTGACGATAAGCTTAATAAAAGCAATATCGAACATAAAATAAAGCTGTTCTTGACCCCATCTTTCTTATTCTTAATTAAAAATGCAAAAGAAATTACAAATGGAAAAAGAATATAAAACTGCCACTCAACTGAAAGAGACCAAGTATGTAAAAGTAAGTTTATGTTAAATTGACTAACGTCAAAGTAACCTGATTTAGACATATATACCCAGTTAGAAACTGGAATTAAACTTACTAAACTATTTTTACCAAAGTTTCTCAGAATAGACGGTAACTCAAAAAAGAATAAATAAACACTTACTACAATAATCATGAATGCGAGTGCAGGTAGCAAACGATTAACACGTGACATAAAGAAGTCCATAATAGAAAAGTCACCTTTGACTTGCTTTTCTATGATGATTCTTGTCATTAAATAACCAGAAAGAACAAAAAAGATGTCTACACCGATAAACCCCCCCTTAAAAAGTGCGATTTCATAGTGAAACAAAACAACCAAGATAATCGCTAAGCTTCTTAAAGAGGCAATATCAAATCTGTAATTCATTTTTCTTATTCCGTTCTTTGTGACAGTGTTTTTTAGCAGTGCGCTTTAATATAATTAAAGATAAAACGAGGATAATCAGACAGGAGTCTTTTTCTCACATGTTTGTGCATAATGGCTCGTTGCAACCACCTAACACCCAACTTTTTAACAATCGGATGATAATAATCGCCCTTTGTCGCCGTTTGCTCCAAAAAGCCACCACAAGTATAGAACTCTCGAGCAGAGGGCACGTTATCAGCAACCATTAAAAGAAACTCTTCTTGTAACGGGGTTCCCATACCAATAATAACAATATCAGGCTGTGACCCTTTCAAATCGACAATGCATTCTTTCTTTTCTTTTTCATCACCAAAATAGCCGTCACGGCAAAAAACTATATTCAGCTCCGGAAATAATTCCAAGAGTTTACAAGGTAAGGCTTCAGAATGCTCAGGCTTACCACCAATAAAAGCAATTCTCAAATTCGTTTTTTGTGCTCTGAGTAGAGTATCTTTAGCAATTGATGAGAGATCAAAACTAACTCTGTCTATCTTATTGCTACAAAAGATATTGTGAAGTTTTGTATGCAATGCGCCATCCGAAAAAATATAATCAAATTCACTAAGTAAGTCTTGTCTATCTACAAGTAGACCGTACGAAAAAGGATTTACAAAAGTAACTTTGATCTTTTCACTTGGACTTTCAGTGGAATAAAGTTGACTCAACCTTTCATTTAGTGATTTTTTTGGTGCTATTTTTTTATCAAGAACTGTAAAATTACTCTTCATTTTCACCCCTTTTTCAACGTGGCAGGCGATTCTACATGAGTTTTTGTGCGCTGTCTGCTAAGCAAAGAGGTTAGAGAAGCCTTTTAACAAGCCAATTTGGCATTACACTCAACAATTGAATTGCAATAGCATGAATACCAAAGCGGACATTAGTGTTTGCCACTAAATCTCTCGCTAACATCTGATTACCCTCTTTAAGGTTTTGTAGTGCTGTATATATATAGCTTCTGTGGACTAGGTTTTTGGCTTCGTGTATTTGCCGCTCTGGAACTCGACTTGAATCTAACCACTCTTCTAAAGCCTTAACATGGGGTAAAATGTTTAATACTTTATTTTTCTTTGTTGCGCTACCAGTATCACTCTCGTCATATATTGCGAGTTGTTTCATACAAATCGCCAACTGATAGTCAATAGCAATTCGCATCCATACAAAAATATCCTCGCCCATTTTCCACCCCTCAGGGAAGCCACCTATTTCATTTAAAGCAGCTCTTTTTATAGAAACAGATGAAGCTGTAACGGGTAGGTTACCTCTGCAAGTGGTATAGAAGTAATTATCTATAAGCCTATAATCTGTCTTGCCAGGGATACACAATTTAGCAGGCTTCCTTCCATTCGGACTGTCAAAACAATACGCACTACAACATAATGATGCACTTGAGTATTTGCTTTGCAGAATAGTCATTTCATGTAAATATTCTGGCTCCCAAAAGTCATCAGCATCTAAGAAGGCAACCCACTCTCCAACAGCATTACTTATGCCTGTATTTCTTGCTTTTGAAACACCACCATTTTCTTGCTGTATTAACCTTAAATTTGAAATTTTCAGCCGATTAACTAACTCAACGCTCATATCGGTAGAACCATCATCAACAACAATTATTTCATAATTATCATAAACTTGAGCGGCAACACTTCTGATACATCGCTCAATATAATCTTCCTTATTGAATAAGGGGATAACAACTGAAAACTTTATCATTTCAACTCTCTAATCTTTGATGGGTGATAACGCGCGCTGAGTAAAAGAAACATAAATACTAGCATAATTGAAGAGGTGCCATTGAAAAGTACATGTCCTGCTAAAACTGAATGCAAAAAAACAAGTGAAAAACAAGCAGTTAGGAAGTAACGACCTTTTAAAAGGCCTTTAAATATAGCCATTAATCCAAATAAAAAATAAGCTGATGCTGCAAGGATCCCATAGCAAAAAAACAGTTCAAAAAGATCATTCTCTAAGGTTTTTCTGCGTATATCTGAGAGTAGCTCCAAGTTTTCATAGGCAAAATACCCTCCCCCTCCAATTAGTAGCCTTAAACTAAAAATATCATCCCAATTTATTTTAGCAAATGCATTATAAATAAATACATCCCTAGAGCTAGATAGCAACACAGCTTTATCTTCTATCTTATTAAATTTGTTTATTATATTCTCAAAAACCAGACTCAAAGCATCCACAACAATAGGTACTATATACAAACCAATTAAAATGGAAAAAATAACAGTTAACCAAGGAAATAATCTAAAACTGAGGATGAAAAACAATATACAACTAAGTAATGCAAATAAAAGAGCGGTTTTAGTACCAATGATTACCGTACCAAATATCATAAAGGCCCCCATAAAATAGAAAACCTTTCTTCTTGTTTTTAATGCATAATATAAGGCCAACAAACTACAAGTACCTATTGTTACACCAACCCCATTACCTGAAACGAACAGCCCCCTAGTCGCAAATTTACTGCCATAATTTGAAATATGAAAACCACTGATAAAGGCACTTGATAAAAGAACCGCAACTACCAGACCATAAGCTATCACCAGACGAAAGAATAAATCATAATAAGACAAACTTTCGTGGACCCAGCATTTGAAGTAAGCATAAACTAAAATGCAAAAAATAACCTTGCTAAAAAAAACAATACCAGAAATATAAGGAACTAAGCCCAAATGTAAGATTGCCACTAAGCTTTCAGAGAGTAAGAAGAATGTAGTTAAATATAAAATCCGCTTTTTTATTGTTTTAGTTATTTTTTCAGACGAAAAAACAAAGAAAAACAATAACCCTAGAATAAATAATCGGCCAAGTTGCGAAGGAGTTGCAAGGCCACCTTCACCCATTATTTTCAGCTTAAATAAAGCGCCAGTCATTGAATCGAAAATAGGTAATGCCAACACACAAAAAAGCGTTACAAAGACAAGCTTGCTTGTAAACACAAGTGGAATTAATTGTTTTAACTTTAACCTTTTTTCTTGATCAAAAGACATCTTATTGATCTCAGAGTTTAATATGCTTTGCCGCTATTTTTAAAAAGCGATTTACATGTGATGAAAATGAGTATTCTTGAGCAGCTTTCACCATTAATTGAGAAGGGCCGCTTGCATTTCTTGCATCCTGAATTGCATCATGCATACTGCGCAACAATTCACTTTGTGACTCTTCTTTTGCAGCGAAAAAGTTATTAAAGCCTTCAACCTGCCTGAAAATATCATTATCCCAGCATACAATTCGATTACCTGAGGCCATTGCTTCAATTAATGAATGCGAAACACCGCCACCACCTAAAATTTTGGTTCCAGTTAAGTGAAAACTAATATCTAGCTTGGACAGTAACTCTGGCACTTTGTGATTATCAACTACGCCTACATATTGAATAGAAACTTTGCCGTTGAGTCGCTTCTTCGCTTCTAAAAGTGCCTCTTTTTCAAAACCGTCGCCAGCAACTATCACTTCTATATCTTGCTCGCCTTGAAGTTCATCCAAACACTGAATAAAATAATTCATTCCTTTCTCTAAATTTAACCTACCAACAAAACCAAGCCGAATTTTATCCCCTTTCTGAGACTGACTAAATTTATCTAGATAAATGCCGTTATTTATTACTTTAGAAGGGATTCCCTTCTTGATATAAAAGTCTGCAGTGTCCTGACCATTAGATAACACTAGCTGGTTCCGTTTTAGTAAAAAATTTTCCAGCTTTTTAAATAACTCAAGTATTACAGCAGAATGTCTTTGCGCTAACTCTTTTTCAAGGATCCCCCTTATCCAAGTTATTTTGAAAGCTTTTGTTCCTCTGCATGCAAAATAGCCAGCAATGCTCTCAATGTATGAGCCAAGACAAATCACCAATTGCTTATCACCGAGCTTATCTGAGGCTTTTATATGGTCAGAGCAAAAGCTTGCAAAGGTCGAGATGCGCTTTACATTATTAAATGGTGTAACATCTACGCTTCTGTGATTTACTTCACTCGGAAACTTAATTGGAGTGCCTTGCTCAACATTTGAAGTTGCATTTAATACGGTTATAGATTTAAAGTTTTTTAGAATTTCACTTGCTTTAGTAAAGTTAGCGAGCCATGTTTCGCGCCCACCGCCACCTATAGAAAGGTTGCTATAAATTATTATTACTAAATTGATATCTTTCATAGTTTGTGCAACATTATTAACCAACATTAATTAACACTTAAAAACTAACTTTTTAAAAGCACTTAAGCCTAATATCACAGAACGCTTGAATGTGAGTAAACCTAGCACTAATAATAAAGCCCACATAATATTCCCCATAAAACTCTGTTGCCAATAAGTGCAGTGCAAAATTGACGTTATCAGTAATATGACTATTACTATATATGTTTTCATTGTCGGCATGTTACGCCATACTTTTCTTGAGAATTCAGTTCTCAAAGTATAAAAAGCAGCGAAAGCAACCGCCGTTGATATTGCCGCTCCTTGTGCTCCAAACTTTTCAACTAAGATATAATTACCAAATGCATTGATAACTAGCGCTAAAACCGAAGCCCACATCGAAAGGCTTGTCTTTCTAGCAAGTGTAATGCCAACGGCAGTAGTCTCTGACAGTGTATATAGTAATGGCGCGAGCAAACATACTGTAATTAAACTTTGTATCGCTGAGTATTCTTCAGGAAGAAAATAAGGCAGCAAAAACGAAAAACTACCAGCTATTGCCATAACAAAAAAAATAGCTGCTAATAGATGCTCTGATATACCATCAACTATATTAAGGTCCAAATCTCCATTTGAAGTCCATTTATATACCATCGGCGACCAAATTAAGTTGAAGATACTTGCAAAAATGCTTGCGACAGCTGCAATACTCACAGTAACAGAGTAAACCCCAAGCTCTGTAAAAGTAGAAAAGCTTCTAATAAATACTTTATCCATAACTTGCAGCCCAAATGCCGCGAAGCCTCCTGCCATCAGAGGGAGAGCAAACTTGAGTAAATCAGTTAATTTTAGATGAGTAGCTTTGGCTATAAATGATTTATGTACTTCATTCCGCGTGCTCCATAAAAGCACTAACAACACTGTAAATACAGAAGCAAATTGCGCACTAATCAAACTAACATCAGTTTTAGGAAGCTCACTAACTACAATCCCAATAATACATAATAAAAAAATTAATTTTGGTAATAACTGACTTAATGAGTAAGCTATTGCACGCTCTTGCATTCTTAAAATTAATGACAAGTAGCGAGAAATCACAGCAAATACAATACAGAAAAGCGTAAGTAAAGCTAAATATGTATTCTCTGTACCATACAAAAGCACCGATATAATTGATGGTTCAAAAAGTAATACAAATAATGCGAACAAGCTCATTAGTAACAAGGAAGGAGTACAGACCAAACGCAATAAAGCAGGCTTCGAATTTACTTCATGATACTCTCTTACATATGCTTGATCTAAACCTAAACAAAAAGTAAGGATCCCAAGGTTCATAACGAGCAACAGCATTGATATTTTACCAACATCCTCAACTGAGTAAAACCAAGTAAGTAAAGGGAGTGAGATAAACCCTAAAGCCGCAGTTCCTAAAGGGCCTAAAGCGTAGCCTAGTAACTTACTTTTGTTCATTTAAGCTTCTTGATAATTTTGAAATAAACTCAATATGATTAGTCTTTGCATTGAAATTCGTTTTCACCCAATTTCTGGCAGCAAGTCTTCTTTTATTTGGGTTTTTATCAGAGTTTAAAGCAATAAACGCATTTACTAATTCTTCTTCTAAGCAATATTCTGATAATAAAAAACCATTAGATTGATTAACAAGCTCTGATATACCACCAACATTAGGTGCTATCGCAGGAATGCCGTGACTCATAGCTTCCATGAGTGAAACTGGTACACCTTCTGATTCCGACGCATTTACAATTGCATCAAATTGCTCTAATTTTAAGGTATTATGTACTTCTGTGTTATCGAGTGCACCTTTCAACTCTACGGTTAAGTTACTAATACCCAGTGTTTTCTCTTGCACTTTATTTTGTAAATTTAAAAAGCCATCCCCGCTGCCGATATGCTGCCATATGACTTTTACTTCGGGAGAGCGCTTTGCATAAAGAGTTACTGCAGAAAGTATTTTATCTAAACGCTTAATAGGAACACAATAAGATAAACTTAGCAATTGAAGGGTATTCTCTATGTTAATAAATTCCTGTTCAAGATGGGGGGTGTTAACACCCAACCTGGCAATATCAGTAGTTGCTTTATCCCCGCCATAGTTAAGCAAGTAATATTGCTGAGCTTTTGAAGATAAAAAAAACGCTATATCGGCATCTTCAGAAAATTGCCTTTTAAGAGGCATGTAGTTATAAGGACGCCTTTCTTTATATAAGTCATAACCATGAGCTCGAACAAATACTTTCTTAACTTTACCTTCTCTTTTTAAAAGGCTCGCTGCATAAAAGGCAAATTCACTCCAATAACAATATATACCATCGATTTCACCAGTTTTCGTAATCAGAGCTTCTAATCTTTTTTTATGCTTTATTACATTTGAGCAAGATAATAACGCCTCTTTTAGCAAAGCTAGTTTTTTAGTTTTAAATTCATAACGAAAAATATTGAATACTTCTTTCCAAAAAAGAATTGAAAATAGCGCTTCCACTAAATTTGATAATTTGGCTAGCGGACCCGAAGCTAAAGGAACACATAGCACCTTCAAACCTTTAATTGAATCAGTTTTCGATTCATTAGAATCAAATATTTCTGGGGCTAATATAACTTCATCTATACCAGAACACTTCTCCCAGCATTCTACTTCAGCTTTAAGAAACTGCTCTCCCCCAGGGAAAGGGTAGAAAAAGTTTGAGATCAATAAACGCTTCATATTTAGTTACAGATACCCATGCATGGGCAAGCTAAAAACAGAGTACGCTAGACGCTCTGCCACCGGAAAATCTCCCTCCTGATAACCTAACGCTTTAAAAGCAGTTTGTTGATGCATACAAGTCCCATAGTAAACCATTGTTGGAATACCCTTCGCCTTGTACTTCGCCATCTCCGCATCTCGGTCCTCTGCCACTAATGTATACTGAGCCCACGAACTCACATACCCTTCTGGAACAACAGGGGTTTTATAAGTATCCTTCAATTCTGCCGTATATTTTTCAGCCGCCTGATTTCTATTAACCAGCTCCTGCGGAAATGCCGCTAGCTTTTCTAATAGCACTGCTGCTTGAATCGTATCTAAGCGTGAGTTCATACCTATACGTACATTATCGTACTTATCTTGGCCTTTCCCGTGAACTCGATACGACTTTAATAGCTCTGCATATTCATCATTGTCTGTGAATAATGCGCCACCATCACCATAACAACCTAGTGGCTTAGCAGGGAAGAAACTTGTTGTTGCAATATCACCAAACGAGCCTGCGCGTTTACCGTTAATTTCACCACCAAAGCCTTGTGCTGCATCTTCAATTATTTTTAAATCGTACTTATTTGCAATTTTTCTAAGTGCTGGGTAATCTGCTGGTAAACCAAATAGGTCAACCGAAATAATCGCTTTTGGCTTTAATTTACCTTCCGCAATAACCGCCTCAATGCGCTTTTCTAAATCTATTGGACAAATGTTAAATGTGTCTTCATTTGAATCAACAAATACTGGCGTTGCGCCTTCAAAAGCAATGGTCTCTGCCGTGGCGAAGAAAGTAAATGTAGGGCAAAAGACCGCTTCACCTTCTTTTACATCTAATACCATAAGAGCTAGTGTTAATGCATCTGTGCCATTTGCACAGCTAATAGTATGCTTGACGCCCACATACTCTGATAATTTCTCTTCAAGCTCTTGTACTTCTGGCCCCATGATGTATTTTCCATGGTCTAGTACAGCATGAATTCGAGCGTCGATTTTGTCTTTTAAGTGCTGATATTGTGCAGCTAAATCTATGAATTGCATTTAATAATTACTTCTTCGAATTATTTGATTGAAACAAAGCCATTTTCTAATTGATATTGCTCGCCTGTATGTTCACAGGTTGCCATACCGTTTCCTTCGAGTGGCAAATCAAGTTGCTCACCATACTTGCTTATCCAGCCAATTTGCTTCGCCGGTACACCAACCATTAACGCAAACGGTTTGATATCTTTATTGATGACCGCACCTGCACCAACAAGTGAGTACTCTCCAATGGTCACTCCACAAACTACTGTGCAGTTTGCCCCCAATGTCGCACCACGCTTTACAAGTGTATCTCTGTATTCAGTCTTACGCTCTATAAAAGAACGTGGATTATAAACATTAGTGAACACCATACTAGGGCCGCAAAACACGTCGTCTTCAAGGTGCACATTGTCGTACACCGATACGTTATTTTGAACTTTGACGTTGTCGCCTATTGTCACTTTATTACCAACAAAAACATTTTGTCCTAATGAGCAACCAGCACCAATTTGCGCGCCGCCACACACGTGCACAAAGTGCCATACACGCGTGTCAGCACCGATTTGCGCGCCTTCGTCAACTATGGCACTTTCATGTACATGGTAGCTCATAAGTTATAGCACCTTAGATAGCAGTGGGTGTGCTTTTTCGCCTGCTTCTACAATGTCTTGAACGCGAATATTCTCTACTGTTTCAATCGCTATACGGTTTTCATCTACACCAAAACCATTGCCAGCAAGTACATTTTGATAGCTTTGAGTATGTAAGTCTGTGAAACCACCTGAGAATTCTAACTCTTCTGTTGAGTTACCATCATTAATTGTGATGCTACGGTATGTTAGCTTTTCACCTTTAACCGCATTATCTGGTAAGTTATTTGAGTCAATTGATAAGAACCACTTTACGCGTGCTCTTTCGTACTGAAGGTAACCACTCGCGGTTTTTTCATCTCGGTAGTGTACTTCGTTGCTTTGTAACTCACCGAAGATGAAGTGCAGCATGTCGTAGAAGTGCACTCCGATATTTGTCGCTACACCACCCGATTTATGGTCAAAGCCTTTCCAAGACTTCATATACCATTTACCGCGTGATGTCATATACGTTAAATCAACATCAAATACTTTATCAGTAGGTGCAGCAGCTACTTTTTCTCTTAAAGCAATAATTGATGGGTGTAAGCGTAATTGCAGAATTGAATTAACTTTTGCACCATATTTTTGCTCGTAGTCCTTTAGTACATCCATATCCTCTGAATGTAAAACCAACGGCTTCTCACAAATGACGTCTATGCCATTTTTAAGTGCGTATTTCATGTGTGGTGCATGTAAATAGTTTGGGCTACAAATTGAGATGTAATCTAGTTTATTACCCTGTAAAGCTTGGTCTTCAACAAATGCAGTAAAATCTTCGAACTCTGTGAAAAACTCAGCCTCTGGGAAGTGACTGTCCATAATACCTACAGAATCATTGATATCCATCGCTGCAACAAGATTGTTACCCGTATCTTTAATCGCGCGAAGGTGGCGTGGTGCGATATAACCTGCTGCACCGATTAATGCAAAGTTTTTCATTTTATATAAATTCCCTAAAGTCTAATATCTGCTTCTGATGGCTTAAGTACATGCTTAACGTCATACAAAACATGGTTATCTTTACCGAATGAGCGCAACTTCTCTTCACCCATTTCTTTAAGCTCTGAATGGTCAACTGCAAGTACAACACCATCATACTTACCTTCTTTAAGCTCAGTAATAAGCTCAATGCCATATTCATGCTTAACTTCAGCAGCATCAGCCCAATCATCATAGACATCTACAGACATATTGAAGTCTTTTAGTTCATTTACAATGTCGATAATCTTTGTATTTCGCACATCAGGGCAATCACCCTTAAAAGTGAAACCTAAAATAAGCACTTTTGCTTCGTCGATATGAATCTTTTTGCTAGAAAGCTTTTTAACTAACTGGGTTGCTACATATTCCCCCATACCATCATTGATACGACGGCCAGCTAAAATTACCTCTGGGCGATAACCTACTTCTTGTGCTTTATGCGTTAAATAGTATGGGTCAACACTAATACAGTGACCACCTACCAAGCCTGGTTTGAACTTTAAGAAGTTCCACTTTGTGCCTGCTGCGTTTAATACTTCTTCTGTATCAATATCTAGGCGGTTAAAGATTTTTGCAAACTCATTGATAATCGCAATATTTAAGTCTCGTTGAGTATTTTCAATTACCTTAGCCGCCTCTGCTACTTTCAGCGAGCTCGCTTTATGCGTACCGGCTTCAACAATTGAGCCGTACAAAGCATCAACAAAATCAGCAACTTCTGGCGTTGAGCCCGAGGTGATTTTCATGATTTTAGTAAGAGTATTAACTTTATCACCTGGGTTAATACGCTCTGGAGAATAACCTGCAAAGAAATCTTCGTTAAACTTCAGACCAGACACTTTTTCTATAATGGGTAGGCAGACTTCTTCTGTCGCACCAGGGTAAACTGTAGATTCATAAATTACTACATCACCTTTAGATACAAAAGCACCTAACATTTCTGACGCTTTTTGTAGTGGCGTTAAATCTGGTGCGTTACTATCATCTATTGGTGTAGGAACTGTAACTATGTACACATTAGCACTTTGCAAATCTGATTTAGATGAAGAGAATTTCAATTCAGTTGCAGCTTGAAGTTCTGCATCTGAAACCTCTAATGTAGAGTCATGACCGCCTTGCAACTCTTCAACTCGTGCTGAATTAATATCAAAACCCAAAACATTGTATTTCTTGGACAGCTCTACCGCTAATGGTAGACCAACATAACCTAGACCTATTACGGCAACTTGTGAGGACTCTAATAAAGTCTGCATGGAAACCTTCTATTTTAAAAACAATAATCAACCCAAGTAAACAGCTTTTTAAGAGCGTTTACTCGTGCCTTTAATGTTAAATCTAACTATAAGTAATATTATCACAAGAACCCCACCCAAAAGAGCACCTAATACACAAATTAGAGCTCTTTTAGGTTTAAATTTTCTCTCAGGTATCAGAGCAGGATCTATTGTTTGAAAAACATACTCATCCCTTACTCGGGCAAACATAATCGTTTTCGCTTGCTCTTCTATTAATCGATATAGCACATTCTTCATCTCAGAAACCTGAACAAGCTCTAACTGTTCACTCAGGTAATCTGTACTTTTCTTGGCCTCTAACAAGTCCCTTTGCTTAATTTTTTCATTAATATCTTCAACTAACCAGTCAACCCACTGCTTAGCAACCGATGGTGACAAATGCTCGACGCTAAGACTAAAAGTGCCTATATCTGTATTTTCTTTTATTGAAACTATGCTTTTGAACACTTCGTAAGCTTCTTGGATAGAAGGCTTGGGTAACAAAGGCTTACCAACAACTCGAATCCATTCCTTTGTTTGGGCATCATAAAGTAATGGGTTATAAAATACTTGACCTGTGCTTAAATTCCATGACTCTGCAGCCATTAGGTCTGGAAGGATATCTCGCTTTTCAATAAATTCACTTAAAAAGCGTCTTGATTGTAAGACAGCTACAGCCAATTCTGTTTTATCAAGCTGGTTACTACCATCAAGGTTAATCCCAGCCATAGAAGCTAAACCACCAAATTGGCCACTTAAACTCGCGAGTTCTGAACTTCCCCCTTCAGTACCTGAAGGGGCTAGTAACGCTTCTGCTTTATAAATATTCGGTAACTGCAAAGAGAAGTAAACTGCAAAAGCAAAACCAATACCTGAAGAAATGAATAAAAATAGCCATTTAGATAAAATATATTTGAATAGCTCATCTAAAAAAAAGCTATCTCCGTTATCATTCACTTTAAAACTCATTCACTTTACTCAACTAAATAATTTAATAAGATCAACCTTTGGCATTGGGAACTCTTGAACGAAGCCACCGACAAAACTTCCATGAATGAATGACCATAAAGCTATATC
Organism: uncultured Pseudoalteromonas sp.; assembly: GCA_964479805.1. Classification (GTDB taxonomy): domain Bacteria; phylum Pseudomonadota; class Gammaproteobacteria; order Enterobacterales; family Alteromonadaceae; genus Pseudoalteromonas. The sequence continues at coordinate 83,924 of CAYZOE010000001.1, read as the reverse complement.
CTAAACACGTAACCCCAAAAAGGAATAAGACTAGTACATCTGGCGTATCAAAATATTCAAGGATTAAGCCTAACAGTGCACCGAGTAGCGACAAAAATGACAAAACGAATAGAGTTTGCTTAGGTGTTAAGCCGCCCCTCATAAAAATATGGTGTATATGATCTCTATCAGCAACAAATGGAGACTTCCCTTTTCGTAACCTGCGGATGATGATCGCAACCATATCAATAATAGGTAAAGCAGCAAAGAAAAGAACGGTGACAGGGCGAACTATTGGCTCAGCACTTTGTGTTGATTCAACGGTTAACCAAACAATTGATAACCCCATAAACATAGAGCCAGCATCACCCATGAAGATCTTTTTATTTCCTATTGGTTTAAGACCTAAGTTAGCCATCAGGAAAGGAATTAAGCAAGCAACAAAAAGAAGGCAAATTAATAAAATAAAAGAATTACCATTAACGCACGCTTGAATACCAAGGGCTATAAAAAATATAGCAGAGACAAAGCCTAGTAAGCCATCTATCCCGTCAATCATATTAAATGCATTAATTACAGCTAAAATTGCTAGTACAGTAAACGGAATACCAAACGCATATAGCTCAAGGTTCCCTCCAAATGAAAATAAATCACCTAAATGAAAAAAATGATTTTCTAGTCCTGCAATCAATATTAACGAGACTAAACTTTGCCCTATTAACCGAGATCTAACTGTTAAATCATACTTATCGTCAAGTACACCTATAAAAACAATTATTGCATTTGCAATAAGAAAAAGATTTCTATTTACACTTGGTTCTAGGAAAAATAGCGACATAGCTGACAGAGCCAAAAAGACAGCAAGACCTCCTACTAATGGTACATTTCCGCTGTGAGCTTTTCTTTCACAAGGAGCGTCAAGTAATCCTAAAGGTATAGCTAATTTATGTAAAATTAGTACACATATACTGGATACTAAAACACCTATCATGAATATTGTTATAAAGTAAGTTAATATCATATCGAGCTCAAAATTACTCTTAAATTCTCGTAATTGCAGCAATACTTGCTGAAAGTTGAAATAGTATCTGGGTTGCTGTATTCCAAAGAGTTAAACTGTCCATATGCGAAGGATCCATTGGTACAACAATAGTATCGCCTGGTTCTAGTTGGCTTTGATAATTAACAGAGAACCAACCCGATGTTCTAGGAATGAAAACAGCACCATTTGCTTTAATTACATAGATTTGCTCTTCATTAGCACGATCTTTAATACCCCCACTCAACTCTAAGTACTGTTCAATTGATACGTCAGGCTTATACAAGTGTGAAGAGGAATAATTAACTTCACCAATGATTGAAATCGAATCTTGCCTTCCAGGTACATATAAAGCGTCACCATCCTGCAAGATTAATAGCTCTTCTTTTTGCAAAATATCTGGTAAATCTATTACTAACCTTCCAACAGCTTTTACGTTAGCTAAATCATTAAAAAGCCTATTCATTTCATCATAGTTGATCGAGCTTCCCCCTCCCACTGATTGCTGAAAGCTTTTAGATGCAATTTCTCTTCTTAACTCATCCGATAACTTGGCTAACTGAGCCTGCTCTTGCTTTTTAATCGCTTTTCTCGTGAAGATAGCTGCTTTAGGTTCTGCATGATCTGATAAGCCACCGGCACGCTCAATAACATCGTATAGGGTCTCGCCACGATTTACCGAGTAGGTTCCTGGGAAACGAACTTCACCAGCAAGCTCCACATTATAATCATCTTGCCAATTCGGTTTCATGAGTACATTTAATGTATCCTTTCCCTCAAGCTGCATGTCCAAGACTTTTTCATTATTAATGTCGATTTGCAAATGTTCAAAAAGATTTGCTTTTGTATTAATAAACCTTGTTAGCTCAGCCTTTGCAGTAAAAGCAGATTCTAACAAACCACCTGCAGCCTTAATCGCCTTCCCTACTGTTGAGTTTGACGTTAGAGGGTACCTTCCAGGGAATCGAACTTGCCCTCGCACTTCTAATATTTGTGGTTTTGTTAGATTAGAGCTTTGGAACTCTAAGCGTTTGAGCACTGGTTTTAGCAGCTCCCTTCGACTGAAGTTTGCAAACTCTTTCTTTTCAGGCTTAGTTTGGGTAGCTAACGCACCTTCAAGAGTATCAGTTGGCAAACTGATTGAGCTCTTAAACTTTTCAAACTCAAAAGCATGCCATAGTTTTACTTTTTCTTGTTGACGTTTCTGCTCAGAAGTTAAAGCTAAGTTTGCTAAAGCTAGCTCTTCTACTTGCTTCATCTGGAAGCGGCTGAAAATATAAATCTCATCATTCTTGTTTAGAGCAATATTTTTGTTCTGCAGCGCATCAGAAAGCGAAAATTGGATAACTTCAATTTCACCTAATGTAGACTTCTCTCTGACAAGGATTGAGTAATTAAAATCAGCCTGAGGAAGTAAGTCATCTCGGAAGTTTTGGAATAACTTATCAACGGTAATACCTTCATACCATTCGAACGAACCAGGCCTAACTACCGCACCAATTAAAGTAACAGAATTTGTAACGGCTTTACTCACCTCTTTTACAGTAATTAGATCTCCTGCTGTTGGTAAAAAGTTACTGGTTGACTCAGAAAAATCAGCAGAAATGATGCGACTTTTTGCACCATCAACGATTCGGCGTACTGTTACATTTTTAGTGAATGCATTTTCTTTAAAACCACCAAACATCTTTATCATTGATGCCTGGTCGTCTTTTTGCGTTAATTCAAAAATACCTTCTCGCTTAACTGCACCCTTTACTGTTATTTGTGGTCCAACCGATGGAATAAATACCACATCACCAGAACGAAGGTTAATGTCACCCTCGGTGTTACCATCTAACAGTAAGTCGTATAAATCTAAAGTAACGACTGTTTTTCCATTGCGTTTTACCTTAATATTTCTCAAACTAGCTATGTCAGTCAAGCCACCTGAAGCGTATAAGGCATGAGTTACGGTAGATAGTGGCGAAACCATATAGCTACCAGGTTTGTACGCTTCACCAACGACTAAAATACGCATTGGATTTAATTGAGACATTGAAACGAACACATTTAAGCCAATTGCTTCTTTCTCGATTTTATTTTGAATTAGCTTTTTAAACTCACCATATTTCAGGCCTGCAACTTGCTCAGGTGAAAAGTTCGGGATCGATAAACGCCCTTCATTGTCTATTTTTAGAGTATGAGAAGCGCTTTCTTTACCATAAAAAGTAACATTGACAACATCACCTCGAGCTAGCACGTAAGCATCTGGTACTGATGCGTTTTCAGGCGGAGCGAAAGTAGTAGGACTACCAGAAAAAAGCGCATAACCAAACGGCTGTAGAGATCTGTCGGTGGGGTTTAAACGCTCGATTTTGTTCTTTTGTTCAGCAACCGCTTGCTCTCGCTCATTCACTGACTGCTTTTCTTGAGTCGATGTTTGAGAATGCTGAGTGACATCACCTATAGAAGATAAATTGATGCCATATTGCTTTGCTAGTGCTTCTTGCTCAGCCCTTGGCAATTTTTTAAACTGTTCAATTTGTGCTTGGGTTGGTGTAAATGCCAGTGAAATGCTAGAAAAAAGCATTAAGGTCAATACAAAAACACGTTTAAAAAACATATTCAAACTTAAATCCTACAAGCTATAGCCAAAAAAGATTGCATATTCTACACGAATTGCCATGCATAGAAAAAGGGGCTAACGCCCCTTTTTTCGTTTATATTGCCAGTTTACGACAGTGGTATGTTAAAAACTGTAAACTAATGTCAATGAAGTCTCTGTATCTGTATTTTCTTTATCATCACTCACATCAGAGTTATGAGTGATGTTATAAGCAAACTTCATTTGTAGTGAGCCGTTGATTTTGGTTAGTAGGGCGGATTCAGATACCGTTTTTGTGTTAGTTTCACCATATTCAACAGCAACTAATTGAGTAAAACGTGCGTTGTCTGAAATCTGCCAATTATAGTCTAATTTAGCAACGCCAATAACTTCGCTCTCAGATTGGCCAGCTAAAGAATTACCATTTTCATCCAGTTCAGAACTATCTTCTTGGAATTCAAAACGCTTGATACCGGGACCAATTTCAGCATTCAGATACATGTTATCTCGATTAAGCAGACGAAGGCCGTAACCAATTGATAATACCGTTTCGTTACGGTATGCACCAAAGTAGTCCGAGTCATACGAACCATAAACAAATAAATGGCTATGATCTTCATTTAATTTATAGTTGCCTTGTGCAGATGCTGAATACTTTTCATTGGTACGCTTTTTCTCACGCTCACCTGCATCATTTTCAATTTCATCTTCTTTATAGATGCCATCAAACTTGTATTCATTATTCCAATTATCTAAATGATGTTTTGCTTTGATGCCGCCTTTTAGTGTTGTTGTAGATGTGTTACCACTGGTAATAATCGCACCTACTTCACTTGTTACATCCCATGTTTTCTGCTCATTCGCTTCTTCTGCGAAACTTTGAAAAGAAGTTGCTGCAATAACGAAAAGAGATAAAAGTTTTAATTTCATTTATAGATAACCCTGTAATTAATCTTTCTGAAGGTGAACATCCATTTGTGGATATGGGATTGCAATATTTGCTTCGTCTAAAGCAATCTTAATATTTTCGATCAGGTCAAAATAAGTTGGCCAATACTCTGTTGTATTTACCCAAGGCCTCACAACAAAGTTCACGCTTGAATCCGCCAACTCAGAAACAGCCACAATATAAGCTGGATCTTTTAATATACGAGACTCTTTGTCTAGTACATTCTTTAATACTTCTTTCGCCTGACGAAGATCAGCGTCGTAACTCACACCAATCACTAAGTCAATACGGCGAGTTTTTTGGCGAGAATAATTAACAATAGCGCCACCCATAATTGCTGAGTTAGGTATTATGATGACTTTATTATCTGGAGTGCGTAATTCTGTCGCAAATATCTCTATTCGCTCAACGCTACCAGCTTTACCGCCAGCCTCAATATAATCACCAGACTTGAACGGACGAAGTATGATAATTAGTACACCAGAGGCAAAATTCGATAGGGAGCCTTGAAGTGCCAAACCAACGGCTAAGCCTGCAGCACCTAATATAGCTACAAACGATGTTGTTTCGATGCCAACTTGCGATAATGCCATTAATACTGTTGCAGCAAACACCAACGCATGAACAATGTTTGAGATAAAGCCGGCAACCGCTTTATCAATTTTTCTTTTTGCAAACGCTGTCTCAGTTAAATTACCGAAGAACCTAGCGACCTTAAATCCTAATAGTAAGATTACGATGGCTAAAATGCCTTGCAAAGCATAGTGCATAATTAGATCTGAATTTTCGTTGATCCAGTTGACTAAAACTTCCATACACTCTCCTTAATTTTTGTGATGAGTGATTTTTGCACATTATATATGCTGAATATGAACTTTATCCTTATAAAAAGGTACTTTTTCATTAAATTTAAATAAGTTCGCATTTATGCTTTGCAAGCCGATTTTTTTTGTGTATTATGCGCGCCACACCAAACAAGGTGGTATTGCGGCGGCTGTAGCTCAGTTGGTAGAGCCCTGGATTGTGATTCCGGTTGTCGTGGGTTCGAGCCCCATCAGTCGCCCCATCTCTTCATTTGTGTTTTATCTAACACCATTTTATTAGTGATATCTAGTAATCATCTAACTTTGCTGGAACGGTAAGCCAGATTCGTTTTACCATACATTACAGTTTAAATTCAGAGAAATATCGTAAATTTCGTGTTCAGTACTTTGATAAGCGTTTTAGTAACAATTAAGAACTAAGTTTGTTTTGAGCAAAAATCATTAGTTCATCAACCGGCATAGGTTTGGCGAGTAAGAATCCTTGAATTTCATCGCAACCCATTTGCTGTAAACGCTCAAATTGAACTTGTGTTTCAACACCTTCAGCAATAGTTTTTAAACCAAGATTTTTACCAAGTGAAACAATTAACTCAGCGATCGCGCCAGTATCGCTCTCTGGAATGTCTTTAATGAAAGCCCTGTCAATTTTAAGACGAGATAAAGGCAGTTTTTGTAAATAGCTCAGTGAAGAAAAACCAGTGCCAAAGTCGTCTATGGCCACTTCAATACCATAATGCTTTAACTTATTTAACGTATCTATGACGCTTCCAATTTCGTCCATAACCACGCTTTCTGTGACTTCTAGCTCAATTTTACTACTTGATACCTGATATTGCTCAAGTGTATTCATCACTGTTCTAGCATAATCAAGCGTTTTAAATTGTGGTACCGACACGTTTACAGCAATACAGATATCAAGCCCTAATTGAGCAAATCGTTTTTGTTGCTGGCACGCTTGCTCAAGTACCCATTGTCCAATTTCAACAATCAAACCTGAGCTTTCAGCTATCGGCACAAAAATACCAGGAGAAATGTAGCGACCATTACCTGATGGCCAACGTAATAACGCCTCACAGCCTATAATTTGCTGTGTTTTTAAAGAGAATTGTGGTTGGTACCAAACTTCTAACTTATGCTGTTCAAAATCACTTCTTAATTGTCTCATCAGGCCTAAGCGCCAAGCCATTTTTTCTTCTAAATCTGATGTATACCAATCAAATATCTTATGGCTCTGCTTTGCTTGGTTAAGCGCAATGTAACCTTTTTTTAAGGTCTCTAAACCTGTATCACTGAAGTCTTCACATTTACACAAGCCAATATGAAAGTGAATAGATAATAGATGCTCTTTTAACTGATAAGGAATAGTAAGGGCATCAACGATTAGCTCCTCATTGAGAGAGCTATTCGGAAGTAAAAACGCAAAAACATCAGCGCCAATTCTCGCTAAAGATTTTGCATTAGGAATATCTTGCTCTAGGCGCTGCATAACTGCCATCAATAACTGATTACCAACTTCTTGCCCTAAGCCATTATTGATATCCGAAAACTGAGCAATATCTAACAAAATTAACGATAACCCCTCGTCACAAGGAGTTTTCTCTAAATGCTCCACAAAACTAGTGCGATTTGCGAGCTTTGTTAGGGGATCTTTATATGCTACTTCTCTGATTTGGCTGAATAGCTTAATATTATCTAAACCCACACTGACGTTGGCTAAGAAGATTTCAGCAAAGCGAATTTGCCTTTGCATAGGAGGTGAAGCTAATTCAATAAAAATCGCCGCCTGTTCATTATTTTTTTCTAGGTAAAGTGTAATGTCATGCTCTGTTTGTTGATGACATCGCTGCTCAATACAAGTTTTGACCTGCATAATCGCACGACCATTATCGAGTTGTTCAACACCTTGACCGATAAATTCAAGATATGGCGTTGTACCACCCAACAAAATTAATGAGTTGGCACCTGAAACCTGAGCACATACAAAACCATTGGCGTCATTTGCGAGAATGTTAGCTAGTTGCATCACCACAGCCTGACTAAAACCATTAATATTGTTGTGCTCTAATATCGCATTGGAGGCACTTAAAATATTAGATAAGCCTTCGCTTTGCGCCTCTAACTCACATATCTGTTGAAAGGAACGAAGAGCAGTCATTAAAGAAGTTACGAGCTTACTTCGCGTAAGCTCGGTTTTCATTTTGTAGTCATTGATGTCGTATTCACGAATAACCTGCTCCTCAGGAGCATGACCCGGTTGACCTGTTCTTAGGATGATTCGAACATTGTGATTATCGAGATCGTCTCGTACTTTTTTGACGACTTTGAGGCCAGCATCATCTGACTCCATCACCACATCAAGTAGTAATAAGCATATTTCAGAGTGATGAATTAACTTTTGGATCGCTTCTTCACCAGAATAAGCATGATGAAAGCGTAACGCCTTCCCCCAAAACTCAACGCCAGATAAAGCAAGCTTAGTTACAGAGTGTATTTCAGGATCATCATCAACAACCAGAATATCCCAAAAACCCCGTGGCTCATTATTTTCTGGATTATCATCTTCATGATCTAAAAACAAAAAGTCATCTTGCTCAGACGCCATTCAAATTCCTTCAACTTCTACCGCTTTAGCTAAAGTTTTATTATTTTTAATAAAACGTAAATGAAGTGGATATGTTCTCTTGCTTTAAGGTATATCTTAATTGCTAGCTGAGGTAAACCCTAATGACTTCAACATCAATTGCTTAATTGCAACTTATTTATTTAGGCCATTGAATTAGTATAGACTATCTTATCGAAATAAAAGTAAAACAAGTCAATATCATTCGAGGAGTACGATTATTTCTATTCGCGCCAAATCGATAAAACTTAGCTTACTCACTATAGTATTTGTACTTTTAGTACTGATGTTTTTACCACGGCATTTTAGTATTCAGCAAACGAGTGAGCTTAGAGGCTCTGATGAACAAGTAAGGCCTCTCTTATTTGACTTGAAACATTGGCCTCAGCTTATGGCATGGGATAAGTTCAGCTCAAAGCTCAGTATTGATATTTCGTCTCCAAGTAATACGTTAGGCGCAAATGTATTCTTACAAACCTCGAGTGCTGATATTGAGATTACTATTACTGAAGTATCTCAAAGCAACCTACAATACTCTATCTTGCTCAATAATGAGCATGTATTACTTGGAAACTTAAGTCTCAGTTACAATGACAGTACATTAACTGTAAACCACTCATTAAAAGGGACCATTCATTTAACGGTAAGTGGGGGAGTTATTGCTTTATACATTCGCTCACTGGCCGACAAAATGTTTACTTCCAGTGTAAATAATTTACGTTCACATATTCAACTTGCTGATAAGGACATGCAATGACGGTAAAAAAGGCAAATTCCAAAGCAAGTCTCGCTTTGCTGATTGAAGAAAAGCTTGGTTACCCGATGGTAAAGAAAGCTTCTTTTAAAAAAGCGTCAGACCAATCTGAATATTCAGCACAAGGAAAGCGCACTATTGAGTACTCTGTGCAATCTAATAACTCAGCACTCAAACGCGCACTAAAAAGGCTGCAACTACAAAAAATACAACGACAAATTAATATTGAAGCCATTATGGCTTGCGCCTTGAGCCTGTGCCCAGATGTGATCAGTAAAGGTCGCCCCGACCCTGACTGGCTTGAACATTTTATAGCGCTTGCTGAAGACATAACCAACCAGGCTATGCAAACTTTATGGGCTAAGATTTTAGTAGGTGAAACCCTATCTCCAGGTACATTTTCAATAAAAAGCCTACAAACGCTTAAACAAATGACCCAAAAGGAAGCTAACGCATTACAAAAATGTGCGCCTTTATGCGGTTTTGTAGAACATGAAGGGAGCTACCTTATTATGCTGGGCTACTATAAAAAGCCGTCTTTTTTTGACCTTTTACGTAAAGGAAATAAAGAGTCTATTAATCTAGCCCAATCAGGTTTGAGTTTTCCCAATATTCTCACTTTGATGGATATTGGTTTGATGTACAGAAAAGAAATAGAGTCTCCTAGCCTAAAGCAAGGGCAGAGTTTTAGTTTAAGTTTTCAAAATCAGAAATTGACGCTTATAGCCAAGAGCAATGAGTTGGTTTTAGGTTATTACAAACTCACTCAAACCGGGGAAGAACTAAAGCGCCTGATAACCGCACCGGTAAATAAACAATATAAGCAGTTATTGGAACAAGCGATGCAAGAAGAGTTTACTTGCGAATGGAGTTAAGCTTTAGAACGGTCAGCAGT
>CAYZOE010000001.1:51558-74177 GCA_964479805.1 uncultured Pseudoalteromonas sp. | reverse complement strand
AAGCAATAAGCAATAAGCAATAAGCAATAAGCAATAAGCAATAAGCAATAAGCAATAAGCAAGTGATAGTCTGCTAGTTGAAAGTCAAAGTGTGATTTTAAAGTTTTTATAAATAAAGGCTTATAAAGTACTCAACTGATTCACGTAGGTTGTGCTTTAGTGGAACAAAATTTTTAAATGGAAACCATTAATAACGGCCTTCAAAACCACAGATAGAGCACTTCATTGCAGTTGCTAAAATTGCTCATTTCATTTTGTGCAAAAATAACCTTGCTTCGCAACGTATATTTTGCTTGATAAGTCGGTGCTACCGAAAGCTTCTATTCTAGGCACTAACTTCATGTCATGCACAAAAAAGCGCGGGATAAACCCGCGCCTACATATATTCGCTGCCCATAACTAGCTAACTAGTTTCTTTAGCTTTCAAACCTTAGAAGTGAACCTGAATGCCCGCAAATGGGCCTGAAGCTTCTAAATCAGTACTAATGTCGTCTACATCATCTAGCTCAATGATAAATGAACGGTAACCAGCACGGATGGCTACATCAACAGCCAGGTTATCAATCACTTCCCAAGCGATACCCACTTGATAATCTTGAATCTTACTATCATCAATTGCCAATAGGTTACCTTCAGCAAAGACGCTCAAGCCAGTCAATGGTAAACCTACTTCACCACGTAAGTAACCTAGAGGAATTGGTGCTGAGAAATCAATTGACTCTGTTCTTGACTGACCAGCAACCGTACCTTGTACTGTTGCATCGCCATCAAAATGCTTAACCGTTACACCAAAATCAAAAGACACTAGATCGTTGTCGAATAACTCATAATAAAGCGTATAATCCATGTGACTAAAGTCTGTCATTAGATTTGCTTCAGTGCCTACGGTGAAGTCTTGACCATCGAACTCAAATGTTTCATTCAGAATTGTTTTACCATCTAACTCTAATTGCGTGTACTTCAGCTTTATGTTTGGAATTAACGGCACTGGGTGCTCAAACGCTGCATAGTAGCTTGAGAATGTTTTGTCTTCAAAGTTGAAATTTTCTGCCTGACCTTTACCAGCAAAACTGCCTGAGTTTTCACTCTGCCAGCCGTCAGCCCCTACATATAAACCTAACAACATATCCGCTTTTGCAATCGGTGCTAAAAAAGCCATTGATAATGCTGCAGCTAAACAGTACTTTTTCATTTTTTATCCTTGCGCTAGAAGTTCACTGAGTTCAATAAGAGCTGCATTTGCTCTTGATATATAGTTTGCCATTACAAGCGAGTGATTAGCAACAAAACCAAAGCCATTACCGTTTAAAATCATTGGACTCCAGACGGTTTCTTGCGTTGACTCAAGCTCGCGAATAATTTGCTGTAAACTAACTTTAGCATTCTTTTTCTCAAGTACATCAGCAAAATCATATTCTACCGCTTTTAAAAAATGCAATAATGCCCAAGTCGCTCCGCGCGATTCATAAAAAACATCATCAATTTTCCACCATGATGTTTTCACAACGTGGTGACTAGGGGCACTAGTTGCTTGATTGGCAGCTGAATCACCCGCGAGGTCTGTGTTAACTCTATCTTGTCCTACACTGGCACTTAACCTCTGACTTAAACTACCTAAACGCTTTTCAGCTTCTTTTAACCAGCCACGCAGATTATCTGCTCGAGCATAAAATTGACTTTCTCTGTCTTGCGGGTTGGCAATTTGTGCACGATACAACTTTAACTGCTCGATCCCCACTTGATACTCGCCTTCTGCACTGGGCCAGATCCAAGCTGTTGAGCTAATGTTAAATTGTGGTTGAGCTTTTTTTAGCGCTAGGTGTTCTGTAGATTGTGATTGAGACCGGCTGAAGTCTTTTCGCATCGACAAAGCCAAATCACGCACCATCTCAAGAGCACCATATTCCCATGCGGGCATGTTATCCATTAACACGCTCGGTGGCATTTTATCATTTGATAAATATCCACCAGGCTTTTTTAATAAGGTTTCACTCACTTCAATAAGCGCTGTTGAAGTGACATATCCAGGCACTAGTTTAACTTGTTGCTGCTCAGCAGTTTGCTTCGCTTTTTCAACGACATTAAATACTGTAGGCTCAAAACTCCAGTAAACCGCGATTAAATACCCGATTATAACTAAACCAGCTAACCCGCCTGCAATTTTTCCAAAATGCTGTTGCATAAACACTCCTTAATGGTGGTTATGATGAGAATTTCTTGGCTTTTCAAATGTATCTTTTAAAGAAACAACTTCTACAAAGCTATACAATCTATCACCGTTATCAAAATATAAGGTTAACTTACGCTTTTCACCGACTTTTAATTTCTGCTCAGGTTCAAAAGCCATTAAATGAAACCCACCTGGTTGAAACGCAATTTGCTGATTCGCTGGTAATTCAACCGATTCAACTCTTTGCATGCGCATCATGCCGTTCTTGTGTACATGTTCATGGATTTCAACACGACCAATGCCACGAATAGTCGCTTTCTTGAGAAATACCGATTTATCCGTTGGATTATGAATGGTGAAATAAGCTGCAGTTGATTTTGCCGCTGGTAAGAATGTACGAATGTTTGCCTCTGTCACTATGAGTTCTTTTTGAGCGTGACTATGGTCATGGCTGTGACCTTCATGCGCCAGTGGTAAACCTGAAAATAACAGTGTCGCCGCAAGAGAAAGGGTTCTTAATAACATGCTTATTCCTTTGAAAAAGTTTAACTTGCAACATCATAACATGAAAAATCAAGAAACCGCCTTGATCTGCCAGAGATCTAATATGCCGTTGCCTCTTCCTTGAGTAACCAAGCCAATCCAACAAGCATCAGCAAGGGTAATGCAATAAAAATAGAATTAAATAACAATGCTAACACTAGTCCAATGAGCACTACTAAAACTAACCCTATTACACCTACACTGACCAAAGCCACCAGCGCAATGACAGCAATAATACCAATCAATAACGCAAATAACTCGATACCAACCCAGCTTATTTCCCAGATGAATTCAGGCATAGCAAAGAACATAACAGGTGTTTGAACCCAGCTTAATGCGCTAATAAATAGTAATGCTGCTAATAAAATCAATGCAGTTTTCATAATTACCTCCTACGCCTTTACAACTGAATATCTAGAAATTACTGCTTTGGCCACAGTACAGCGCACAATCCGTATGCCATCACCGTCATCATTGGGAACTTCAAAAATACCAACAAAGTTAATACTCGAGTTAGCCATACTGGTAAGTCAAAACGCTCTGCTAGCCCAGCACATACACCTGCAATTTTCTTTCTCGCTAAAATACGACGACATGTTTTCTTTGTTTCTTGCATATTCATAACTTTACTCCTGAAAAATTAGGGAGGCGCCTCGTTGCGCCGAGCCTGTCAAAACGAATTAATACCCTGTAAACTTTTGCTTAATGCGCAGAAGTTGATACTTCCGAAGTCTGTTTATCTGACACTTTTTGCTTCAGTGCTGCCAGCTCTTCACTCAGCTTTTCGTCTTGTTCCATTTGTTTGAATTCTTGATAAACATCATTTTTACCAATATCGTAGCTTTCAACTTGCGCTTCAATACGTTCCACTTTCTGTTCGAGTTGTGAAAAACGCGCGCATACATTCTTTACTTCTTCACTATTTAACGTGCTACGTACTTTTAACCTTGCTACTGCACTATTTTGTGCCATATAAAATTGCTGCTGTTTTGCTTTTACCTCAGCAATTTTATTACTTAGCCTTGCAGCATCTTCGTTAAGCTTTTGCAACGCGTCTTCTAGTTGTGCCGCTTGCTTTTGGTTCTCTTTCTGAGCGTCTGCAAGCTTTTGCTTTTCGATAAGCGCCGCTTTTGCTAATTCATCACGATCTTTACTTACTGCTAGCTCAGCTTGTTGCTGCCAACGTTCGATACCTTTTGCTAAGTCATCATGCTGTCGAGATAAGCCTTTTTGCTCGGCAATGATCTGCGCAGCAGTTGAACGGCATTCAGCCAAGGCATCTTTTAGTTCACTCTCAATCTGCGCAGTCATTTTTTGTGGATCTTCTGCTTTGTCTAAAAACGCATTAATTTCTGATTTAATAAGATCTTCAATTCTGTCGATTAAGGCCATGTTCTGCTCCTATGCATTTGGCAATTGGGTTACCATGGCTATTCCAATCTTTATGCCAAAAATAAAAGTCATTTAAGAACAATGACTTAATTTTTCCATGGGAGTTTTTGTAGAAAAGACAAGTTTAATGATTTCGTTAAATAAACTAAAAAGTGGTCAATTTAATTAACATGAGAATTGTTTGCGAGTTATTGTCGGACTAAAGCCACGACCTACTAGTGAGGCCAATTATTCTATTTTGTAAGTCGTCATTTATGGCGACAATCTAAAAAATGCAAACCTCAGATATGTAGACGCGGGTTTAAGAGTCATCGTATATAAAAACAAAGAAACCGCTCAGTTAAGCGGCTTCTCCTAGCATGTTTAAGCTCTAGAAATTTTACAATTCAGGCACGAACGTCAGTGCTTTTTCCATTACATCAATACCCGAGCCCTTCTTATGTCCATTCTCTGATAAATGACGTCGGTACCCTCGCGCCCCCGGTTGATTTTGGAAAATACCTAACATGTGACGAGCAATATGCCAGAAGTTCGCGCCTTCACTCATTTGCGCTTCAAAGTAATCATACATGCTACGAACCACTTCATGGCGCGTTTGAGTAAAAGCTTCACCACCGTATAACAACTCATCAACCTGCGATAGCATAAATGGATTACTATAAGCTTCACGACCGACCATCACCCCATCAATATGCATCAGATGATGCTGACACTCTTCAATGGTCTTAACGCCACCATTAATGCTGATGTGTAAGTCTGGATAATCTTTTTTCAACTGATATACACGTGGATAATCAAGCGGTGGGATCTCACGGTTTTCTTTCGGGCTTAACCCCTGCAACCAAGCTTTACGGGCATGGATGATGAAATCATCACAACCGACACTTTTAACCGCCTCAATTAACGTAGTTAAAAACTCGTAGCTGTCTTGTTCATCAATACCAATACGTGTTTTTACCGTGACAGGCACATTAGTTTGCGCTTTCATCGCTGCAATACACTCAGCCACTAACTGTGGCTCAGCCATTAAACACGCACCAAAGCGACCATTTTGCACTCGATCAGAAGGACAACCTACATTTAGGTTAATCTCGCTATAACCATATTCATCGGCTTTCTTCGCACACTTTGCCAGAGCTTCAGGATCTGAACCCCCTAACTGCAGCGCCACAGGTAACTCATGCTCACCAAAAGCCAAATAATCACCTTTACCAAATAAAATGGCACCGGTCGTGATCATTTCTGTATACAGCACCGCATGTTTAGACAATTTTCTGTGGAAAGTTCTGCAATGACGGTCAGTCCAATCCAGCATAGGAGCTACAGAAAAACGGCGATCTAGTGCTTGAGTCGTCACAAATTACCTCTAACTATATGATCTTAATCAAAAGCATTTAGCAGCTTTGATTATATAAGGTTCGTATTAGGCATAGCCTTAAATTAGCGGTAAATTATACCATTCATTAATAGATATAAAAACGGCCAGATTATCTGACCGTTTTAGAACATTTGACATGACTAAAATAAAAGCATCAATACCCGTTCGGGTTATTGCTTTGCCAGCGCCATGTATCTTCCATCATTTCATCAATGCCACGTTCAGCTTTCCAGCCTAGCTCGCTGAGGGCTTTTTCTGGTGCTGCGTAACAAGCAGCAATGTCACCTGCACGACGTGGTTTAACCTCGTAAGGAACAAGCTTATTTGCCGCTTTTTCAAAGGCCGTGACCATTTCGAATACAGAATAGCCGTTGCCTGTGCCTAGGTTATAAATATGCGCACCAGCTTCCGCATTAATTTTGTTTAACGCTTTTAAGTGACCCATCGCTAAATCTACAACATGAATATAATCACGAACACCAGTACCATCTTTGGTATCGTAGTCATCACCAAAAACGCCTAGCTGTGCCAGTTTGCCTACTGCTACTTGTGAAATATAAGGAAGTAAGTTATTTGGAATACCATTTGGATCTTCACCAATACGGCCTGACTTATGTGCACCGACTGGATTGAAGTAACGCAAAATTGCAAATGCCCAACGTGGATCAGATTTGGCCACATCTTGTAGTACCATTTCAACCATCAGCTTAGACGTGCCATATGGGTTAGTTGTGCCACCAACAGGGAAGTCTTCACGAATAGGCAGACTTGCAGGATCGCCATAAACCGTTGCCGATGAACTAAATACCAACTTAAATACACCCGCATCACGCATGGCATCAAGTAAACTGAGCGTGCCCTGTACGTTATTCTGATAATACTCAATAGGCTTTTGAACCGACTCACCTACCGCTTTTAAGCCTGCAAAGTGGATCACTTGTTTAACGCTGTGCTTTGAAAATACTGAACCTAAGAATGCTTTATCTAAAATATCACCTTGATAAAAAATTGCTTCTTTACCTGTGATCTCAGCAACACGTTTCAATGATTCTGACGAAGAGTTACTTAAGTTATCGACAACAATAACGTCGTCGCCTTGATTTAGAAGTTCTAAAACCGTGTGTGAACCAATATAACCCGCACCACCTGTTACTAAAATTGCCATCACTAGCCCCTAAAAACTGTTTGTCCTAAATATAATGGGTTAATTGTAACTAACATCAAAAAAGATTGCTTTGATAATTACAATTTTTGACAAACAAATGCCATTTTTCCTTGTTTGTAGCTTAGTCTGGTAATTTGCGAGTCACAATACGAAGTAAAGTTATGCCACTGAGACACTTGCTTGGGCTGCTCAATATTTCGTGTATAAATGCGGTTATCAATGGCATAAGCAACGGTATCTGAATCAATCCAGGTGTAATCTCGCACTTGCTTCGGCATTACAAAGTGTTGTTTAACTTGCTGAGTTTTTGGTGAAAATGTGGCAAACCAATGCTGTTTTTCTTGTTGATACGTAAAAGAATAAAGCGCTCGTTTTTCGTTATATGCCAAACTTCTGCCAATATCACCCGCAACTACTTTCGGTAAATGACCAGTTAAATCTGTGTACTGCAGTGTATGTGGCTCACCGAGGATAAACATCACTAAATCTTCAGTCTTGCCCCATGCGTGGTAACCAACCGGTTCAATATGGTCGAAAATGCGTTTAGGTGCTTTGCTTCTGTCGAATGGATAAAACCATAGCTTCTGTTTACCATCAGCCTCAACAACAATGCTAGATAAACCTGCTTCATGGGGATATAAAGTTGGAGAGTACTCAGAAACAGGCGAGTTAGTTAAATTCTCAGTGCTGGCTTTTTTAAAATCATAAAAGAATAAGTCCATCTGACTTTTATCACCGTCACTGACTGACTGTGTAAAGTAAATACCGTCTTCAGTAACTAGAGGTTGATTGTGGTAGCCTTTAGCACCCGTTATTGGTTTCACCTGAATACCATTTTCAAGTTCTGTCGCCAAATAAATCTGGCTACTAGGGAACGTATTTGCAAGTACTGAACCGGTGAGAACTAAGCTACAACTGACAGCTAAAACCATTTTTTTATACATGGAAATCCCTTAATTGGTCATGCTTTTTTATTGCTATTTTTAACAAATAAGCCTTTTTATGCCTCTATCATAACGAGGCTTTTGCATTTCACCAAAAACAAAATACAACCGAAGCACTCTAAGAATGCTAAATTTGAAATGCTTGCTATCTCTTAACCTTCAGGTAACATCATATAGGTAGATCATCTATTTACGCTTACAAAAACTCCATTAGCAGGTTAATATGTCTCAAAAACACCCGATCATTGCTATAACTGGTAGCTCAGGGGCTGGCACCACCACTACCACCAATGCGATTAAACATATTTTCCGTAGTCTTGAGGCAAATGCCGCTTTTGTAGAAGGCGATAGCTTTCATCGTTTCACTCGTCCAGAGATGGATAAACTAAAGCGAGAAGCTCTACAGGAAGGTAAACACATTAGCTACTTTGGCCAACAGGCAAATGATTTTGCAGGGCTTGAAACCTTATTTGCTGAATATGGTGAGCATGGCACAGGTAAACTAAGGCGCTATTTACATACCTTTGATGAAGCCGTGCCTTATAATCAACTCCCAGGTACTTTTACACCTTATCAGGACTTAGAGCCTCATTCTGATATTCTGTTTTACGAAGGATTACATGGCGGCGTGGTGACTGATGAGCATGATGTTGCAAAGCACGTTGATTTACTGATTGGCATGGTGCCTATTGTTAACCTTGAGTGGATCCAAAAAATGATCCGCGATACCAATGAACGTGGTCACTCTCGTGAAGCGGTAATGACTTCGATTGTTCGTAGTATGGATGATTACATTACTCATATTACGCCGCAGTTTTCTCGTACACACATTAACTTTCAGCGCGTACCAACGGTTGATACCTCAAATCCATTTAGCGCGAAAGATATCCCTTCTCTCGATGAAAGCTTTGTGGTTATTCGCTTTCGTGGTATCGACAATGTGGACTTTCCTTATTACCTGCAAATGATTGATGGCAGCTTTATGTCTCGAGTAAATACTTTGGTTGTCCCAGGAGGAAAAATGGGTCTAGCGATGGAGTTGGTTTTAACCCCGCTCATCAAAGACCTGCTGGTAAAAAAACGGGCACTGGAGAATATGGCTCCGGTTGATTTACCTATTTAGAAATCAGTTTAACAATTCATGATTTCTAACATTTAAAGCATAGTTAAGTCGCTCATAAAGCATTAGACTAGCTGCTCAATTGATAAAAGGGAGCACGGGATAATGCCTTCTTTAAAAATATTTGTTGGCTCAAAAAATCCAGTCAAAGTGGCCGCTGCCAAAGAAATTTTTACACAGTACTTTCCTGAGCACACGCTTGAATGTCAGGGAATGCATGCACCAAGCGGCGTGCCAGAACAGCCTCTTGGAGAAGACGATACTCGTATCGGTGCCGAAAATCGTGTTAAGTATCTTATAAACCATCATAAAGCCGACTTCTACTGTGCAATGGAGGGCGGTGCAAATCAATTTAGCTACGGCCCTGCCACCTTTGCCTTTGTGGTTATTTCAGACGGTAAACAAACCAGCATAGGTCGCAGCTGCAACTTGCCACTACCGCAATCGGTTTATGATAAATTGCTGGCGGGTGAAGAATTAGGCCATGTGATGGATGATCTATTCAACACCGAAAACATCAAACAAAAAGGCGGCGCGATTGGTTTACTGACCAATAATCTAGCAACACGCGAAAGTAGCTATACACAGGCTCTATTACTTGCGATGGCGCCATTTAACCATCCTGAACTCTACAATAAGTGAGAGAACGATGCAGTACACACATATTTTATTTGATGCCGACGAAACCCTATTTAGATTTAACGCCTTTCTCGGACTGAAAACCATGCTGTTAAATTATGGTGTTGAGTTCAGTGAGCAAGATTACCAAAGTTATAAAGACGATAACGCTGCACTGTGGGTTCAGTATCAAAATGGTGAAATTAACGCTGAAACGTTGCAAGTCACTCGCTTCACAAAGTTAGCGGAAGAGCTCAACGTTAATCCTCAAGAATTAAATGACGCATTTTTAGATGCCATGGCGGAGATCTGTCAGCCATTGTTAGGCGCAAAAGCCCTACTTGAATCATTACATGGCAAAGTGAAACTTGGGATCATCACCAATGGTTTTACCAAATTGCAGCAAAAGCGTTTAGCACATACTGGCTTTGCCGATTACTTTGAAGCTTTGATCATTTCTGAGCAAATAGGCAAGGCAAAGCCCGCACCTGAGCCTTTCGCTGCAGCATTAGCAAAGCTTGGTAATCCAGATAAAAGTAAAGTGCTGATGGTAGGTGATACCTTAGAAAGCGATGTGCTAGGTGCAAATCGTTTTGGCATTGATAGCTGTTGGTTACAACATGCTGGTGTTGAAAGTAAAGAAGGTATTAAACCAACCTACACGGTTAGTTCTTTGTATGAGCTGGCAGATTTATTAGCAGAAAAGAGTACTTCGTAAGTAAGTATTTACCATTGTCGCTATTAATGAATACCTACACCAATTTAACGATATAAAAATGCTCGCTCAAATGTAAGCTAGGCTTTTATGCCAAGCAAAGAAACGAAAAAGCACGATACCAATCGTGCTTTTTTATGTGGTTATCTGGTTTATTAAAGACTTCGCTGACGCAGCACTTCAAATAAACAAATTCCCGTTGCTACTGATACGTTCAAACTTGATACCGTACCAACCATTGGAATTTTAACTAACACGTCGCAATGCTCGCGAGTTAGACGGCGCATACCGTCACCTTCAGCACCCATAACAATGGCCATCGGGCCAGTTAGGTTTGCATCGAACACATGGGTATCCGTTTCACCTGCGGTACCAACTACCCATACACCCGCTTCTTTAATGTCGCGTAATGTACGCGCCAGGTTAGTAACTTGAATAAGTGGTACAGTTTCCGCCGCGCCACAAGCAACTTTACGGGCTGTACCATTAAGCTTTGCTGACTTATCTTTAGGCACAATCACACCATGCACACCGGCTGCATCAGCACTGCGTAAACACGCTCCTAGATTATGAGGATCTGTAACGCCATCTAATACTAAAAAGAAAGGCGTCGCTTCTCGGGCTATGATCTCATCGAGATCTTTTTCGCTGTACTGACGTGCAGGCTTTACACGAGCCATGATGCCTTGGTGCTGTTCACCATTAGCTTTGTTATCTAAGGCTTTACGCTGCATAAATTGCACTGAAATGCCAAATTTACGCGCTTCATTAATTACAGGGTTCAAACGCTTATCTTCACGACCTTTTAATGCAAAGATCTCTAAAAAGCGCTCAGGTTCATTCGCTAAAATTGCTTCGATAGAATGAAAACCAAAAATTAATTCACTGCTCACTATATTTATACTCCTGCGCTCGGTTTATTTCGCTTGCGGGCATTTTTACCTGGGCGTGTTCTCTTTGCTTTAGTCTTTTTAGACTTTTTAGCACCCGTTGGGTTATCGAGTGCTGCCTTCTTGGCTTTTTTCAATTTATCTTTGGGCGTCGTCTTTTTGCCTTTTTTAGGCTTTTTACCTTGTTCGTTACGTTTTGAGCTGCGCTTGACATCGCAGCTCTCGCCTCGAGTTTCACTCGCTTGCTCACCCGACTTAGTCGATTTACCCGGGATTTTACCTGCTTTAAGCTGCTCTCGCACGCTTAGTTTACGACTCAGTTTATCTGCAGAGCGACTAGTTGAAGGCTTAGCTCTGCGACGTGCATAACGGTCTTGCACTAACTCACCCGCAAGCACCAGATTAATTCGGCGTTCATCTAAACTGACTGACGAAACTTGTACTTGTAACTTATCACCTAAGCGATAAACCTGATGGCTGTGTTCACCCACAAGGCAATGTTTCGCGCCATCAAAATGGAAGAACTCATTACCCAGTGTCGACACATGGATCATGCCATCGATTTGTAACTCATCTAGTCGAACGAATAAGCCAAAATTAGTGACTGATGAAACGACACCGCTAAATTCACTGCCAACATGATCTTGCATAAACTCACATTTAAGCCAATCTGCGACTTCACGAGTCGCATCATCAGCACGGCGCTCTGTCATCGAACACTGTTCACCAAGTTGATCGGCTTCATCATTTTCGTAGGCATATTCGCCAGATGTTTGCTGACCTTGAGATGCGAGGATTGCCTTAATCGCACGATGCACAACCAGATCAGGATAACGTCGGATTGGCGAAGTAAAATGTGCATAAGCTTTTAACGCCAAACCATAATGACCGATGTTATCTGGCTGATAAACCGCTTGCTTCATTGAGCGGAGCAACATGGTTTGAATAAGCTCTTGCTCTGGACGCTCACCCAATTGTGCCAGTGCTTCGGTCAACTCCGGTGGAGATGGATCCTTGGCTAGGTTACTTTTAATACCTAAGTCATTTAAAAATTGTCTAAAGTGGCTCAGCTTTTCTTGATCAGGCTCATCATGCACACGGTACAGCGCAGGGGCTTCGTGCTTTTCAAGCAGTTTAGCTGCTGCAACGTTTGCTAAGATCATGCACTCTTCTATTAATTTGTGCGCGTCGTTGCGAACAACAGGTACGATTGATTCAATCTTACGATGTGCGTTAAACACAAAACGCGTTTCAACCGTTTCAAACTCAATCGCCCCGCGCTGCTGGCGAGAAGACTTAAGCGCCATATACATTTGGTGCAAATCAGTGAGATGCGGCACTTGCTCTGCATATTGCTCACGCAGCGCTTCATCGCCTTGCAAAATACTGTGTACTTTGGTGTAAGTTAGTCGTGCATGTGAATTCATCACCGCTTCGTAAAAACGATAACCGGATAAATTACCGGCCTCTGACACCGTTATTTCTGCGACCATACATAGACGGTCTACTTTAGGATTCAGAGAGCACAGGCCGTTTGATAACACTTTTGGCAGCATAGGGATCACTTGCTCAGGGAAATACACTGAGTTACCGCGCTCTATCGCTTCTTTATCAAGCGGACTGCCTTTTGGCACATAGTGTGAGACATCAGCAATCGCGACCCATAAACGCCAGCCACCTGACTTTTTGCGCTCACAGTAAACTGCATCATCAAAATCTCGAGCATCTTCACCGTCTATGGTTACTAGCGGTAAGTGACGTAAATCGACACGCCCTTTTTTATCTGCTTCTTCTACAAATTCGCCGTGCTTTGCAACTTGATCAACGACTTTGTCTGGCCATTCATGGGGAATATCATGATTACGAAGTGCTACTTCGATTTCCATGCCCGGTGCCATATGATCACCCAGTACATCAGTCACACGACCTACTGCATTCATTTGACGACTTGGACGCTGCGTGATCTCCACTTGCACCATTTGGTTGTGACGCGCACCGCCTTCGGAGCCTGGCAGAATAATAATATCTTGCGTGATCCTTGGATCTTCTGGCACCACCACCGCAGAGCCATACTCAACGAAATAACGGCCAATAATTGGCGCGCGCTCACTCTCTAGCACACGAACAATACGCGCTTCGACTTTACCGCCGCTGCCGCGACTGGCCGCTTTTGCAAGTACGATATCGCCGTGAAGTACCGAGTTCATCTGGTGCTTAGCAATAAACCAATCTTTTGGCTCACCTTCAACGACTAAAAAGCCAAAACCATCACGATGCCCAATCACACGACCTTTCACTAATCCATCGTCAGTTGGGATCACGTAGCGCTTAAATTTATTAAAATGCAGCTGACCGTCACGCTCCATTGCACGCAAGCGACGCTTAAATGCAACTTGTCGGTCTTCTTCAAATACATTAAGACTGCTACAAAGATGGCTAAACGTCGTGGCTTTCGCTGGGGCTTTTTTGATGTGCTCTAAAATAAACTCGCGGCTTGGTACCGGGTTATCGTATTTTTCTTGCTCTCGTTGGAGATGGGGATCCTGTTTTGTCATTCACTGCTATTTTCGAATAAAGTTACCTCTATTCTAACGCACTTCTGAATAATGACCTAACTATCAAGATGAAGCTTTTATAAACAATTTATTTTTACTAGACAGAAAACTGCTTTTGATAATTCTGCAATGCAAGCGCATTTTGTTTTGCATAATGATGTAAAGCACGCCAATCAATTACTTGCTTCGCTTTTACTGCTTGATTGGTTTCTTCCAGCGCTTGGGCTAGGGCTTTCAGACCCAACTCAATACATTCTTGTATTAAAGCATGTAGTTTTATTTCAAGCTGATCGATGGCTTGAATATCAGCTAAACCTTGCAACTGAGCAAACTCGTAATCAAATGTATCTGCTAAATACATCAATTTAGTATTTAAAAAGTGACTATCAAATTGCTGATTTAAACGTTGTATCAGCGCTTCGTCTAATAACTGCAGTGGGTTTATCTGTGTTGTATGTGCTGTACCCACATGCTCTAAAACAGATAATAATGTCGAACCTGATACCGGTTTTTCTAAACAATAAGCAATACCTTGTTGTAAATATCTCTGTTGTGCTCGCTCATCAGCATCACCTGTCAGCGCAATCACAGTAGGAGCTTGGGCTGGTTCAAACTGGCTTTGTAAATTTTGCCACCATTCTAAGCCATAACCATCAGGTAGGTGCATGTCTAATAAAATGACATCAAACTGATTATCAACCATGATGTCGCTCGCAGCTTTGAGTGTTCTTACGTACTCGCACTCCATATTAGTATCTTGTAAGTAGTGCTTAAGCACCTCTTGATTCAATAAGTTATCTTCAACAATAAGAATATGATTGGATACGATCTGTTCAGGCGACTTTAGGTTACTCTTATCGACTATTCGCTCAGGCGCCTCACAAACAGACAGAACTAAATCAAAAGTAAAAACAGTGCCTTTGCTTAGCTCGCTGTTCACCGTTAATGCTCCGCCTAAGTTTTCTACAAGCTGCTTACTTAAACTTAAGCCAAATCCCGCACTATTACTGATATTATGCTCAAATTGACTACTCGCAAAAGGCTCGAAAATATAATCCAGTGCACTTTTACTTAGTCCTACGCCCGTATCTGAAACTGAAAACCTAACAACTTGCTCGGTGTCGCCTGCTTGCACTTTTTGCTTATGCATACTGACGGATAAAACGACCTCGCCATACTCTGTGTATTTGATCGCATTAGACACAAGATTCTTTAAAATCAAAGGGAGAGACTCTTTGTCAGTTAGGAAGTAAAGTTCACTCAATCGTTCATCGACACGCAGTTTAAAGTTCAAGTCTTTGTTTTTAGCAAGTGGCTGAAGCAACTCATACACAGTCTGTGCTTGCTCAGCTAGGCTTGTTGGTTTGAATAAAGAAGTGACTTGCTCACCTTTGGCTTGAAGCAGAACTTGATTTGCCAGATCTGATAATGAAAGTGCTGCTTCGCTAATCACATCACACAATTGCGCATGCTTTTGCGGTTCACGTGGTATGCGCTTTAGCATATCAGCATGACCCACTATAGCATTCAGAGGGGTTCTGAGTTCATGGCTGAGCATGGTTAAGAAACGCCCTTTTAACAGGCTGGCTTGTTTGTTCTGTTGCGCTAAAACAGACATTTTTTCAAGTTGCTGCGCACCACACAACAGGCTAAACGCAACACACAAAATAATTGGTAAACACACCGTTGACGCTATCACTAACACTTGAGCAGTATTTAAATTCGTTAATGCTGTTATCGCGGGCTGCAAATCCAATGTTAATAAATGAATGGATAAAACGGCAAACACACACAAGCATGAAACTAAAAACCCCCAACGCGACAAATTAGTGGGTTGATGCAGGCTAGGCTTACAAATCATCAATGCACGAATAGACAACCCCATGGCTATCGATACCAGGGAATAAGAGGCGATATAGCGCATCGCTCTGTTTGAATCTATGAAGCTAAACCAGATTGTTAATCCAAAATAAACCGCGCCTATCAGCAGCCATAACTTTGTAGAATGTGCCACTTTAAAAAATTTTTCTGTTCCGGATACAAAGAAGTAGAAAGTCGCAAAGAGACAAATAAGCGCAGCAAAAGTGATAGTTTCTGACTGATAGCTAATACCTATTAATAGCAAGCAGCTCAGTGCCATCAACTGCATAGAGTACATCCATTGTTTAACGCCATCGGCACTCTTATACATGAACCAATTAAGGGTCATCACACAAGCTGAAACAACCGCTGTTAACGACATTATTGGCATCGCGAAATGTAGTTCTTGCATAATCCACTTATTTTGAACTAAGAAATTAGGATTAGTTTAAGCTTTAGAAATTTGATTTAAAAGCTTTTTAAAAGAGTAAAAACCTTACTCCATACCGATATTATTCAGTTATTACCAATAGTATACTGTGTACAGATTTATAACCAACCCTTTTGTTTCGCTATTCTGGCGGCATCGACTCGGTTTGTTGCGTTTAGTTTTGCAATCGCTTCTGACAAATAGTTTCTTATTGTGCCTTCACTCAAAAACAATTTTTGTGCAATTTCAACGGTTTTAAGTCCTTCACTGGCAAAACGTAGTGCTTTACGCTCTTTTTCTGTGAGAGGATCATTGTCTTCTAGCGCACTCATTGCCAACTCAGGATCAATGACTTTTTGCCCTACCATGACTTTTTTGAGGGTATTAACCAAATACTCACTAGGCGCTTCTTTAAGCACGAAACCTTTAACCCCCATAGCCATGGCACGCCTAATATACCCGGCTCGTGAAAAAGTTGTCATAATAACCACTTTACTATTTGGATAGCTTTCTATTACCCGTTCAGCAAGTTCGAGTCCAGTCATATTTGGCATTTCAATATCAGTAAGCACTATATCAACCTCATGCTTTTGAAGCGCATTTAACCCTTCTAAACCATCTTGAGCTTGTGCAATCACTTCGATTTGTACATCCAATCCTAACAAGGCACTAATAGCCCCTCGTACCAACCCCTGATCTTCGACGACTAATACTTTGATCATGCAACGCGCTCCTTAAACTGAATGTTGATGGTCATACCTGAATCTGTAGAAATGTTACACTGCCCTTGCAATGTCGAAACCCTGTCTTTGATCCCTTCAACGCCATTGCCACACTGATATTTTTTAACGACACCATCGTCTTTGATCTGCAACTCAACAGCCCCATTGCGGGAACTTAATTGTAATTTAACATACTTACCCTTGCTATGACGGATGATGTTTGTCACAGCTTCTTTAAAAATAAAACACAAATTAGATTCTTGCTCTGCACTTAATCTAACGCGCTCGATGGATTGCTCAACAATAAAACCAGCATCTTGCAAACGTGCTATTAATACATCAATCTGCGCATATAGCCCCACTTGCTTTAAACCTGAAACGGCTTGACGCACCTCACTTAATAAATCTCGGGCTAATTGCGCAACTTGCTCCGTTTCTTGTGAAGCTTGCTCATTTGCCCCAGTTAATGTGAGCTTGCTTGCAAGTTCCGCTTTTAATGCAATTGACGATAAAGAGTGGCCTAGCAGATCATGCAAATCTCGCGCAATACGCTCTCTCTCAGCAATCGCCCCCAACTGCTCAATTTGTTGTTGGTCTTTTACTTGTTGATCACGATAAAGCCGCTCTCTTTGCTCCATCATGCCAAAAATAAATAAACCAATACTGACAATTGCTGCTGGAGAGACAAAATACAGCGACTTCACTGGCACAAATAAAAATGCACTAATAATAATAACCACCAGCAATGCCGCCATCATCATAAAACTTTGCTTTCGGCGATAATTAAAACCACAGAAAAAGCCAATAAAGCCAAATAGAGAGTGAGTGCCATAGGTCACATAAGTACCTAAGCAACAGAGTAAAGCCATAGCAGCCAAGCTAGGCGTTACCGACTCACCTTTCTTGTACAAAGCAATACCATATAGAAACACAAAAAACGCATAGATAGCTAGCTGCGCAGTAATATCGCCCACAGATAACGACTGCCAATTAGTCAGTAGAGGAAAAAAGAAAAAACTTGAAAAAAACAGTGGTCCCCAATTCCAAAATTGCTTGTTGGGGTGGGCTAATGCCATATTATGGGGTTTGTTAAGCATGTTCATTCCAGTTCCGGGTCAGTCTGTTATTGGGTTAGTGCTCGAAGACATAATAGGCACATATAATTGCATAGACTAACTGCTATTCATAATTTGTTTAGTGACAAGTGTCATCAATGATAGACTCAAAAAAAAGACAACACGACACGCTCATGCGCTCAGAACAATCTGCTCTTATTCAACTACATACTGCCGTATTGATGTTCGGTGGTACTGCGCTATTTTCTAAACTCATTGCCTTATCAGCGCTTGATATTACAGTATACCGTACAGCCATCGCCTTTATTGCCCTTGTTTGCTTGCTCAAATTTCAAGGCAAAGCCATTGCTCTAAATCACAAAAAAGAATACGGCATCGCCATAATTCTGGGCATTGTGGTTGGTTTACACTGGGTGACTTATTTTGCTGGTATGCAATTAGCAGGCATCGCAACTGGCATTATCGCTTTCTTTACTTATCCTGTAATCACAGTATTTTTAGAACCTTTTGTCAGTAAGCAGAAGCTGAAAAGCAAAGATATTATAAGCGCTGTGACGGTGTTATTCGGAATTTACTTATTAGTGCCAGAAGCCAACCTAGGGAATGACGTCACATTAGGGATAATCACAGGTATATTTTCTGGGTTGTTATTTGCGTTAAGAAACCTGCTACAAAAGCAATATTTTTCAAGTTATGGCGGCCCACAGACGATGCTCTATCAAACCATAGTTGCTAGTTTAATGTTATGTGCCTTCATTGATGTTGGACCAACAGACTTACCCGAACAAGATATATGGTTACTGTTATTGGCTGGTATTATTTTTACCGCAGCGCCGCATGCATTATTTGCCAGCAGCTTAAGGTTCTTATCAGCAACAACAGCCGGGTTAATTTCTTGTTTACAACCCTTGTACGGCACCGTATTGGCTTTTATGCTATTGTCAGAGCAACCCAATATGATGACCTTAATTGGTGGCTTGCTGGTTGTCAGCGCGGCCTGTTTAGAAACTTGGTCAATCACAAGGAAAAAAGCCTAATGCAGATCTTTGCGCACCGAGGTGCAAGTGGTAACTACCCTGAAAATACAACTTTAGCCATTACTGCAGCTTTGCAAGCGCAAGTTGATGGCATAGAGCTCGACGTACAAAGTTGCGCCGATGACTTTGTGATCATTCATGATTCTTGGTTAGACAGAACAACCAATGGTAATGGCCGAGTGGTTGATACACCATTTTCAGAAATCAGTAAGCTTGATGCAGGAGATAGTCAGCACGTCCTTAATTTGCAACAAGTACTCGAGCTGATTGGCACACAAACTCAGATTAATCTCGAGCTTAAACACACTTTTGGCCTGGATAAATTGGTTCAAACTCTCGAACAGAATGTGGCTAAGGGCATTATTAAGCGTGAACAACTATTGCTTTCATCGTTCGATCACCACCAGTTAAAATGGCTCAAGCAAAATCTGCCTTGGGTTAAAATAGGCGCTTTAACCGCGTCTATCCCACTTAACTACGCCTATTTTGCTGAAAACCTTCATGCTTGTAGTGTGCATTTAGATAAGAACTTTATTAATCATGAGTTTGTGGCAGATGCCAAACAAAGAGGTCTAAAGGTCATGGCCTATACGGTCGATAAACAACAAGAAATAGAAGAAATGCAGAACTTAGGTGTAGATGGTATTTTTACAAACTATCCTTGCTACGCAAAAATGATTTTGTCGCGATAATGTAAGAAACTCTTTGTATGTTCTGAAATTAAAAGAAAATGGCAACTGAGAGCCAAAATATGGGTTTATACATGAGTTTATATAATCAAATTGAACAGAGTTTCTTTTTTACACTCTCTAGAAAAATATTCGGTAACTTAAGCTTTTTATTTGCTTTTCAGCTCATTACTTTATTTTGGCTGTATGCTGAATTAACTGAAGACAAACAAGGTACGGGATTATTTTGGTTAATGGCACTTGGCGCTATTGGCGGGTTTATCTTCACATTATTTTATATGCGTTTTCTGATTGTGCGCCCAATCAAAGCAATGCGTGATACGTTAGAGCAAATAAATAGAGATGATGGTAATTTAGAGGCTAAGTTACCGCAGTTTACCTACGATGAGTTCCGTGAAGTCAGTGAGCAATACAATCACTTTACCAGCCGCTTAAGTGAGCTGCTCAACACCACTTATCACAGTGCTGAAGTCGCTGCTAACTCAAACCTTCAAGTCACTCGTTCAATGCAGCAAACCTCTGAATTGGGCGCTCAACAGATTTCGAGTAGCGACTCTATCATCGCCGCCAGCGATCAAGTGACCCATAGCTTACAAAGTATTGTAGGTAACACCGATCATGTATACCAAGCCAATACCGAAAGCCTCCAATTTGTGCGCGGTTCTTCGCAGTCTTTGTCTACTTTGGTAGTTGAAATTCAGCACATTACGCAATTGCTCGGTAATTTCGCTAATACTGTCGCAGGGCTAAAAGAGAACAGTGACAATATACGCAGCATCCTCAAGATGGTTGAAGAGTTTTCGGACCAAACTAATTTGCTGGCGCTGAATGCGGCAATTGAAGCTGCACGAGCAGGTGAAGCTGGCCGAGGTTTTGCGGTGGTTGCCGATGAGGTTCGAAACCTATCAGTTAAAGTAAACGATGCGACACGTCAGATAAGCGATTTCATCAATCAAATGGACGTGTTAGTCGGTGAGACACATCAAGAGTCACAACAGTTGATCAGTCACTCAAGCTCGGCTGAGAAAGCCATTAGTGAGACGTCCGGTGGTTTTGCTAGCATGTGTAACGATTTTGAGCATAACCAAACTCAGCTAGAGGCCATCGTTGGTGAAGTACATCAACTTGAAACAACACAAAACCACACCCATCAAACGGTACTTAATATTGTTGAACTTGCTCAACAGGCAAAACAGCAAATTGATGCAGCTTCAGAGCAATGTCTGCAAGCTCAAAAGCTTACACAAACAACGCAAAATGAATTACGCCGCTTCGTGAGGTAAAAAGAAGTAGCTTTATTAGTGGATTTATATATCCCCTATAGATTTCAAATTATACAGAGACGGCAAGCAAGTGAGTTCATGAGCATAGGCATCTATGTGATTGAACTCGGACTGGCACTCCAGAATACAGCTTAGCCAACAAAGGTATGATTTAAAAGGTGGCGGGGATTAGGCACGTGTGACATCAAAGGCTATCACCTCTTCAATCGACGACTTGTCCGTTGCCAACATCACTAACCTGTCAATGCCTAGCGCCACACCTGAACATTGTGGTAAACCATGCGCGAGCGCTGCTAAAAAACGCTCATCTTCAGCCACTTCTGGTAAACCCATTTTGATTCTAAGCTGGTTATCTTCAGCAAAACGAGCTGCTTGCTCTTTGCTATCAGTGAGTTCATTGAAACCATTGGCCAATTCCATGCCTTTGAAATACAATTCAAAGCGTCCTGCTACCCGTTTATCATCTTGGTTTAATTGCGCTAATGCTGCTTGCGAGGCAGGAAAGTGATACACAAAACAAGGGGCTTCGATACCTATCTTAGGTTCGACTTCCATGCAGAATAACAACTGTAGAAGCGTGTCTTTGTGAGTTTCGTTCGCAGCAATATCGTCATAGCCTTTTTCTGTGGCTAGTTGCTGTAACTCACTCAGCGTTGCTTCAAGCGGGTCTAGCCCTAATACATCAATAAAGATTTGTTGATAACTCACTGAGCTAGCTTTTTCGCAGTTTAAAATAAGCTGCATAAGCGCATCAATTTCATTCATTAAATCAAATTCATCAAACCCAGGACGATACCACTCCAACATAGTGAACTCAGGATTGTGATGACGACCCGACTCTTCATTTCGAAATGCTTTGGCTAATTGATAAATTGCACCACTGCCTGCGGCAAGTAAGCGCTTCATGGCAAACTCAGGAGAGGTTTGCATGTACAAAGGCAGCCCTTCGGCATTGCCGGGGCCCACAAACTCTGTCGCAAAGGTCGCTAAATGAACATCTGTCACACTGGCAGCCGATAAACTTGGCGTTTCGACTTCCATCACTTCGCGATCAGCAAAGAATTGGCGAATTTTTGCGATTATTATTGCCCGTTGCTTAAGTGTTTGAATATCCGCACTCGGTGCCCAGTTGTTCTCAGACATACTATCTAACTCTTTTATAAATATATTTTAACCATAAAAAAATCCCAGCCTAAGCTGGGATTTTTGGCCTCAGAAATAACTAAAGGTTACTTCACGCGACCAACGTATTCACCACTTCGTGTATCTACTTTCACTACTTCGCCGATTTGAACGAATAGTGGTACACGAACTACCGCACCTGTAGTGAGTGTTGCAGGCTTACCACCTGTACCAGCAGTGTCACCTTTAAGGCCAGGATCCGTATCAGTGATCTCTAGTTCAACGAAGTTAGGTGGTGTTACCGCAATTGGGTTACCGTTCCAAAGTGTAATTGTACATACGTCGTTTTCAACTAACCATTTTACGTTGTCGCCCATTGCTTTTTCGTCAGCAGCGATCTGTTCAAATGTGTCATTGTTCATGAAATGCCAGAACTCACCGTCTGTGTATAGGTAAGCTAGCTCAGTTTCCATTACGTCAGCACCTTCTACTGAATCACCAGACTTGAATGTTTTCTCAAGTACTTTGCCTGAGATCAATTTACGGATCTTAACGCGGTTGAACGCTTGGCCTTTACCCGGCTTAACCATTTCATTTTCTAAGATGGAGCACGGCTCGCCATCGATCATAATTTTTAGGCCGCCCTTGAACTCGTTGGTGCTATAATTCGCCATCGGTATCCTCTAATCTTCTTTTATCGAGTAATAAACCTGCTAATGATACAAACAAATGAAGTAAATTTGCATAGTAACTGGCAAAAAGAATTGGCAAATGTGGTCACTTGCCCAAAAACTTTAGTAAAAATGCTTGGCATCAACAGTTATTTCAGTGAAAAAGATCTAGAAGCGCGTCGCTTATTCCCAATGCGTGTACCACTGCCGTTTATAAAGAAGATGCGTTTTGGCGACCC
>CAYZOE010000001.1:0-51458 GCA_964479805.1 uncultured Pseudoalteromonas sp. | reverse complement strand
CTAAAAATCATCTTTGTGAATCATATTAATCATGGCAACGAAATTGACGATGACTTTGAAAGCGCCATGCAAATGCTGAAACAAGCAAATGTCACGCTTCTTAATCAAGCGGTTTTGTTAAAAGGGATTAATGACACTGTAGAAACGCAAGTCGCACTAAGCGAACGACTATTTGAGGCGGATATTCTGCCTTATTACCTACACTTACTAGACAAAGTAGAAGGTGCTAGTCATTTTGACATCTCAGAAGATTCTGCGCTTAATTTGATGGCGGGTATGCTGGCTGAACTACCTGGCTTTTTGGTACCCAAGTTAGTAAGAGAAATCGGCGGCAAAACAAGTAAGACACCGATTGATTTACAGCTGCGCTAATATTAAAAATACGATTAAACGTACACGTTAATATTATTGCCTAAAGTTGCTGTGGTTGATTTTGCTGGACTTTGCGCAGCAGCGCTAGACCCTGCGGCTTCAATCAAAGCAAGCGCAGCTTTACCATCTGCTTGCTGTTGCGACTTGGCAAGTTTAGCGCTGTATACTTCGCCACTCTCGCCCGCACCAGACATAGCAGGTAGGTTACTTCCGGAAATATTCATAAGCATATACCTGACTTTTTAGTTGAATCCTCGTAAACTATCGGCCAATTTAGCAACACCTTTAGGAAAAACATGCAAGCTGTTATTGAAAAACTCAATGAAAATTTAAAAGTCGTTTACCGTCAAGCACTTGATGCTGATAAAAAATTAGACGAATTACAACAGCAAGGTCATGGAAAATTCACATCGCTATTTGGCAAAGAAGCGGGCTTTGGCTTTGAAGCTAAACGTTTCAAGCCTTATGTACTCGATGTTGCAGGCGACGTAGAGTCGTTAAGCAGCATGGAACAGCTAGACGAGCAAAAATTAAAAAATGCCGTGCTAAAACTTCAGCACTTATTACAATTGCTTGCCACCTTTAAATAGCGGCTGCTCGGGGCCTGCCTAGGCCCTACAATTTCTTACAGTTTCTCTTATCCAATAAAGTTAAAAACTTGTTACTATCTGTACATTAAACGCATAGTTAAGGATAAAGTATGAAGCACTCGCTTATTGCACTGGCACTACTAACCAGCAGCCTGCCCTGTCTTGCCAACACGCTAGATCAACAAGTTCAGACCTTATTAGATACACAACAATACACCAAAGCGGTGCAATTACTGACTTCGCAGCACTCGCCATTAAGTACAGAACAACAGCTGTTACACATTAAAGCGTTAGCACGCACACCCGATAAAATCGAAGAGGCTGAAACACTCTCCGAAACGCTGCTAGAGTCACAGCCTAATCATGCCAAACTGCACAGAATTAGCGCCTCTATCAAGTTTTTGCTGGCACAACAAAGTAGCATTTTCTCTGCGCCAGGCTATGCCAAAGAGGGATTGGCTTTATTAAAAAAAGCCAGAGAGCTGGATAAAAATGATGACGATACTTTAGCAAGCCTCATCAGCTTTTATGCCAATGCCCCTGGACTTGTCGGTGGGGATGAAGACGAAGCCGTTAAACTCGCAAAAGCGTGGTACGCGCGTGCACCACTCGATGGAGGGTTAATGTTAGTACAAGCATTAACAAAACAAGGTGAAGATAAGCAGGCTGAGCAGTTACGTGACGAATTAAGAGAACAATACCCAAATGATCACCGAATCTTGGCTGAACGCGCAAAACAAGCAGCAGAAGCAGAACAGTTTTCTGAGGCGGTGAGTCTTATCCAAAAGGCCATAGCACAAGCGCCAGAAGACAAATATAAACTCGAGTACCAATATCAGCTAGGTCGTCTGAGCGCTATTCATAAAGTTGAAAGCCAAGCAGGCATCAAAGCCTTAGAAGCCTATACCCAATATTACGCGCGGTCTGATAGCAGCTGGTTAATTTGGGCAAAGGCACGTTTAGCGAGAATTTACTTAAACGACAAACAAGCTAAGCTGGCTCAACCTTTATTAAATGACATCGCCAACAACTTAGATAGAGATGATGACCTCAAAGGCGAACTAAAAAAACTCAAAAAGATGCTATAAATTGTGGCGCTGTCTTAAACGCCCTAATTGAAATAGAAAAGGCCGAAGAATTCGGCCTTTTGAGTCACACAGCACTATTTGCTGTTGTTTTGTCTTTTCTTATTCGCACCTACACGAGGTTTGGTATTTGCCTTTTTAAACTGGCTAAATCCGGTATGACGCGTCAGTGCAGGTCTGCCACCTTTTTTAGCTTGCCCTTGTTTACCTTGAGCTTTTCCACCCTTTTGCTGCGCTTTTTCTTGACGCGTTTCGGCCGGGATCAAGCAATTTGGTCCACTACCAATTAGATTCGCTTTACCCATTTTACGTAAGGCTTCGCGGATCATCGGCCACCCCGCAGGATCATGGTAGCGCAAGATGGCTTTGTGTAAACGACGCTGTCTAGCCCCTTTTGGCACACTGACTACTTCTTTATTGTTCTTGATATTACGTAATGAGTTCATCTCTGTATGGTAAATCGTCGTCGCATTCGCCATTGGTGACGGGTAAAAGTTTTGCACTTGGTCGAGCTTAAAGTCATGGGCTTTCAGCCACAGCGCCATGTTCACCATATCTTCGTCGGTCGTACCAGGGTGAGCCGAGATAAAGTAAGGGATCAAATACTGCTTTTTACCCGCTTCTTTGGAATACTTATCAAATAGCTCTTTGAACTTGTCATATGCCCCCATTCCCGGTTTCATCATTTTTGAAAGCGGGCCAGACTCGGTATGTTCAGGCGCAATTTTCAAATAGCCGCCAACATGGTGTGATACCAACTCTTTTACATAGCGAGGATCTTCAATCGCTAAGTCGTAACGTACACCTGACGCAATCAGGATCTTTTTGATGCCTTTTACATTACGTGCTTTTCGATACAGGTTAATCGTTGGTGTATGATCGGTATCCATGTGCTTACAAATATCAGGGAACACACAGGATAAACGTCGACAAGTACTCTCAGCCTTTTTGCTCTTACAACGCAGCTTGTACATATTAGCTGTTGGGCCGCCTAAGTCTGAGATAACGCCAGTAAAGCCGGGTACTTTGTCACGAATTTGTTCAATTTCATCTAGAATCGACTCTTCTGAACGGCTTTGAATAATGCGTCCTTCATGCTCTGTAATAGAGCAGAAACTACATCCACCAAAACACCCTCGCATGATGTTTACCGAAGTTTTGATCATATCGTAGGCAGGGATCTTTTCATTACCATATTTAGGATGAGGCACGCGTTGGTACGGTAATCCAAATACCATGTCCATTTCTTCGGTTTCTAATGGAAACGCAGGTGGGTTCACCCACACATAACGGTCACCATGGCGCTGATATAACGCACGGGCACAGCCAGGGTTGGTTTCTTGGTGCAAAATACGTGAAGCATGAGCATAAAGCGGCTTATTCACGCTTACTTGCTCAAAAGCAGGCAGCTTTACGTAAGCTTTTTCCCATGGCTTCAATTTGGGAGGTTGAACTACAATTGGCTTAGCTTCTTCTGCTTTTAAGTCAATGCCAGCTTTGGCAAACTCAGATTTGCTACAGCCTACGTCATCGGCACCATAAGGGTTTGGAATTGGGTCTATTTTGCCCACTTTATCGATGGCCGTTGAATCACTACCGCGCCAGTCTTCTAAAGGCTCTTTACGGATAACCGCTGTACCGCGAATATTTTGGATCTGGCTAATGTCATCACCAGCAGCAATACGATGTGCCACTTCAACTAATGGTCGCTCAGCATTACCATAAATAAGAATGTCAGCTTTCGCATCAAAGATGATGCTACGACGCACTTTTTCTTGCCAATAATCGTAGTGAGCAATACGGCGTAAGCTGGCTTCAATACCGCCAATTATCAGAGGTACATCTTTATAAGCTTCGCGACAGCGTTGGCTATATACTACAACCGCTCTGTCTGGGCGTTTACCACCGACATTACCCGGCGTGTAAGCATCATCGTGACGCATTCGCTTTTCGGCGGTGTAACGGTTGATCATCGAATCCATATTACCGGCAGTAACACCAAAGAATAAGTTTGGTTTGCCAAGTGACATAAAGGCATCTTTATTTGACCAATCTGGCTGAGCAATAATGCCGACTCTAAAACCTTGTGCTTCAAGTACACGACCTATGACGGCCATGCCAAAACTTGGGTGATCTACATACGCATCACCGGTTACTAACACAATGTCACAGCTATCCCAGCCTAATTCGTCCATCTCTTGTCGAGTTGTCGGAAGAAAAGGTGCATTGCCATAACATTCCGCCCAATATTTGGGATAGGAAAACAGTGCTCGTTCCGCTTTTAACGCGTTCATGTAAATTGCCCCAATAGAAAAAAGGCACCGATTATAGCGTATATCGAACCATGCTGGAATCTGAAACGGTCGCACTGAGCTCGCTGCGTTTATTAGTAACTGCTAGGGTGTTGATAATAGGAAAGATATTAAGAACAAACTTTAGACAAAAAAATGCCACCTTACGGTGGCATTACACACGGGATTATTTCTACTTTTAGATAGAAATGCTTTACTTCCAACTTCTCATTTTATGACCTTTTAGGGCATAGAAGAGGATAAATAGGTAACTAGGTAGCATTAAAATGTAAGAGCCTTGAGCTCCTAAACCTGTCATATTGCCTAAGCCTATCAGTAATGGACCTAGAGCGCCACCCGCAATACCCATAATTAATAAACCAGAAGCAGTACCAGTTAAACGTCCAAGGCCTGCTAAAGCTAGAGGCCATAATGCAGGCCACACCATCGCATTAGCAAAACCTAGTAGAGCGATACATAATAGAGGATCTGGTAATTCAGGACCACCAAATGGCGCTAAAATTAAGTTAGCAATTATAAAAGAGTTGTTGCTGCCGTTTACAACCGCCAAAACAGTGATGATACCAGCAACAGCTGACATGACTAACGCACTCTGTTGAGACATATAACGTGGGATCAAAGCAATACCAATCGCATAACCAATCAACATACATGCCATGGTATAAGAGGTCATGATTGACGCTGAATCAACCAGTCCAATAGCCAAAGCGTAAGATCCAATCGTATCTGCGGCAATAACTTCAACAGCTACGTATAGAGCAATACCTACAATACCAAGCGCTAAATGAGGATGACTTAGTGCTTCTCGTACTTCCCCTTTGCTGCTAGAGCCTTCATCTTCAAATACTAAATCAGGTAACGGCGCTACTTTTGCAAAAAGGGCAAACGCAAAGATAAGAGCAGAAATAGCAATATAAGGAGCAACAAGACTATTCGCCATTAAGTCTTTTTGCGCTTGAGTTAAACTGGCGCCTTCTTCAACCACACCCGCTACAGTTACCATTGCAAAGATAACAGGAACAACAACACCAGCGAATTTATTTAGTAAACCCATAATGCAAACACGTACTGCTGCCGAGTCCTCTGAACCCATTTTCACCACATACGGGTTAACGGCTGTTTGTAAAACAGTTTGACCAACACCAATTAATAGTTGAGCAAACAAAAAGATTTCTATCATTTGCATCTTTGCTGCAGGGATATATAGCAGCGCAGAAGAAGCCATGATTGCACAGCCTATTGCCATACCATTTTTATAACCTACACGCTTAATAAGCATCGCTGAGGGAATACCAGCAACGGTTACAGCAATATAAAATGATGAAATAATAAAAGAGGCTTGCAGTGGTGATAACTCAAGCATCTGTTGAAGGAATGGGGTGATTGCACCATTTAACCAAGTGATACAGCCCAGAATAAAAAACATTGAACCGGCAAGCACCATTGGCAGCCAGACACTCTGCTTTGCTTTGTTTTCAATTTCCACTGTCGCGTCCATAAAACTCTTCTTGTTGCTAAATTAAACATTACCATAGGCTAAAAAATTTAGCCTGTACTTGAGGCAAAGTTACTTCTTTGCTCTGTAATTATCTTTTAATTGGGGACTGGCTTTTTAATCGGCACTACCTCAATAAACACTGCTCAAAAAAAAAATGACAGCGCTGACATTTAACTCTACGTTAAAATTTGTTCTATTACTAGCCTTACCAGCTAATTAAAAAAGGGCCATTTGGCCCTTTTTCACGATGTCTTTTAATATTGCCATGTATTACATCGATCACTCAGATCATCACATAGACCAGCTATGCTAAAGCCTCCAACGATGTTTACTGTCTTTGCCAATACTAAAATCCATAGGGGTATTTCTTTATTTTCAACTCTTTACTAAAGTGTTAACTGCGTAACATGGCTAAACTTCTTGCCATTTAATGTTGTGCGTAATTGCACCGCATTTTTACCACTTATAGAAACAGGCGAGGTGTACTCAGACCAGGATTGCCCACCATCTGTACTGTATTGAATCTCTAAATGTGGGAACGCAGCGTTAGCCACTAGCTGACCGTTTTTAACTTTTGCACCAGGCACTGGTAAATTGACATTCACACCATCACGCTCAAGTTTAAGGAGTTCTTTCACACTCAATGCAGCAGCATAAGCGTGCCAGTCTTTTGCAAATGCCTTTGGTTCAATCTTACTGCCTTCCCAGCTCGCTGTGTGCCAAGCGCGCTCTGCAACAGCAAGGATACGCGGGAACACCATGCGTAAAACTTGATCTTCAGTACGAATAGTTTCACTCCATACCTGACCTTGAATACCAAGAATATTTTCCGGCTTTTCAAGTTTAGGTAGTTCACGGCCGACCAATGCTTCTAAATTTACTATTGGCTCACGGCTGCGGGTATAATCGGCATTGGCATAGACATCATCTGGCATATAGCTAAATGTTTTCTTGGTGTCAGTATAACGCGTCGCCCAATAGTAGCCTCGCTCTTCAGGATGCGCTTCATAAGGGTGGTCAAAGTACAAGTGTGTACCATGAGATAAAATAACCTGATAACCATTGTTTGCGAGGCGGTGTGCTCTATCAGCAACGCCCCATTCCCAGATGTTATCCCACACGTTGGCAGTAAATACCTTATTTGGGAACTCATCACGCTTAAATGGATTGATTTTGTCGTACATTAACCCATCTTCCCATGCACCTGGTGCAATGCCACGTTTAGCAAACATAGTTGCAACACGCTGAGTAAAGTAAGGCTTTAAATCATTTGGACCTGCTACGCCATTATTCGGATCAGCGAACATCGCCTGACATGCTGGTGAACCAACCCAAGAGCCAGCACCAACTTCATCACCACCAAAGTGAAGATTTGTTAAACGCGTACCCGCTTCGCGATACATGTTTTGTAGCTCGTAAGTAACTTTTTCAATAAATGCATAAGTCGAATCCATACACGCATTCATTGAGTTGTCGGTGTAGTTTTGAACCGTTAAGTACTGAGACGTGTCTTTAGGATCAGATAATAGATACGCTTTAGCCTCTTCAGGTTTAC
Organism: uncultured Pseudoalteromonas sp.; assembly: GCA_964479805.1. Taxonomy (GTDB): domain Bacteria; phylum Pseudomonadota; class Gammaproteobacteria; order Enterobacterales; family Alteromonadaceae; genus Pseudoalteromonas. Next base: position 44,046 of record CAYZOE010000001.1, on the reverse strand, counting down.
CTTCTGCCATTAAACGATCATAGCGGGCTTCCATCGCGATAATTGAGGCACGAGCGTGACCCGGACCTTCAATTTCAGGAATGATGTCAATATGGCGCGCTTTAGCAAACTTCAGTAGCTCAACGAAGTCCTCACGGCTTAAATAACCGTTACCTGTGCCCGACTTAAATGGCCCAGTACCTAACTGAGTTAACAAACAGCTACGCTCTTCTAAATCGAAACAACGATAACCGCCAATGTCTGTCAGCTCTGGTAAACCAGGGATCTCTAAGCGCCAGCCCTCATCTTCAGAGAAGTGCCAGTGGAACTTATTCATTTTATAACGACCCATCTGTTCAACCATTTTGAACAGCGCATCTTTACCATGATAATTACGACCATTATCGTAATGCATACCACGCCAAGCAAAACGCGGCGTATCTTCAATCTCTACGTTAGGCACTGACACTGTATTTTTTGCATCTGCAGGGATTAGCGCTAAGAAGCTTTGAATACCGTAAAAGACACCCGCGTTGTCGCTACCTGTAATAACTACTTTGTCATCATCAATTTCTAGGTGATAGCTTTCAGAAGCCACTTTACCATCAACTTTTAGTGCATCATTCACTTTCAAGAAAATAGTCGGCGTTTTGCCTGCTGAAATATGATCGGCTTCAGCCTTGAGTGTTAAACCATAGTCAGCAAGATCTTCTTGGAAAACGGCCACTTCTGACTTTAATCGTCCTGCGAAACGAATCTGCCAACTGCTATCAAGCTCTGCAGTCCCGCGGTTGAAGTCAACTGAGTGAGGCTTTGGAATAATACGTTTCAGCGCATCTTCTTTGCTGACTTCAATATTGCTTTGATTACGCTCAAAACGTAGCGCAGGAGTAGCAAGTTTTGTCTGATCTTTTGGCTCATTGTAGCGATATAACTGATTATCACGTTTAAATGGCGCAATAAATGTGGTTAGGTCTTCGGTGTCTGTATTAGCAAAAATGGCTGGTTTTTGTTTGTTACTGACCAGGAAAGCACGTGGCATAAAATCGGAATATGAAGCCACCCAAGCGCCCGCTTCAAACTCGACATTTAAACTTTCACCAGCCTTTAGACCTTTAAACTCGTTTGTGGGTATAAAACGATGTAAGTCACCATTTATGTGTTCAATAGCAATACCTTGGGTATTTACCTTTGAAATTTTACGCACTGAATGCACGTAAATTTGCCAATCACTTTTGCCTTTTGGCAAAGCAACTGACGAATTATTTTGTAAACGCATAGAACCGATAAAACTGGCTGCACCGTTATGAAAGTTGTCTTCAACTGCAAAAGTCAGTGCTGTACCTTTTGCGAAATTATCTACTTGTTGTTGAGATAAACCAGCTTGAGCAAATAATGGCATTGCAGCCATGATACCCGCTAGAGCAAATTTCTTGTTTATCATTTTAGCTCCTTGGTAAACGTAAAATACGGTCGACTCACCACTACAGTTAGCTTAGGACGACAAAGTAAGAACTGCACGCCCATATTTATTGCGAGTGCGATTTTCAGTTCAATAATTTCATCATAGTAAATGCAAAATGACAGCGCTATCAATATTTTCCATGAACTGCTCATAAAATAAAAAAACCCGCAATTTCACGGGTTTAGATAAATTAAATTTTATTAAATTACGTTTATATCTGACTTTTTAGCTCTCAGAAGCAGTATTATTTAGCCACTTTTTTATAAAAGCGCTTTCTTGCTACTGTCAATTCAAAACGCTGAAGTCATCACTCTTTTATTAGCTAGTTACTGTTTTTGTAACGCATCAATAATGGCAACATTTGCAGCAGGAAACGCCCAATTGTTCAGTTCATTGATTGCCACCCACTGCGATGCCTGCCCTTCAAGTCCTGTTGCTACGCCAGAGAAGTCTTCAACGATATGAATAAACAACTTCACGCACTTATCACCATAGTCATGTTCAATATCAAGCAAACTTTGTGAGCTATGCACGTCGATATTCACTTCTTCTTTTAATTCCCTCGCCAGCGCCTCTGTGACTGACTCACCTGATTCAATTTTACCGCCAGGGAATTCCCAAAGACCGCCTTGATGTTGCGACTCATCACGCTTAGTAATAAATATGTGCTCATCACGCTTTATTACGCCAACCGCGACTTCGACTACTTTCTTTGTCATTTTCTTCTCCGATAAAAAAAGCGACTATAAAGTCGCTTTTTAATAATTTACGCGTGTGTGATTATTTTAACTTGCCACAACACTGCTTAAACTTTTTACCTGAACCACAAGGACAAGGCTCATTACGGCCAACTTTTGGCTCTGTTCGTGATGCCACAACTGCACCTTCTGGTACGTCACCACCAACATGCTCTGCTTCAGCATGCTGATATTCACGCGGTGCTTGCTCTGCGCGACGGTGTTGCTCTTCTACTTTCTCAACATCTTCTTCTGCACGAACTTGTACCTTCGCTAGAATACCGACTACGTCAGTTTTAAGGTTTTCAAGCATTGCAGAGAATAATTCAAAAGATTCACGCTTATATTCTTGCTTCGGATTCTTCTGAGCATAACCACGTAAGTGGATACCTTGGCGAAGATGATCCATTGCTGCTAAGTGATCTTTCCAATGTTGATCTAGACTTTGTAACATCACGGCTTTTTCGAAATGACGAAGTACATCTGGGCCTACCATCAATTCTTTTTGCTTGTATGCGCTGTCGATCTCATCGGTGATACGCTCACGTAGTGTTTCTTCGTAAAGCTTATCATCATCAGCCAGCCACTGAGAAATTGGCAGTTCAATTAAGAAGTCTGCTTTAATACGCTCTTCAAGCGCTGGAATATCCCACATTTCAGCTAAGCTTTGCGGCGGGATGTACTGATCAATCATGCCATTCACAACATCGCTGCGGATAGCTGTAATTGTTTCTGAAATATCGCCTTCTTCAAGTAGTTCATTACGCTGCTCGTACACAACTCGACGCTGATCATTTGCAACATCATCGTACTCAAGTAACTGCTTACGAATGTCGAAGTTACGTGCTTCTACTTTGCGTTGTGCATTTTCAATCGCACGGTTAACCCATGGGTGCTCAATTGCTTCACCGCGTTGCATACCCAGTTTACGCATCATGTTTGTCATGCGCTCACCCGCGAAGATACGCATTAGTGCATCGTCCATCGATAGATAAAAACGACTTGAACCTGCATCACCTTGACGACCAGAACGACCACGTAACTGGTTATCGATACGGCGAGATTCGTGACGCTCTGTACCAATGATATGAAGACCACCTGCCGCGATAACTGCATCGTGAGTTTCTTGCCACTTCGCTTTAATTTCAGCGATTTGCTCTTCAGAAGGATTTTCTAGCTTAGCCACTTCGCTTTGCCAGTTACCACCTAATACGATATCGGTACCACGACCAGCCATGTTAGTTGCAATAGTCACTTTACCCGGTAAACCTGCATCAGCAACGATGTCTGCTTCTTGGGCGTGGAATTTCGCGTTCAGTACGTTGTGTTCAATTTTTTCTTTACGTAAGAACTGAGATAAGTACTCAGAACTTTCGATCGAAATCGTACCCACTAATACTGGCTGACCACGCTCTTGACAGTCTTTAATGTCTGCAAGAATGGCTTCAAACTTTTCATCCTGAGTTAAATAAACTAAGTCAGCACGATCATCACGGATCATCGGGCGGTTAGTTGGAATAACAACAGTGTCTAGGCCATAAATTGATTGAAATTCGAACGCTTCAGTATCGGCAGTACCTGTCATGCCAGATAGCTTTTCGTAGATACGGAAATAATTCTGGAAAGTAATAGACGCAAGTGTTTGGTTTTCATTTTGAATGCGCACACCTTCTTTTGCTTCTACAGCTTGGTGTAAGCCCTCTGACCAACGGCGGCCTTCCATTGTACGACCTGTGTGTTCATCAACGATGATAACTTCGTTGTCTTTCACCACGTAATCTACGTCTTTTTGATACAGCTTATGAGCACGTAGTGCTGCATAAACGTGGCTTAATAGTGAGATGTTACCTGCAGAATACAGTGAGTCACCTTCTTCAATCAGGCCATTTTCAGTAAGTAGCTCTTCAACTTTTAACTGACCGCGCTCTGTTAGGTGCACTTGCTTAGATTTTTCATCAAGGGTGTAATCACCGTCACCTTCAACGCCTTCTTCATCTTCTTTCTCTTGCAGAGTCAGTGATGGCACTATGGTGTTTATACGAGCGTAAAGTTCAGAGCTATCTTCGGCAGGACCCGAGATGATAAGTGGCGTACGTGCTTCATCGATTAGGATTGAGTCAACCTCATCCACAACGGCAAAATGCAGTGGACGCTGCACACGCTCTTCAATGCTAAATGCCATATTGTCACGCAGGTAGTCGAAACCAAATTCGTTGTTCGTACCATATGTGATGTCTGCAGCATACGCTTGCTTCTTAGCATCTGGCATCATACCTGGTACATTACAACCAACAGTTAGACCTAGGAATTCAAATAGCGGGCGGTTTGTTTCGGCATCACGTTTTGCAAGGTAATCATTCACAGTAATAACGTGAACACCTTTACCCGTTAAACCATTTAAGTAGGCAGGTAAAGTTGCTGTAAGAGTTTTACCTTCACCAGTACGCATTTCAGAAATACGACCTTGGTGCAACACCATACCACCGATCATCTGTACATCGAAGTGACGCATGCCATAGACACGTTTTGAAGCTTCACGTACCGTCGCAAATGCTTCAGGTAATAAATCGTCAAGGCTAGTGCCTTGCTCATAACGCGCTCTGAAATCTGCTGTTTTTGCTTTTAATTCTTCATCAGAAAGTGCGCTAAGTTGTTCTTCTAATGCATTAATTAATGCGACCGTCTTTCTTAATTTTTTAATCGTTCGGTCGTTACGACTACCAAAAATTTTGGTAAAAATGTTCGCTATCATGTTTAAACCATTTCACTCTAGTGATGGCTGACCGCATATCCACTTTTAGCATTGGATATCAATGGCCACCCTGCGTCCTGTTGGCAGTAAAAGCAATCAAGCCCTACTGAATGCCGAATATAAAATTGCCCCTATCATACCAGACTCACGCTGTCTGCAAACCTTTGAAATGCAATCAAGCAAAAAAGCCATAGCAATTCATTTGTTCCGCAGGATGGTCCAACTGGTAATTTTCTTTATATGGTGACGACAGGCATAAATTTCAAGCATTTTCACTTACAAGAATCACTTCTCGTCTGCCGTTATGCTGGTATACTTGGGTAAGTTAATTTTGAAGTGGTATCTGCTGTATGGCTAAAAATCGCTATGATCCAAAATCCATAGATGAATTGATGGGCAAATGGTCAAACAAGATCACCCGATTCGGTGCTAAAACCGATAGTCTTCAAGTTTTACAAGCAGAGCTTGATAAAGCGCTAGGTCCTATATTGAGTAAAAAGTGTCGCGTGGCAAATTATCGAGATGGCACTTTAGTGATTGAAGCCGTTTCTGCCACATTAGCAACTCGACTAAACTATTTGAAACTAGATATTTTGTCTCATCTTAGACAAAATGGGTTTGCTGAATGCGGGCAAGTGAAAGTCACTTCTAACCCCGATGCACAGTTAAGATTAAGTGAGCCCAAACCTAGCTTCAAGACACAAAAAAGTTGTCGAACCATGAGCGAAAGTACTGCAGAACAATTAACAGAGCTTGCAGCGCATGCACCGCCGAGTTTGCAAGCAAAATTGCTCAAGCTCGCCACCCACGCGGCAAAAAACAAGAAAAAAAAATGACGCTAAAAGCGTCATTTTTTTATAATCAATCTGTACTAAGCTTTCGCAAGCTCCATACCTGGCGCAGGCATATGAATTGGCTCTTCAAATGTTGCCCACTCCCACGCTGATTCAGTCGCCATAATTTGACGTAACAGTTTGTTATTTAAACCGTGACCTGACTTGTAACAGGTGATCTTACCTAGAATATTATGGCCAGCCATAAACATATCACCAACACAATCTAAGATCTTGTGTTTAACGAACTCATCATCGTATCGTAAACCATTCGGGTTAAGTACTTTGTAATCATCTAAAACAACCGCGTTATCCATGCTACCACCTAATGCTAGGTTGTTGGCATGCATATACTCGATGTCTTTCATAAAACCGAACGTACGTGCACGACTGATCTCTTCAGTGAAGCTTTGTGCAGTAATATCAAGACCGATGCGCTGACGACTGTCATTGATTGCAGGGTGATCAAAGTCAATCTCAAAATCAATGTGGAAACCATCGTAAGGGGTTATTTCTGCCCACTTATCACCGTCTTCAACGCGAACAGCCTCTTTAATACGAATAAAACGTTTAGCAACTTGCTGTTCTTTGATACCGCCTTTTTGTAGTAAATAAATGAACGGTAATGCACTGCCGTCCATAATCGGTACTTCAGCACTATCTAATTCAACAACAAGGTTATCAATACCCAGTGCAGCAACAGCGGCAATTAGATGTTCAGTGGTCGATAAACGTACACCATCTTTGTTAGTCAAACATGTACATAACTGTGTATCGCCAACAGCTTCTGGTGTAGTTTCAAAGTCAACAACAGGATCAAGGTCGACACGACGGAATACAACACCGGTATTCTCGCTCGCTGGTCGGAGAGTAATGGTAACCTTTTCACCTTTATGAAGACCGACACCTGTCGCTTTAACAACTTCAGCAATTGTACGTTGTCTAATCATAACTTCGCCTATTCATGTCACTTGGACCGCGGATTGTATCACAGATACGATCAGCTGCCAATCGTTTAATATGTAACCAGTTTGTTAGTCAGACTGTTTACGTAAAAAGGCAGGTATATCAAAGTAATCGCCTTTTTCAGTCTCACCAGACGCAGCTGGCTTGCTCTCTGGAGCCGCTGTCTTAGGAGCTTGGTTAGCTTGGCTTTGCGTCTGCTCCGGTGTATTTTTTGGCTTCTCAGTACTAGTTTGTGTAAAGCTTGGTACAAACATACCCGGTTGGCTTGATACTGGTGCAGCTGTTTGTGCATCACTACCCGAAACCTGCTGCATACCATTATCAATAATGCCAAACTGCGGACGACGATCACCACCTAAGCCTGTTGCAACAACTGTTACACGTAGCTCATCGCTCATTTCAGGGTCGATCACTGCACCTACTACCACAGTCGCGTTTTCAGACGCTAATGCCTTAACATGATTACCAACCACTTCAAACTCTTCTATGGTGATATCCATACCTGCCGTGATATTAACCAGAATACCTTTTGCACCGGTTAAATCTACGTCTTCTAACAGTGGGCTTGAGATAGCCGCTTCTGCAGCTTCTTGCGCACGATCTGGACCAGACGCTGAGGCAGTCCCCATCATGGCTGTACCCATTGCCGACATAACTGTTCGTACGTCTGCAAAGTCCACGTTGATAAGACCAGAACGTGTGATAAGTTCAGCGATACCTTGAACCGCTCCGTATAGTACGTCGTTCGCTTTCGCGAATGCGTCTAACAGTGTAGTGCCTTTACCTAAAACCTTAAGTAATTTGTTGTTAGGAATTGTAATAAGTGAATCTACAATTTCTGACAACTCTGAAATGCCTTGATCAGCGGCAGCCATTCGCTTTTTACCTTCAAGGTCAAATGGGCGTGTTACCACTGCTACGGTCAAAATACCTAAATCTTTTGCTACGCGAGCCACAACAGGTGCTGCACCCGTGCCTGTACCGCCGCCCATACCGGCTGCGATAAAGACCATATCTGCGCCATCTAACGCTTCTTTGATGGTCTCAATATCTTCTTCCGCAGACTTACGGCCAACTTCTGGGTTTGCACCCGCACCCAGACCAGATGTAATTTGCGTACCTAACTGTACAGTTACATCTGCAGATGATTTACGTAGCGCTTGTGCGTCTGTGTTAGCAGCAATAAATCGCACACCTTCGATTTCTTGTTTTACCATGTGCTCAACGGCGTTACCGCCGCCGCCACCAACACCAATCACTTTGATCACAGCTTCTTCGCTGTGTTGTTCCATAATATCAAACATCATTCACTCTCCGACTCGAGTTTAAAACTCACCTTGGAACCACTTTGAAACGCGGCTCCACCAACTCACGTCCGCATCTACTCTCGACTTTTGTGCATTAACCGAGTGTAGAGAACGACCGTATTGTAACAAACCTACGGCTGTTGCATATGCAGGATCGTCAACATAATCTGTTAAACCTGTGATATTTACAGGTTTACCTATTCTAACTGGCATTTGGCAGATATCTTCAGCCACTTCTAAAGCGCCAGCCATTTTTGCAGTACCGCCTGTCACTACTAAACCAGCAGCAATTTGATCTTCAAAACCGGAACGGCGAATTTCTTCAAGCGCCAGTTCAAATAACTCTCTGAATCTTGGTTCAACTACTTCAGACAACGTATGGCGCGACATTAATCGCGCTGGACGCCCACCAACGCTTGGCACTTCAATGGTCTCTTCACTGCTGGCCATTTGGCTGCTGGCACAAGCATATTGCACTTTTAGCGACTCAGCATGTGAGATTGGTGTTCTGAAAATCTTAGCTATGTCGCCCGTAACTTGGTTTCCAGCCACAGGGATCACTGCGGTATGGCGCAATGCACCATTGACATAAATAGCTAAGTCCATAGTACCGCCACCGATATCGAGTACCGCCACGCCTAACTCTTTTTCATCATCGGTTAAAACTGCATAGCTTGATGCCAATGCACCAAAAGTTAATTGGTCAACTTGAAGACCACAACGCTCAACACACTTTTCAATGTTTTTGGCCATATCATTTGAACAGGTAATAATGTGAGCTTTAGCCTCCATACGCACACCACTCATGCCAAGCGGGTTTTTAATGCCCTCTTGCATATCTATACTATATTCTTGAGCCAATGAGTGAAGCATTTTGCGTTCTGCAGAAATAGGCACTGAACGAGCAATATGCATCACATTATCCATATCATCTTCAGTCACTTCTGCGTTATTAATCGCAACAACACCACTCTCGTTTTGACACTGAATATGCTTACCTGAAATACCAAGGTAAACTGAACCTATTCGGCAATCAGCCATTAATTCAGCTTCGTCAACTGCTCGACGAATGGAATCAGAAACTAGGTTGAGATCGTTCACTCCCCCTTTATCCATTCCATGAGATTCCTGACACCCCACGCCAACGATACTGAGCTGATTGTCTGCTGTTATCTCACCTACTGTCGCTACCACTTTTGAAGTACCAACATCGAGGCCGATTACTAAGTTTCTTTCTATTGACTTAGTCATGCTTCACTCTTATTTTGTTGTTCTGTTTGTGCTGGAAACTTCCAGCTCACCGCAAGGCCGGTGTCATACCTTAAATCTACCGTATCAAGTACGCCTCCCTCTGGGATTTGCATACTCGGATACACGTCTATAAATCTTTGTACTCTTCTGGCTTTTTCCTCGCGTCCGAGGTTAAGTCGCACGCCCTCCTCAAGCCATAATTGCCATGCAAAACGCTCTGAAAGCGCCAAGCTCACCAAATTAAAATCGTTTACTGCCAGCATATCTTTAAACTGTAAGAATGCTTGCCATGCCTCAATTTCACTGCCTTCCGGCCCGTATAACTGCGGCAAGTAAGCTTGTAAGGCTTCGTTGTCTGCTTGAAACACTTGGCCTTTAGCATTTAACAACAGGTCACTGTTCCAAATAGCCACAGGTTTATGCTCAACAATGTAAACCTGTAATTTATCAGGCCACTGCTTTCTCACCGATACCGTTGCTACCCAAGGCAAGCCCTGCACCGAGCGCTGCACTGCTTTCACATTCAGTTGAAAGTAACTACTTAAATCAACCTGTTTAATGGCCGCGATCACTGCTTTATCTGTGGTATATTTAGGTTTGCCTAACACCACTATTTTTTTTATTTGTGCATCTTGGTTTTCTACCAACCAGTCAGAAACCCAGTAACCGCCGCGAACCAGTAAGCCTGCAACCAATAAGAAAAAGCCCACACTCAATATCTTTTGCCAATTAAGTTGTGAATTAACTACCTGAGCTTTCTCAAAAAGAGCACGCATATTAAAGCGTTTGCTCCAAAATGCGAACAACTAATTGCTCAAAAGTTACGCCAACCGCTTTAGCCGCCATAGGCACCAAAGATTTCTCTGTCATACCTGGCACAGTATTCACTTCTAATAAGTAAAATTGACCATTTTCGTCTTGCATTGCATCAACGCGCCCCCAACCTTGTGCATCAACTAAAGCAAAGGCATGCGTCGCCATAATTTGTAATTGCTGCGTATGCGCGTCGCTTAATGCTGACGGGCAGTGGTATTCAGTACTATTTACTTTGTATTTAGCTTCGTAGTCATAAAAGCCTCGCGGAGTTACCATTTCAATTACAGGTAGTGCTTCATTGCCTAACATGGCCACAGTAAACTCACGTCCGGTGATCCATTGCTCAACTAAAACTTGGTCGTCATACTTAAACGCATCATTTAGGGCATCGTTTAATTGCTCTGCCGTTTCAGCTTGAGCCATACCAATGCTTGAGCCTTCATGACTAGGCTTCACCATAACCTTACCAAACTCATTAATGATGCTGGCTGCATCAAAGCCCACTTTCGCATCAACAACCGTAAATGCCGCAGTACTTAATTGTGCCGACTGGAACAGTTGCTTGCAGCGAATTTTATCCATTGCCAAAGCACTGCCTAACACACCACTTCCCGTATAAGGAATACCCATAAACTCAAGTGCGCCTTGAATGGTACCATCTTCGCCTCCACGACCGTGCAAAGCGATAAATACACGATCAACGCCTACAGTTTTTAACTCTGAAAGCGCACGTTCAGCAGGATCAAATGCAAATGCATCAACACCAGCAGAAATCAGTGCATTCAACACAGCATTACCTGAGTTTAATGACACTTCACGTTCAGCTGACGTTCCCCCTAGTAATACTGCAACTTTACCAAACTGTTTCATGATTCACCTTTTAACGCAGCGAGTGACATCTCAGTTGCTGCAAGCTTTTTAACGATTTGACCAATGTTCCCCGCACCTTGCGTGATCACAAGGTCACTGTCTTGTAAAACATTAGAAAGGACAGTACCCAACTCTTCATTATCTGCAACATGGATTGGCTCTACGCCTCTTTGACGTAAGCTACGGCATAAACTCTTGCTATCAGCACCAACAATAGGTGCTTCACCAGCGCTGTATACATCTAACAATATTAATTGATCTACTTTAGAAAGCACTTTGACAAAGTCTTCATATAAGTCACGCGTACGTGTAAAACGGTGTGGTTGATAAATCATCACCAATCTACGCTCAGACCAACCTGCTTTTGCTGCAGTAATAGTGACATCAACTTCAGATGGATGGTGACCATAATCGTCAACCAACATCACATTACCTAGCTCGTTATCAAATGTGCCATAATGTTGAAAACGGCGACCAATGCCTTCAAAATCTGTGAGTGCAGCTAAGATAGCAGCATTGCTGATGTTGTGATCTTTCGCCACGGCAATCGCCGCAGTTGCATTAAGTGCGTTGTGTTTACCTGGCATATTTAAATGCACCGCGATCTCTTCACCAGATTTAGTCACCACTTTAAATTCACTGCAGTTTACGGTTTGCTTGAAGTCTACCAAACGATAATCTGCAGCGTCTTGCTCACCATAGGTAATGGTAGGGCGTGCAAAGCGAGGGATAAGCTCAGCGGCAACGTCTGAGTCAATACACACCACAGCCAAGCCATAAAACGGTAAGTTATGAATGAACTCCACATAGGTGTCTTTCATTTTCTCGAAGTCACCCTCGTAGGTATCCATATGATCCGCTTCAATATTGGTGACAACCGATACCATTGGCTGTAAATGCAGGAATGAAGCATCGCTTTCATCGGCTTCAGCGATTAGATAATCACTCGTCCCTAACTTGGCATTGGTACCCACACTATTTAACAAGCCACCAATGACAAACGTGGGGTCGAGTTCTGCTTTAGCAAAAATGCTGGCGATCAAACTGGTTGTCGTTGTTTTACCATGCGTACCTGCAATAGCGATTCCATGGCGATAACGCATGAGCTCAGCTAACATTTCAGCACGACGCACAATTGGAATTCGCGCCGCTTTCGCAGCTTTTATCTCCGGGTTATTGACATCAATCGCTGTCGATACCACAACGACATTAGCATCTTTAATGTTATTTTCGTGATGACCTATAAAGACTTCAGCACCCGCTTTAATCAAACGCTCTGTCATCGCATTCTGTGCTATGTCTGAGCCTGTAATACGATAACCTTCATAGGCTAGTACCTCGGCAATACCGCCCATACCAGCACCACCAATACCTACAAAATGTATGGTATTGATGCGTCTCATTGCTCTTCGATTATTCGCTTCGTTCACTTGCGTCTCTTTCTCTAAATTCATTTATTTTGCCAACTCATCACACACCTTCGCGACGCGTTCGGTGGCGTCAGATTTCGCTAACTGCTTTGCTTTATCAGCAATATCAGACAATAAACTTGGTTGTTTAAAATATGGTGTTAACAACTTAACTAATTGCTCAGCCGTAAAATCATGTTGCGGCATCAGTAAGCCACCTTGTTGATCCACCAAATAACGGGCATTCGCCGTTTGGTGATCGTCAACCGCATGCGGTAATGGCACAAACAAAGCTGCTTTTCCTGCTGCAGCGACTTCACTCACAGTGAGAGCCCCTGCGCGGCAGATCACCAAATCTGCCCATGCATAGGCTGCATCCATGTCGTGAATAAATTCATCAACTTGTGCATCTAATTCGCAACCAACATAAGTACTTTTGAGTTTACCTTGGTTATTTCGCCCACTTTGATGGCGTACACTCAATGAAAAGTCCTTAGCTAATGTCGAAAATACCTCTGGCAGTCGATCGTTTAATACTTGCGCACCCAACGAACCGCCAACGACTAGCACATTCAATTGTTCAGTCTGTGGTTTTTTAGCAATTGAACTGACACTGGTTCGAACTGGATTACCAACCACTTCAGCTTTATTTGCAAAGGCATTAGGAAAAGCAGCCAATACTTGATTAGCGACTGTTGCCAAAAGCTTATTACTAAACCCAGCCACTGCATTCTGCTCGTGGATCACCAAGGGCACACCAGATAATTTTGCAGCAATGCCAACAGGGCCCGTAACATATCCGCCCATCGCTAAGATCACTGCAGGCTTGCGCTGTTTGATAATTTTCTTTGCCGCTAAAATGGCTTTTAACACCATAAATGGCGCTTTTAATAAACGAGTAATTCCGTTACCACGCACCCCTTGAACTTCGACAAAATCAATCTCGAAACCGTGTTTTGGTACTAATTGCGCTTCCATTCTATCGGCAGTGCCAACCCATGAGACTGTCCAACCTTGTTGCCGCATATGATCTGCAACCGCAATACCGGGGAAAATATGACCACCCGTGCCACCGGCGACCACCATTAAATGTTTATTCGCTGTCATCGTCGCCCACTCCTCGCCGTTGCTTGTCGACTCGATAACTTGGTTTCAAAATCAATACGTTGAAGTACTCCCGCAGCAATAACCATAATTAAGAAGCTCGATCCACCGTAAGATATGAATGGCAAAGTTAAGCCCTTAGTAGGTAAGATACCTGCGCTGGCACCAATATTGACCATGGTTTGGAACGCAAACCAAATACCAATGGCTAAAGCAAAATAGCCTTCATATTCTTTGCCATGCTTTAATGCTTTTTGGCCGATTAATAAGGCTCTAAATACTAATACGCCGAGTAACAGTAGAATACTGGTCACACCAACAAAGCCCAGCTCTTCTGCGATGACCGCAAAAATAAAGTCATTGTGCGCCTCGGGTAAATATTGCAATTTCTGTACGCTATTACCTAGACCTTGGCCAAACCAGCCACCTTGACCGTATGCCATTAAAGACTGTACTAATTGATAACCTGCACCGAAAGGGTCATCCCAAGGATCTAAAAAGCCTGTAACACGTCGCCATCGGTAGGGTTCAAACACAATTAACACCACTATCAAACCGATCCCCGTTAAGATCAGCATAAAAAACTGCCATAGCTTAGCGCCCGCTAAAAACAGCAAACCCACTGTTGTCACAAACATCACCACTACAGTGCCTAAGTCTGGTTGCTTCAAAATAAGCAATGCATAAACCGCAAATACCGCAATGGGCTTAGCAAAGCCCTTTAAATTCTCTTGTACTTCTTCACGCTTTCGGACCAAATAACCTGCGATATAACTAAAAAAGTAAAGTTTGGCAGCCTCAGCAACTTGAAAACCAATCGGACCGACTGGGATCCAACGTTTCGAGCCATTAACCTCTCGACCAACGACTAATACCAGACACAATAAAAATAACCCAAAAAATAGTAGGTATGGGTTACATTTCTTCCACCAATCCATGGGCACGCTGGTACTAAACCAAAAACAAATAAAGCCTAAAGCTAAGAACACCCCATGGCGCATTGCGATGCCATAGGGGTTGTTATAAAGTCGTTCTGCCACTGGCATAGAAGCGCTTGTCACCATCACAAAACCAATCCCGATTAAACACAGCATGGCGTACATTAAAGGCACATCAAAAAGTGCATTTGACTGTTTTGGCGTAAGTTGCATTCTCAGCTCAGCGAACGTCATCATGGTGCAAGCTCCGCGACGGCTTTACAAAAAGCTTCACCGCGCACCATATAATTTGGGAACATATCAATGCTCGCACAGGCCGGCGCTAATAAAACCGCATCACCGTTTTGTGCAAGTGACTGCGCCTTTAAAATAGCTTGTTGTAAATTAGCAACGAGGTGGCTTTGCTCATGTAATGGTAAAAACTTTACACCATCTTGACCAAAACAAACCACAGCTCGACACGCTGCTTGCAATGGCTCATGTAAAGGTGATAAATCAGCACCTTTGGCGTCACCACCTGCAATAAGCACGATTTTGTTTACATCATCTTTCAGGCTTTCTAGCGCAGCGACCGTTGCACCTACGTTGGTCGCTTTAGAATCATTGAAGTACTTAACCCCTGTAACATCGGCCACAAACTGACAGCGATGTGCCAAGCCTGTGAAATTTTTAAATGCTGCTGCAAATGCAACTTTATCAAGGTTAAAAGGCTCAAGTAATGCTATCACTGCCAGTGCATTAAACTGATTATGTTTACCCATCATAGTCAAACTAGAGACAGGCAAAACAGGTTGTTGATGTGCAGTGAAATACAAATCATCATCATGTATCTTTATGCAGTAATCAGCTTGCGCTAATGCCACACTCACACCGACACCTACATTGGCGAACGTATTGTTATCTATCGCATTAAAAACCACATGCTTGGCATGTTGATAAATTCGCTGTTTCGCTTGGCAATAGGCGGCGAAATCTGGGTATCGATCCATATGATCTTCAGTAACATTTAAGATCATGGCACTGGTACAAACTAGACTTTGAGTGGTTTCGAGCTGAAAGCTCGATAACTCTAAAACAAACACATCAAAATCTTGCTCAAGAAGATCTAGTGCTGCGGTACCAATATTACCGCCTAGCCCCACTTTATAACCGGCCTCTTTAAGCACTTCTGTAGCAAGACTCACCACCGTCGATTTACCATTTGAGCCGGTTACCGCGATGACAGGTTTCGTGTTTAAGCGAGCAAAAAGCTCAATGTCACCGATAACTTCAATGCCTTGTGCTATCGCCTCAGCAACACTTGGCTCAAATAATGCAACGCCAGGGCTAATAATGATTAAATCAGCGCTCGGTAAGCTCGCCTGTGCCAGCGAACCATATACCGCTTTACAGTCTGGGGCATTATCAGCAAGCCACTGCGAGCCAGGAGGCACAGCACGGCTGTCGACCACGCGCGGCGTAATACCGTGAGACAGTAAAAAACGCACAATGCCCAGACCGGTAATTCCCAGTCCGAGCACAGTGATGTTTTTATCTTTTAACTCGTTTAAATACTGCATTTATCTGATCTTCAGTGTTGCCAATCCAGCGAGTACTAATACAATCGAAATGATCCAAAAGCGCACGATCACGCGCGGCTCTGGCCAACCTTTTAATTCATAATGATGGTGTATTGGCGCCATTCTAAAAATACGCTGACCACGTAGCTTGTATGAGCCCACTTGTAAAATGACAGACAGGGCTTCCATCACAAACACCCCACCCATAATCAGTAACACCAGCTCTTGGCGTACTAAAATCGCGATAATACCTAACGCGCCACCTAGTGCCAGTGACCCCACATCGCCCATAAATACTTGTGCTGGATAGGTGTTAAACCATAAGAAGCCTAACCCCGCGCCAACAATGGCGGTACACACTACGACCAGCTCACTGGCCAATGGTAAGTGAGGTAAATGTAAGTACTCCGAGAAATTTGCGTTACCAGTTAAATAGGCAATAATCGCAAGGGCTGAAGCCACTAAAATAGTCGGAACTATCGCCAAGCCATCTAGGCCATCGGTGAGGTTTACCGCATTAGATGTACCGACAATCACAAAATAGCTCATGACCAAATAGAAAATACCTAGCTGAGGCATCACTTCTTTTAAGAAAGGCACAACTAACACGGTTTCATTTGGGTCTAGTGAAGTGAAATATAAGAAGCTAGCCACAGTCATGGCGATCACAGACTGCCAGAAGTACTTCCAACGCGCGATTAGACCTTTTGAATCTTTGCGGATCACTTTGCGATAGTCATCGACAAAACCGACAACGCCTAAGCTACCTAAAACAAATAGTGTCACCCACACATATTTATTGCTTAAGTCACCCCACATTAATGTGCTGGTAAAAATGGCACCTAAGATCAACACCCCACCCATGGTCGGCGTACCAGACTTAGACAAATGTGACTCTGGACCATCATCACGTACCGTTTGGCCAATTTGCATGCGCTGTAGTGCGCGGATCAAAATAGGACCAAAGTAAAGCGATAACAATAATGCCGTTAAAATACCTAAAATCGCACGCAGCGTTAGGTAAGAAAAGACGTTAAAGCCACTGTAATACTGGGTTAAATATTCAGCCAACCACACTAACATGCTGATACTCCATTTGTGGCAGCTTGTTCACCACTTGTTGTTATTAATTCTTCTACTAGTAATTCCATTCGCGCGCTGCGAGAGCCTTTCACTATCACAGTACATGGACCATTTTGCGCCGCTAAAGTTTGATTAATTGCGGCCAATAAATGCGGGCGTGTCGAAAAGTGCCTGTCGGCAATTTCAAATACATCACTGCTATAACGACTCAGTACCCCTAGGGTAAATAACGCATCAATACCTTGCTGTTTGGCATATTCACCGACTTCTTGATGATACTCACGGGCATGCTCACCGAGCTCGCCCATATCACCTAACGCAAACACCTTGTAACCAGGCATTTTTGTCAATAAATCGATTGCCGCTTTAACCGAGCGCACATTGGCATTATAGGTATCGTCAATCACGGTTAAGTTTTCGTTGACCTTAATAAGGTTCACACGACCTTTGACTGCGCTCATGCTCTCAAGCGCCGCTGCCACTTCATTTAAACTAGCACCCAGCTCAGTTGTAAGGGCCGCAGCAATTAAAGCATTGGTAACATTGTGCTCACCCGGTAACGCCAGCGTCACCGGTACTTTTTGTTCGCCATTACAAAGCAAGAAACTGGCGTGAGCGGTATCGTTTAGTGTTACTTGCTCAGCCCAAATATCGAGCGACTCTTTGGTGGCAATGCGTTTGATACGCTTATCAAACATGCTGCTATCCCACATCTGACGAAATTCGGGATCAATATCGCAATTAAATACCGCACAGCCATTTGCTTTTAGGCCAGAGAAAATCTCACCTTTGGCCTGCGCCACGCCTTCAATTGAACCAAAACCTTCAATGTGCGCTGGTGCAACATTACAAATGGCAGCAACGTCTGGCTTGGTCATTTGCGTGGTGTAAGCAATCTCGCCAATATGGTTGGCGCCAAGTTCAATCACCGCATACTCGTCATCTTCTGACAGACGAATTAACGTCAGCGGTACACCGATGTCATTGTTAAAATTGCCATTGGTTGCCAGTACTTTGCCTTTTTGCGACAAAATCGCCGCACACATTTCTTTCACTGTGGTTTTGCCCACGCTTCCCGTTATAGCAATGGTTTTTGGTGTCACTTGTGTCATCACAGCTGCACCAATATGTCCCAAAGCTAAGCGAGTATCGGCTACAACAAACTGAGGAATATCACATTCCACTGGTTTATCGACAATCGCCGCTATGGCGCCTTTTTCATATGCTTGCTGGACGAATTTATGACCATCAAAGTTTGGTCCTTTCAGCGCTAAAAACACCTCATTATTTTTTATTGTTCTGGTGTCGGTATTAATATTGCTGACAGATAAATTCTCGCCACAACTAACTGGGGTGTTTAATACAGCTGTAAGCCAAGCAAAATCCATCGTGATCATGCTTTATCCCCTTTTAAAATTTTCATTACCCATGCTCTGTCACAGAAGGTGATCGTTTGATCACCGATAATTTGATAATCTTCGTGTCCCTTGCCAGCTACCAGAACCACGCCTGATGCAGATGTGTGCTCAATCGCATAGGCAATGGCTTTAGCTCGGTCAGGTTGGCAATAAGCATACTCAGGTTGACTGAGCCCAACCTTAACGTCTGCGATAATATCGTCGGGATTTTCACTGCGTGGATTGTCGCTGGTGATCACCAGCTTATCAGCGTTTTGTTCAGCCGCTTGCGCCATCATAGAGCGCTTGCCTTTATCTCGGTCGCCACCACAGCCAAACACACAAGTCACTTGCCCAGGTACATGTTGTTGCAGCGCTTGTAACGCTAATGCCAACGCATCTGGAGTATGGGCATAATCAACCACGCACGTCGGTTTGCCTTCGATAGAAAACGCCTGCATACGACCAGCAACTGGCTGCAGAGTAGAAACTCCATTACAGACGGCACTAAAGTCATAACCTTCAACTAAGAGTGCCCCCATCGCAGCGGCTAGGTTATAAAGATTAAACAGACCAAAGAGCGGCACACTAATAGTCGCTTCACCCCAAGAGGTGGAAAACATTGCACGAATGCCGGTTTTATGACATTCAACCTCATCAAACCAAACAAACTGCGTAAAATTATGTGTCTTCGGCTTTTTGCCATACGCCACTAAATTGCTGAAACTGGATTGTGCAATCCAGCTTTGTGCAACTTCGTCATCATGATTTAAAACACAATTTCTTGGCATACAATTAGTAAACAACAAGCGCTTTGCTTCGGCATAACTGTGCATGTCACCGTGATAATCTAAATGATCACGAGACAGATTAGTGAAAACCGCGGTACTGAACTGTGTTTCTTTTACACGGCCCTGCACTAAACCATGAGACGATACCTCGATGGCTGCTAGCTGATTATGTTCTGCAAGCGTTGCAAAAATACGTTGTAAGTCGACAGCCGATGGTGTGGTATTCTGCAGTGGTGTTAACTCATCAACCTTGCCATAACCCAAAGTACCCACAACCGCAGCTGGTGCATCAATGGCATCTGCAAGCGCTGCTATCATGGTTGTCGTGGTTGACTTACCATTGGTACCGGTTACACCAATTACTTTTAAACGTTCGGTCGGACTTTGATAATAAGTTTTGGCAATTTCAGCGATACGCTCAGCCAAATTCTCAACTGGGATCAGCAAACCTGAACTTCGATCCAGCGCCGAAAAACTCATTGCTTCAACCAAAGCACAACTAGCACCATTTTTAAAAGCCGCCGCAATAAAGTTTTCGCCATTACTTACATGGCCTTTAATAGCAATAAATACATCACCAGTTTCCACTGCTCGGCTATCAAGTTGTAAGTCAGCAGTTTCAGTGGGCAGTTCAGCCCCTGAATACTCAATATTTAACGCTGCTAATGTGTGAGATAAATTAAAGTGCATCTTTTTTCTCCGACAAATAAGCAACGCGGCCTTTATCTGGTGCAACATTCAAAATACGTAATGCGTTCGACATGATTTCAGCAAAAGCAGGGCCTGCTGTTTGACCACCGTAATAAACATCGCCGCCAGGCTCATTGATCATCACCACCACAGCCAGGCGCGGATTCGTAACTGGGGCTACACCGGCAAAGTAACCAACATATTCATCACCATAACCACCGGCTACTGCTTTCTCAGAAGTACCGGTTTTGCCCGCTGCACGGTAGCCATCGACTTTGACATTTGCCGCAGTACCACCCTTTTCAAATACGGACTCCATCATTTCTACAACCGCTTTGACATCTTCTTCTTTGAATAGACGCTCACCCTCTGGCGGTGTATCTTGCTTCAGAATGGTTAATGGACGAGAAATGCCCCCTGCGCCAAATGTGGCATATAAACGTGCAACTTGCGCGGTACTCACTGAGACCGCATAGCCATATGATAAGGTTGCAATTTCAAAATCAGACCAACGACGATTTGGGTAAAACAAGCCACTACTCTCACCCACCATCAAGGTGCCTGTATCTTCACCAAAGCCTACTTTTTGATATAAACCAACCAGGTATTCTTTGGGTAGCATTTGACTGATTTTAGCTACCCCCATATTCGAAGATACTTTAAGAATTTCTCTGAGTGTCATTTCACCGTGATTACGCTCGTCTTTGACTAAACTACCGCCAAGGCGCATCCAGCCAGGGAAAGTATTGATGGTGTCATCGGCTTCAATCACATCATGATCGAGCCCCGCTAAAACAGCCAGCGGTTTAAGGGTCGACCCTGGCTCAAATAAGTCAGTAATGGCGCGATTTCGACGCTTGTAGGGATATGCATCGCGCATATCATTGGGGTTGAAACTTGGGCTATTAACCATAGCAAGTACTTCGCCAGTTTTTACATCTACAACTATGGCAGAGCCAGAGGTTGCTTGATAGCTCAACACCGCACTTTTTAAGGCTTTATAAGCAATCGCTTGAATACGTAAATCAATACTGAGTTGAATATTTTCTGGTTCGACGCGTTGCTCTTCAGATAGAACTTGAATTTCACGACCTCGTGCGTCTTTACGAATGGTTCTTTTGCCTTCAGCACCTGTAAGAGCATTCTCAAATAGTTTTTCAATGCCCTCTATGCCTTTACCATCAATATTGGTGAAACCCAGCACATGCGCGGTGACTTCGCCGCTCGGATAGTAACGTTTTGATTCGTCTAGTAAGTGAATACCTGGCAATTTTAGTTGATTGATATAGCTTGCAACTGCAGGGGTGACCTGACGCTTTAAGTAAACAAAGCGACGCGCAGTATTGTCACGTAAACGCTCATCCACGTCTTTGTAATCAATCTGTAAGACGTCTGCAAGCTCGCGCCAACGAATATCATTGTCATACCTTGCTTGCTTGCGGTATGCCATTTCCTCTTCATTTTCGGCCAGCGCTTTATGATCCTCTTTGTTTTTGCGCGCGACACGAATTACTCTTTTACCTAAAGCTTTATCGAGTGCAAGCGGATCAGCATATACACTCACAACTGGCACACTGACAGCAAGCTCTTTCCCATTTCTATCAAAAATCATGCCGCGCTGCACTTTTAGAGTTTCCACACGCACAGTTCGTTTTGTACTTTCTTTACGAGCATGATCTGGCTCAATCACTTGCAAGTAGGCTGCACGCGCCATCAGCGTTAGAAACACCATGACTAGCACAGTACACACCAGTGCAAATCGCCAAGTTATGAGTGTTTTTGAACTATTCGCTTTTGCTTTTTTCATTGCAACACCACGACTTGCTCATCTTGACTGGTTGGGCGCTTCATTTCTAGCTGCGTGGTTGCAACTTCTTCGATGCGAGCATGTTGTGAATAGAATTCTTCTTCAACCAGTAAATAACGCCATTGCAAGTCCAATTCATCACGCTCTTGTAGGAGTTTGTCCTGCTGGATCACTTGCTGACGAGACAGGTGAGTGACTTGTACTACCCCTAAAGCCGAAGCAAAGATACAAATAAGCAAAAAGCCCGTTAGCTTATTCGCTAAAAGGCCTGCAAATATCTCATTAAACAGCTTAGGCTGTCGGCTTTGTGGTTTGTTCATTATAATTTTTGCGCTACTCGCAATACTGAACTACGTGATCTTGGGTTAGCGGCTATTTCCTCTGTAGTAGGTTTAATGGCTTTACCCAACGCTTTCAATGTCAGGTTTTTATTCAGCTGCTCTTCTGTTAATGGCAAGCCACGCGGAACAGCTTCGCCTTTACTTTGTTTCTTGATGAACTGCTTAACAATACGATCTTCCAAAGAGTGGAATGAGATCACCACTAAACGCCCACCTGGCTTTAATACCGACAATGACGCTTGCAGTGCAGTTTGAATTTCTTCTAACTCGCTGTTGATGTAAATACGAATAGCTTGGAAAGTACGCGTAGCTGGGTGCTTATGTTTATCTTTCACAGGTACCGCTTCATCAACTAAATCAGCCAACTGTTTCGTCGTGGTGATGGGTGTTTCGTCGCGGGTTTCAACAATTTTGTGTGCTATACGACGGCCAAACTTTTCTTCACCGTACTTTTTGATCACAAACGCGATGTCTTCAAGTTCAGCTTCGGCTAACCACTGCGCGGCACTGCGACCAGAAGTCGGATCCATACGCATATCAAGTGGACCATCTTTCATAAAGCTGAACCCGCGAACGGCATCGTCCAGTTGCGGTGAAGAGACGCCAATGTCTAATAAAATGCCATCAACTTGGCCTAAAATACCCGCTTCTGTTGCCACCGCTTCGATATTTGAGAAACGTGTATGCGCGATATTAAAACGGGTATCGTCAGCAAATTTTTGTGAGGCTTCGATCGCCTGCGGATCTTGATCAATGGCCTGCAAACGACCTTGTTCGCCCAAACGACTTAGAATTTGACCCGAATGGCCACCTCGGCCAAATGTGCCATCGATGTAGGTACCATCGACTCTGATATCTAACGCTTCTAACGTCTCATTCATTAAAACTGATACATGGGTAAATTGCGCAGTCATGCGTTATGTAAGCCTTTTGTTTGCTAAAGCGAAAAGTTTTCAAATTCAGGCGTCATCTCAAAGTCACCTGCACGCTCAATTTCTGTATCAAGCTGCATTTGTTGATGCCACTTAGCTTCGTCCCAAATCTCAAATTTATTTAATAGCCCTATGAGCATGATCTTTTTTCCCAAGCCAGCGTAATTACGTAATGCCGGAGAGAGTAAAATGCGGCCATTTTTATCTAATTGGTACTCAGTGGCATGCCCAACCAGCATTCGCTGCAAACGACGAGCTCTTGGATTCATACTGGATAGCTTAACAAGTCGAGCGGCAATTTCATCCCACTCGCTGCGAGGGTATAACCAAAGGCATGGTTCGTTAATCGCAATAGTGCAAATCAGCGAGCCCTGTTCTTCAGACAAAAGCGGATGCCGATACTTAGTTGGTATCGCAAATCGACCTTTATCATCTAAATTAAGCGCACTTGCACCTGAAAACATGGAGCAACCAACCTTTTCGTATTTTTAACCCTAGAGATCCAATTTGATCCACAAAAAACCACTTTTCCCCACAACTGCACAGTCTATGACTTGAGGAGTATTTTTGTCAAGCCGAAAGCTCAGTCGAAAATATCAGAGAACCCAGATAAAATGCGGCTTTGCTGAAAGCCCATGAAATGATTGAGAAAACCCGAAAAGACATGAAAAAAACTTTTTTATAACAAAAAATTCATCTATTTTTGGCATTGCAGGGATTTGATAAAAGTAACCTCTCGATTGGCTGTGACGATCAAAATGAGCCTAATCTTTTTGTACAAGGAATGAACGGTTAAATTCATCGCTAAACTTGGCGCTAGACTGAATTTTTTATACACTCAATCATCTTAAAGTTGTGGATCAGTGAGTGTTATTATTTTAAGTTTATCAATACCACGTCGCTTTAATCGCTTGCTCATTTTGCTTTGTCTGCCAAGCTTAGCCTTGATACTTTTTCATTTGCTAGGAGAGCGTTCGGATATTTTAAAAGCGTATGAGCAACAAGCACGTGCGCTCGCATCACAGATCTCACAACTGCAGCGCGCCGACCTCGACGCTACAAGAAGGTTACTTTCCCAATTGGCGAAACATGATGACCTGTTGAAGGCCAATAATGGTCAATGTAGCAACCTGCTTACTCACGCCAGTTTGATCACGCCTAACATTGCAAATATCGGTCTGATAAATCTGAATGGTGATGTGTTATGCACAGTAAAAAACACCGATCAAAGTATAAACATAAAAGACAGGCGTTATTTTCAAAGCGCTTTAGAAACACAGCAATTCGCGATTGGTCAGTTTCAGGTTGATCGTTCAATTAATCGCTTAACCATTAATTTTGCGATGCCCGTTTTAGATCATAATGGCAACCTGATTCACATACTTGCTGTGGCTAAATTATTAGAGCAATGGAGTCAAAGCCTAAACCAATTGACGCTCCCAGCTAATTCTAAAGCGATTATTACCGATGCTGATCACAACATTGTTGCCAATTATCCGTTTGACTATGCACAACTCGGGCTACCTGCAAATGAGTATTGGCCCAATATTCAACTTCAAGGGGTTGTACAATTTGAAGTATCAACAGGTGAGCGCAGAATTTACCTTCAACAGCACATATTAGAAAACAATTCTAATAGTCAGCTCACACTACATTTATCTATTCCCTTTGAGCATGCAATTACAACTGCAAATCGCAAAGTCAGCCTAATGTTTGCTATGTTCATTGCTGCGCTTTTACTTATATTTTGGCAGGCTAAAAAACAGCTCAATACAGTCCTTCTTCAACCTTTAAAATCTTTGCAAGATGCTATAGATGCTTTTGCTAAAGGCAACAAAACACGCTTTCAACAAAGTACTTTGTCTCCTGAATTTATAAATATCGCGAGTAATTTTGAAAACATGGCGACCCAAAGACTCACCGCTAAGAATGCGCTCGCACATAAGCATGCCGAATTAGCCTGCCTGCTCCAGGCGCTACCTGATACCTATTTGCGTATTGATAAAAAAGGTAAGGTATTGGCATCGAATGTCACTTTTTCTACCCAGCCCAAGCATATACTCGATCTACTACCTCAGCGCAGCTGTGATCAATTGCTTAAAACATTGCAAAATCATTCTCTCAGTGACACTAATCAGTTTGAATTTACTATCCAGGTCGATGGCAATCCCCATACCTTTGAAGCAAGAACTAACCTCTTAGATACTCACCAGCAAGCCATTATCTTGCTACGTGACATTACAGCGCGTAAGCAACAAGAAGAGGCAATGAAATTAGCAGCCATGGTTTATAAGAACTCGAGTGAGGGAATGACCATCACTGATGCTAACGGTATTATTGTAGATGTGAACCCATCTTTCGAAAAAGTCACAGGCTACTCAAAAGCTGAAGTACTAGGTAAAAACACCGCTTTACTGGGCTCTGGAAAACATAACAAACAGTTTTATGAAGATATGTGGCAGCAGATCCAGTCTAAAGGCGAATGGCAAGGCGAGATCATAAACAAGCGCAAAAACGGCGAACTATTTACTGAATGGCTTACCATTAATTCTGTTTATGATGGTGTTGGTAACCCTTACCGAAGAGTTGCCATATTTACCGATATTAGTGAGAAAAAGCGCCAAGATGAGCTGATTTGGCATCGAACTCACTTTGACCAACTCACTGAATTAGCGAACCGCCTTGAGCTGAAACGCCATTTGAAGCAGCAACTCAGTGAAGGGAACACATTAGCCATCTTGCTACTCGATCTCGACCACTTCAAAGATATTAACGACAGCTTAGGTCATTATCATGGCGACAAGCTACTCAGAGAAGTTGCTAATCGGCTCAACCAGCTGACTGGAAAATGTAGTTTAATTTCTCGTATTGGCGGCGACGAGTTTGTATTAGTTATTTCTGAAAACGTCCAGCATGAACACCTGATGCAAGTATGTGAGCAAGTGCTTACATTACTAAAGCCGGCGATTTATTTAGACAAAGAGGCCTGCCATATTAGTGCCAGTGTCGGCATTGCAACGGCTCCTAAAGATGGTAATAGCAGTGGCTTACTGCTCAAAGCAGCAGATCAAGCCATGTATTTAGCCAAGCAACAAGGGCGTAATGGCTTTGCTTTTTTTAATGCTCACATGCGTAAAGCCGCGGAACAACGCATGCAACTGCTTAAAGATTTACGTATTGCGATACAGAAACAGCAATTTGAGATGTATTTTCAACCTATCGTCGAAATGTCATCACACAAGGCTGTCAAAGCCGAAGCCCTAATCAGATGGCAACACCCTGATAAGGGTATCATTAGCCCATCGCTGTTTATTCCGCTTGCTGAAGAAACACAACTTATATTAGAGATTGGCGAATTTATTTTTGCATCAGCTTGCCGCACTCAAAAGAAACTCATATCTGCAGAGCAACAAGTGCAACTGAGTATTAATGTCTCACCGGTACAGTTTTCTTCTAAACATAGCCGTTTAGTAGATTGGAAAACACACCTTGATGAGCTGTCTTTAAATGCAGAGCAATTTGTCATTGAGATCACTGAAGGGTTAATGATGAATGCTCAGCAGCGCACCCAATCTCGCTTAAATCAACTATCAAAACAGGGTTTTGCATTAGCACTTGATGACTTTGGCACCGGTTATTCATCATTGGCGTATTTAAAGCAAATGGATACCGATTTTATTAAAATTGATAAGCGCTTTGTGGATGGCATTGCTGAAAATCCTGATGATCTTGTTCTATGCGAAGCCATGATTATGATGGCACATCAGTTGGGCTTAAAAGTAATTGCTGAAGGCATTGAAACCGAAGCTCAACACCAGCAATTACTTGCTGCGGGCTGCGATTTTGGTCAGGGCTATTATTACGCTAAACCCATGCCTGAAAAGGCTTACTTGAACTTTATGAAAGACTCTTAAACAGCTTCGAGACAAAATATGATTAGGAATCTAAAAGTCGTTTAAGTAAATTCATCAAGTCATCTATCTCTATAGGCTTACCTATATGTGCGGTAAAACCTGAGCTCAGATACGTTTTAACATCTTGCTCCATCACATTAGCTGTCAGAGCAACGATGGGCAATGTCGGAAGCGCCTCTTTGATTATTTGGCAAGCCTGCACACCATCCATTTCAGGCATTTGAATGTCCATTAGTACTAAATCATAATTCTGGCTTGTCGCCATCTGAGTTGCTTGCAAGCCATTTTCAGCAAAATCTATGCTCGCTTGTGTTGATGCAAGCATTGCATTAATAACTAAGCGATTTACCTGATTATCTTCAGCAACCAAAATTTTATAATCTTGTAAATTAGGGAGATCAGTATGTACTTCTTCTATTTCCCTAACTTCCTCTGCTGGAATTTTCATGAGTGGTAAAACAACTTGAAAACTGCTGCCATGATGCAGCTGGCTCGATACAGAGAGCTCTCCTCTCATTAAACCAACTAGCTGTTTAGAAATAGATAAACCGAGTCCTGTACCGCCATACTTTCTTGTTGTAGATGCATCGGCTTGCTCAAAGCGATTAAAGAGACGCGCTATTTGCTCGTTACTTAGCCCTATTCCTGTGTCTATCACTTTAATGATAACTTGGTCATCCATCTCTGAAACAGTGACTTTGACCTCACCGTCTGAAGTAAACTTAATGGCGTTTGAAATAATGTTCTCTAGTACCTGTTTTATACGCGTGCTATCTCCCTGTCTGAACAACCAAACTTCAGATGCTATCTCAACACTTAACTGTAAACTTTTTGCTTTTGCTGCTCGAGATTGGTTCCTGATCACTTGATCAATTAAACTTTTTATAGACAGGGGGGCATTCTCTATCGCGACCTTACCCGCTTCTAGCTTAGACAAGTCAAGAATGTCATTCAGTATTGCTAATAGTGATCGACTTGAGCTCAACGCACTGACCACAAGTTCCTGGTGCTTGTCACTTAATGTCGTTTTTAGTAATAGTTGTAAAGTGCCCAAGATTCCATTCATTGGCGTTCGAATTTCATGGCTCATATTTGCCAAAAATTCACTCTTCACCTTGTCAGCTTGTTTAAGTTCAACCACCAGCTCTTCTAGCTGTGCTGTTTGCTTGTCGGCACGAACTCTTAACTGCTCATTAAACCCAGCTAAAATCATGGTAAATGACATGCCCAATGCGGCAAATATCAACCCTATGGTTAAAGTTAACCAACTTAACCAGTCTTTATTGGTATTCTCAAAGGCCTCGGTGCTTTCAAAACTCAGCTTCCAACTTCGACCAAACCAATCTATTTGATACTCTATAGCAATGTGCAAATCATGCAGTTCATGCTTAACTTCTGGCGTATAACTAAACCAAGTATCTTGCTTTGATAAATCACTCAAAGTATAACTGAAGCTATGTTTATAACGGCTAGTTGATAAGATCCGTTCAACGATAACATCAATTTCAAGTACCACTTCGCTCAACCCCAATAACTTATTGGGGTCATTTTTATCAAAAACTGGAAAGTACACTACATTACCTGTCGCCTTATTAGTTTGTTGCGCCAGCACTAATGGCGCTGTTGCGATTGGCATTTTTTGCTTAATCGCCTTTGCCGCGGCCGACCCTGCAATAGGGTGGCTCATAATATCTAAACCGACGGCAGGCGCATTGGTTTTATAAGGAGCGATCAAGCTAATAGGTAATAAAATATCTTCAATCTCATTGCTGCCGGGTGCCTGTTTGATTTTTACATCTGCAATGCCCGACTTCGACAAAGACTTTTGCCAAGCATCAACGTTATCAGTTAGAACAAAATCAACCCACCCTAAGGCGCGATATAACTCAAAATCGTTACTTAAAACATGGCTATAATGCTCAAACTCGTCGATATTCATCGCATGACCCGTTTGCATTAATACTCCCAGCGCTTTAAGGTCATTTTCTACTGAGTTTTTTAATAACTGCATTGAGACTAGCTTTTGCTCAGTGATATTCGCAAAGCGTCCATATAAATTGTCATAGTAAACATTGCGAGAATAATTAAAGGTCCAACATACTGTGATAAACAGTAAACATGCAGACGCTAAAATCCATGCTTTATGGCTGACTTCTGTATAACGATGGCTTTTAAACAAAAAAGTACATAGCGGTAAGAAAAATAATACACCAACGGTGTCGCCTACCCACCAGGTAAACCACACAAACAACAGACTATCAGAGTGGATAAAGCTTTGTTGCAATAAGCTCCATGCACCGAATGAAGAGGATACAATACTGGCGATGGGCCCGGCCAATAAGAGTGCTTTGATGAGTGTTTCTGCATTTTGAAAATTCAGTGGAAAACGGCAAAAGCGCTTCAATAATGAATAAGCAAAAATACATTGCAGCAGTGCTGCGACGCTGCGTAAAGCATTCCATAAAATATTTGATACATCAAAAGGAACGCCAAAAAAACCGGAGTTGTATAAGTTTGCTAATAATGTACCAAGAAATAATGGTAGAAGAGAGAATCGACCAAACGCCAACAAACAGGCAACAGACCAACCTGCTGCGGGCCAAATTGCACTCGCAAAACCGGGTTCTATGTTAAATAGTGTGCCAAACAGACCTAATACGAAGCAACTTAAGGCAATACCTAAAAAAAAACCACTTTTGTTTATGAAAGGAGCACCTTGTATGCCCTCAGTTTTCAACATAACCCAAAATACAAAATTTCAAACATGTTAAAAACATAGCATAAGTTATCAAACTCAGCGGTGTTTTACATCAAACTCCCCACCCCCAAAATTGCATACAATATTCAAATTGACTATAATCCGCATTCTATTTAACCAAGCAGACCTTCATCATGCGTATTACACTCGTTATTCTTTGTTTGTTAGCCACACTTTTTGGCTGTCAGTCAGATATCTTAAACACCGAAGAGGACTCACCCATGACCCTAGATGATTTAGCAGAACAGTATGTCAAATTAGCTTTAGCAGTGGGTAAACACCATCCTTATTATATTGATGCTTATTATGGTCCTAGCGAATGGCAAACGGTTGAAAAGCGGCCTTTAAATGACTTAAAAACGGACATATCAACGCTTCTTGAGCAATTAATACAAGTGCAAAACTCAGAAGCGCAATCACAGCGTAAAGCGTTTCTTCAAGTACAAACCAAGTCAATGTTGACCTTCATTCAAGTTATCAACAACAAAGAAATCAACTTTGATGATGAATCTTTACGTTTATACGACGCTGTTTCTCCGAGTATTACCGAAGCCGAGTTAGATAAAGCACTGAGCGAATTAGACTTAATACTATCAGGAACAGGATCAGTCAGTGAGCGTATGAATGACTTTACTGAGCAATTTGTGATCCCAAAAGACAAACTAGACAGTGTGTTTACAGCGGCTGTTGTTGAATCTCGCAGAAGAACTAAGCAATACATAGAACTTGAAGAACAAGAGAGCTTCACCATCGAATATGTTCAAGATAAAGTATGGAGCGGCTACAACTGGTATCAAGGAAACAGTTTTAGCTTAATTCAAGTGAATACAGACTTTCCTATTTATATTGCTCGCGCCATAGACTTAGCCAGTCACGAAGGCTATCCAGGGCACCATGTATTTAATTCCCTCATGGAAAAACATTTAGTTAATGGGAAAGGCTGGATTGAATACTCGGTGTACCCGCTGTTCTCGCCGATGTCATTACTTGCAGAAGGCAGTGCCAATTACGGCGTTGATGTGGTTTTCCCACATGCTGAACGTATCAAATTTGAAAGAGACGTTTTATTTCCATTAGCTGGACTAGATGCCAGCAAGGTCGAGTTGTACTACCAAGTACAGGCTGTAAAACAGCAACTATCATATGCTGATAACATGGTCGCAAAACGTTATTTAGATGGTGAGATTGACGATCAAAAAGCCATAGAATTACTTATAAAATACACCTTAGTCACAGAGAAAAAGGCGCAACAACGCCTAGGCTTTATTAAAGCTAACCGCGCTTATGTTATCAATTACAACCTTGGCCAAGATATTGTTAAGGACTATATTGAAAATCAAACAAAAACAGGCACGCAAGCAGAGATTTGGGCATTATTTAGCGAACTACTTGCCAACCCAAAAACAGCAAGCATGATGCAGTAACGCTATTTTTATATTGATTTTTTAAAGGCTGCCTATGGCAGCTTTTTTTGTCTATTCTTCTACTTCCTTCACTTCTCTCAATAATACCTAACCACCAACCATCAAAATAACCTCTTTACAAAATAGTACAGTTGAACTATTTTAAAATATAACACTTGTACTATTTGGTATTACCCATGAAATTCAACTATTTTCAAGACAAACAAAATCGTTTTGGCATTCAAAATGTCACGCGCGCTTTATCTGGCGGGCTAATAAAATTCGCGCCAAAGTTAAGCCTTACAATAGGTAAAAAACTGCTACTCAATCCATTTGGTAAACGTCATTATGCCTTTAATGAACTTGAAGCTGATGATGTAATTCATCTAAATACCTCTTTGGGCAAAGCACACATCAATCTATTTGGGCAAGGCAGCAACCTTGTGATTGTCAGTCATGGATGGGCTGATAACAGTTCTGGATTTGAAGCCATAATTATCAATTTATTATCGCGAGGGTTTAAAGTCGCAGCCATCGATCACATTGCGCATGGTAAGTCCGCAGGTAAACATACCCATTTATTAAATTTCATTGAAACTTTAAACGCCACTGTCGAGCATTTTGAGCAAAGTGGGTATCACATACACGCCATCGTGGCACATTCAATGGGCGCGGTTGCAACATTGAATTTGCCCGAAGATAAACTAGCCAACAAAAAACTGTTCTTAATTGCTACGCCAATTCACTTCTTTGAACTTATGTTTGAAAAAGTCAACAAAGCGGGTATTTCAACCAAATTACTTACTCAGGTGCTAGAAAATATTGGTGCTGAGTTTAATAGACAGTGGCAAAGTCTATGTCTTAGCCAGCACACTAGTAAACTCTCTGAGCACATCCACTTTATTCATGATGAGCAAGATAAATACGCCAGTTATCAAAGTGTCACCGACTATCTGCAGACACACAAATCCCCATTGTTTACCACGCAGGGGCTTGGTCATCGAAGGCTTTTAGGCGATACTAAGGTCATAAAACATATAACTCAGGTGATCACTACGTGATAAGTAAAGGCGAACGCACTCGTAACGAGATCCTCAAACAAAGTATTAGATACAGCAGTCAATACGGCCTATCTGATGTCACCATCGGCAGCGTTGCAAAACTCTGTGGTTTATCTCGAACGGGTGTTATTTCTCATTTTAAAAATAAAGAAGACATGCAAGTTGCCATCTTACAATATGGTGAAGCTCTATTTATTGACCGAGTGATCACCCCGGCTCGCTGTGAAAACTCTTTAGATCACTTGGTCAACTTATTAAACTGCTGGAGCACTTGGATCAATGACATGTTCAACGATCCACAAATGAGCTGCCCGTTTATCAAGGCTGTGGTTGAATTTCAAAACCGACCTGATTCGCAGGTGCGTAGCTTTGTTATTAACCAACAAGAACGCTTATTGAGTTACCTAACACATCGTATTGAGCGCTGCATTGAGCAAAAACAATTCTCGTCTGACATCCCAAGTCATGTCATCGCGTATGAGCTATATAGTTTATATTTAGGGCATGCCATTACAAAATATACTCTTTCCCAAAACAAAGCTGGCGAGCTGTTTAAACTGAGTGTCTTAAGGTTAATAGAGCAATATAAATAATAACTATTTAACTCGTGAATTACCGTTGCTCAAGGGAGGAGCAAATAAATTACTACGACTCAGCACATTTGTTGTGATAGCTTATACTTACAGTTGTTGACGTATCACCGATTACTCTCAAAACAAGTAATTCTAAGAAAATAAAAACACAAAGGCGTGCTTTATATGATCAGTACCGAGTCATTTATTGCGACTTTTTCAAGGCGCTACAAACTAGCTCTTTTTGTTATCGTACTGGCCATCACTACCTCATTTGTCACTTTAAACGAACAGCAAATAAAGCAGCGAGATAACTCAAGAATTATCAATATTGCAGGCGAACAACGTATGCTATCGCAGCGTTTAGCCTTAGTTATGCACCGTTTAGAGGCACCTGAAAAAGCGCAAGAAATTCAGCGCATAGCAGCTAAGCTATTAGACAATCAGCAATTCTTAATAGAAAAACTCACAACAAAAAGTGCTGCAACACAAGCTAAGCTGTCTCAACACTTCCAAGACACACAACTCGCTTTACGTTTAGAGCGTTACACCCACTTAGCAATTGAAGCATCTAATAAAAATACAATAAATGACCTGTCGCTGTTCGAACAATTTGATAACGAAAAGCTTCTACATGACTTAAACCACACGGTCACCTTGTTTGAACAAGCCAGCTTAGCCCAACAACTAACGTTACAAAGAGTAAACCTAGCCTTTTGGGGGCTCTCGATGTTGGTCATTTTGTTTCTAGTGTTTGCGATTTTCAAACCGACGCAACGTTGGTTATCTGAGACCTATCAAAAGCTGTTGTTAGAAAAGAATCGCGTAAAAGACGTGCAATTTGCAATCAATCAGCATGCGGTTGTTATGCGTGTTGATAGTCAAGCTAAACTGTTATTTTATAATAGTAAATTTACTGAGCAATATGGTTTCAACAAGAAAGAACTACTCGGTCAAAGCATCAAAAACTTACACAGCGGTATTCATAGTGAGGCTTTTTATCAAGAAGTCGATAATGCCATTAAGAATCGAAGTGTCTGGCAAGGAGAGATTTGTAATAAAGGTAAAGATGGCAGACTTTATTGGTTCGACACCAGCATCGTCCCTATCAAACACATAGAAAATGAAGTCGATAGCTCTATCATCATCCAACACGACATCACTGAAAAGAAACGAACTTTAGAAGCGCTAACGCAAATTCACAACATCACCAGTGATTCGGCGCAATCTTTAGATGAAAAAATAGAACGCTTATTGTTGCTAGGTAGAGAGGTGTTTAATTTACCTTTGGCTATTGTCAGTAGCATAGATGAAGCTAAGAACTCTTATTTGGTTAAATATGCCTCGACCCCTAATGGGGCAATTACTCCGGGTACTACCTTCGAGTACCAACACTCTTATTGTCTCCATACACTTAAAGCAAACCATGCCATTGCCTATCATCATGTTGGGCAAAGTGATATTGCCACGCATCCATGTTACGAAAACTTTTCCCTAGAGAGTTATATTGGCTGCCCACTCGTTGTATCAGGAAAGCGCATTGGTACGCTGAACTTTTCGAGCCCTGAGGTCACTCCACATGCTTTTACACGATCAGATCTTGAAATCGTACAAGTGCTAGCACACTGGATAAGCCATGAGTTCATGCGCGAAGAACAAGAAAATAAATTACTTTCACAGCAACAGCTTATGGCGCAAATGAGTGAACAAGCCAATATCGGAGCTTGGGAAATCGACTTGGCCACAGAAAAAGTATATTGGTCAGACATGACCAAACAAATACATGAAGTAGAATCTGATTTTGAGCCAGAGCTCAGCACAGCCATCAACTTTTATAAGCCTGGGTTTAGTCAAGAACGTATTTCAGAACTAGTTGCACTATCATTGCAAACCGGCGATCCCTACCAAGAAGAACTACAAATTGTCACAGCCAAAGGCAATGAAGTCTGGGTTGAGGCCAAAGGGCAGACGGAGTTTAAGGACGGTAAGTGTGTTCGTATGTTTGGTTCATTCCAAGATATTACCGAGCGAGTCGAAGCGCAAAACAAGCTTAAATTCAGTAATCAAAGGCTCGAATTTGTTTTGGATTCAACCGGTGTCGGCATTTGGGACTGGGAAATTGATTCTGGTAAAACTACCTATAACGAGCGCTGGGCAAATATTTTAGGTTATAAACTCAGTGAACTAGCGCCTACCGATACCTTAACTTGGGTAAATCAGGTTCATCCAGAAGATTTTAAATACTCAGAGCATGCTCTTCGAGAGCACTGGAATCGAGAGAAAGAGATATATCTGTGTGAAATTCGTATGAAACACAAACTCGGTCACTGGGTCTGGATATTGGACACCGGTCGTGTGGTTGAGTGGCATATTGATGGCTCACCAAAACGCATGATAGGCACCCACTTGGACATTAGCGCTTCAAAGCAAGCTGAGCAAGAAATACAAGATAAAAACGAACGTATGGCGCTAGCTGCAGATTCTGCTGGTATCGGAATTTTCGACTATAACCTAGTCGATGACACGTTAAGCTGGGACAACTGGATGTTCAAACTGTATGGCATCCCTGAATCTGACTTTTCAGCAGCATACAACGCATGGGAGGAGTCTTTACACCCTGATGATAAAGCTTCAACGGAAACATTATTAAGTGAAGCGATTAAACGAGATATTAAATTTGATACACAATTTAGAATTATCTTGCCTAATGGCAAAATCCGTCATATAAAAGCCTCTGCTATCAACAAGGTAAATGAAGATGGTCTTGTTACCAATGTCGTGGGTGTAAACTATGACGTAACCGAACGCGTAGAATACGAACACGCCCTGAAACAGGCAAAAACTGACGCCGAAACAGCCGTCATAGCGAAAAATGAATTCTTGGCCAGTATGAGCCATGAAATTAGAACGCCGATGAATGGGGTGATTGGGATGCTTGATTTACTCACAAGCAGTGAACTTTCTGATGAACAGCAGCACCGTGTTTCAATTGCGCAAAGTAGTGCAAACTCATTACTGATCCTGATCAATGATATTCTCGATTTTTCTAAGATTGATGCCGATAAACTCGAATTAGAAAATATTCCTTTTAATCTTACAACTTTGCTTGGTGAATTATGCGAGTCATTTGCCATGACGGTCGAAGCCAAAGGGCTAGAACTGATCCTCGACACAACAGAGTTAGCAAACCAAATGATTGTCAGTGATCCGGGAAGAATTAGGCAAATTCTCACAAATTTAATCGGTAATGCAATTAAGTTTACTCATAACGGCGAGATTTTAATCTCAGCTCAATTACAAGGCACAGACTTAAATAACCTAACTCTTATCTTAAAAGTTAAAGACACTGGCATAGGTATCGCTCAAGACAAGCAAACACACGTATTTGAAACATTTAGTCAAGCTGACTCCTCTACGACCAGAAACTATGGGGGAACAGGGCTTGGCTTGGCCATAGTTAAAAAGCTCTGTAATCGTATGAATGGTTCGATCTCTTTACAAAGTACACCAGAAGAAGGCAGCGAATTCACCTGCTCTATCAAAGTCTCTGGTTGTGAAAAAAATCATACCAAGGTGCCTAATGCAGACATTTCCTCACTGAGTATCTTGGTCGTTGATGATAATGAAACAAATAGAGAGATACTAGATAAGCAATTATCACAATGGGGTGCAAAAGTCACGACCAGTCACAGTGGTGAGCATGCCTTAACTCTTTGTAAGAGCCAAACTGGGCCTATGTTTGATATTGCTATTTTAGATATGCAAATGCCAAATATGGATGGCGCTCAACTAGCACAATACCTGCAAAATCTGCCTGAGTGCGAGCAAATGCAACTTATCATGATGACCTCAATACAAACCCGGGGTGACGCAAAGTATTTCGCCGATTTGGGCTTTAAAGGGTATTTTCCAAAACCCACTACAACACAAGATTTATTAGGCGCACTCAAAATTATCTCTGATAAGGGAGACTCTTTAAAAAACGCCAAACCGCTGATCACACATCATTATATTAATGAACTGCAGCAGACTGACGATACCTCTGGGATAGATGATCTTAAACACCTACTAGATTTAAACATTCTGCTTGTAGAGGATAATCCAGTGAACCAAATAGTGGCTAAAGGCGTTCTTAAGAACTTAGGCCTGAAGTGTGACTGTGCTGAAAATGGGCAACAAGCTTTAACGCAATTAAAATCACAAGTTGCTCCTTATGATGTCATCTTGATGGACGTACAAATGCCCGAGATGGATGGTTTCCAAGCCACGCGTCTTATAAGACAGGGTAAAGCGGGCTTGCACCATCAATCTACCTATATCATTGCCATGACAGCCAATGCGATGGAAGGCGACAAAGAAAAGTGCTTAGACGCGGGAATGAATGAATATATTGCCAAGCCAATAAACTTAAATGCGTTGAAGACAGCCTTGCTTAGCTCAAATACAAAGCCATCAACAGACTCAAATCATAAATAAAAACGCTCACTCGTGATGGGCGCTCGATTGTTATTTGTTCGAAATTTATCTATTAACGTACTGATTGCACAATAAAATCCAATACATCATTTCCTGAAGAGCGATAGCCCAAATCAAATAAAGGCGTTGGTTTATTTACCAAGCCACGCTCAACCACTTCGTTAGTAATCGCAAAATCAAGTAATCCGGTTTTACCTACCAGTAAATTATCGAGCGGTTGTGTCTTTGCCAGCTCAACGATATCTCTAAAGCCGCTTAGATATAGATAATCTTTGGTAAACCCACCGCCTCGATAAACACGGGTTGTTAAAGTAAAAGCAAACTCTCTGTCTAACTCAAACTCACTGACTAAAGTGTGGAAGGTTTTCACAAAATCGCGATGCTTCAGCATATAATTTACGGCAATAACACGCAGTGCCAAAGTTTGCAGGCGCGATAGTGTCAAACTCCCCGAGCAATACTCACTGTAGATTGCCAAACCTTCTTGAGTATGAGTATTACCTGACAAACCTAACCCAAACACCTTCAGCGGTTGCTTTTTAGCATTCAGCGTCGTCACCATATGAATGCCCAACTCATGAAAAGCAAAAGCATGAATTTCTTTTTCGGTAAAACTGGCGTCTCGGTTAACTAATAGCAAAGCTTTGTCGTTATTGACCATGGCCTTGGCAACTATTTTTGCCGACTTTTCGATACGACAGTTTAAGCCCCACTCTTGCGCCTGCGCTTTAAAGCAAGCGATTGCCTCATCCGCATTCAATACTTTTTCATTTTCATCAATTTGTGGCTTTAAGTGCAGTAAGAATCGTGCGTTCGCAATGTCTTCTTCACTCGGCTCGCCATAGTATTTTAATGAGTTATACATAAACTCATCGGTGCCTATGGTGGCCAACAAATCAATTTTGTTCGCCAAATTATCAATGATATGACGATACAGCTGCTGAATATCGGCATCGAGAATATTATCAACCGGTAGCTTATAGAGCTTTTCTCTGAATTTATAAGGGTTTAGATCTAGCTGCTTATAGTTAAAACTCGGCGCGATATAGCTATTTTTCAAAAACTTCTTACGCTGCGCTTGCAGGTTTACTGGATTAATAAAGTTCAGCGTTTCGATATGACGACATAGTGAAAATAACGCTCTATCAACCTCTAGTACCTCTGGGCTGATACTGGAAGACAGCATATCGGCTTTTTGCATGCGCTTTTTACTGCCAAAACGGCGAATAAAATACGCAGCGGTTTCAGAGATAGCACTCTTAAAACCTGCTTTTAACTCTTCAAGCACCAGAGGATAAACATCACCCGATGTTTCATCCATAAAGACTTTTTTGACTTCAGTTGGTAGCACTAAGGTGTTATCAAAGTGTGCATTCACATGACTTATCAAGTAACCACGACCGTGAAACACTTCGTCTGTTGCAGCGCGCACTGCTAAGTTAGGCAACTCAATCTTATTCAATTGCTTCTCAAAATGCTTCACCACACTGCCCCAGCGCTCGACATCAATTTGCCCTGAGCCAATATTAAACGTCGGCGTGTCTTTTTCGATACGCTTGTAGTTGTACGAGTGAATATCAAACACAATTGCACGACTAAACAGTGATTCTACTTTGGCAATGATCGCTTCAAGCACATTATAAAAAGACTCATGTTTAGCTTGGCTAATTGCACGCTGCTTTGAACTCAACGGCTTTTGCCACACCTGTTTATTCCATGCCGTTTTAAAATACGTCGACAAGGTTTTTGCACGGTTTAAGTCGTATTCAAAACGCGAGTCGTTTCCTATTAACTGAATAGGAAACGACGAAATAAGCTCGTCAGTGAAAGGGTCCTCTTCAAAAAGTCGCTCATCTTTACTGAGCATAAAACTTTTCTCGAGGTCTGTTCGCAAACGATGACCATTATGAATGGCCGCACAGATAACGGGCGTGTATTCATCAATCTTGATAATAAACGCGCCACCTTCGACTTCAGCGTGAAAGCTTTCACCCTTATTAATTTTCGCGATGCACGCCTGCTCAGACAGCGTTAGCATTTTCGATTACCTGTCTGAATTCAGTTTTACGGTTGCGCACTAACTCTTTGGCATGCACAACGCTTTCAACAAAATCAATAATTTGCGCTTGTAATTTCACGCGATTAAGTTTGTTGATACGTACTATGCCTCCTGGGCTTAATACATTAACCTCGATTAGCTTGCCGCCAATAACGTCAATACCCGTGAGGTACAAGCCATCACGCACCAGTTTAGGGCCAATGTACTTACACAGCTTTTTCTCTTGCTCTGTCAGTTTATGCTTCACAACTCGGCCACCCGCATGTACGTTTGAGCGCAGATCACCATTCGCAGGCACACGCTTCATAGCACCAATCGGTTCGCCGTTAAGCATCATAATGCGAACATCGCCCTCTTCCGCACCTTCTACGTAATCTTGCAAAATAACGTAGTTTTCGCCTTTGCCATTTTCATCACCGCCGATATAAAAATCGAGTAACGATCTAAAGCTCTGACGTGCCGACTTTTCAATGACAATCACACCTCGGCCACCAAACCCATCTAGGGGTTTTAAGATCATGCGATCGCTGTCAGACTCATCAAAAATACGTTCTAAGTATTCGCGGTTTTTTGATACGTGCGTTGCCGGAATAAATTCGCTCTCTGTATCTTGGAAAGATGCAGTGTAAATTTTATTATTCGCAATACGTAGACCATCCAAGTCATTCATAATAAACGTATCACCACGCACTGAGTCTAAGAAGTTCAGTGCCAATGCATCTAGCGGTGGATTCGCACGCATGATGATGGCATCAAAACCTGCAAGCGGTAGCTGAGTACGCTTTAAGTCAGCATTTTTGTAAAAACTTACTACATTGTCAGAACACTTTGTTTTACGTGTAAATACATCACAGAATGCACTCGCCACGCTATCTCGAATAGTCAGGTTATTCACCGTTGACATCGCAACAGTATGACCGCGCTTAACACACTCATGAATTAAGCGAAGCGTGGTATCTGTCTCAGGCTCAACACGATCCCAAGGGTACATAATAAAACAAATTTTCATGGCTATATGTCTTTAAGGTTTTAAGTACCAACCCGCTTAACTCACTATTTTTGAGGATTGGTATATCAGTAACAGAAATAAAATTAGCCAGTCAAAACTGGCTAATTAGCAATCAGATAATGCGTGAGGTTTGAGAGGCTAGTCAGCTAAGCTGAATTCATTCCCCATATCTTGCACAGTACGGCCGCTGCTTCTTGAGAAGCTATGACCCACTTTGCTTTTATTAATTGCTTCTAAGTATTTTTTCCAAAGTTTGGCAGCATGTAAGGTGCTTTCACCTTCATCATTTACCTGTACTACAAATAATTGCTCTTCGTCATTTTCAGGCTGCAACGTCTCATTCGCCAATGCACTTAACGTATGGCCGTAACTTTCTAAAAACTCAGCTTCTTTCAACGTAAAATGACCGCTTCGTGATAACCCATGTGAAAATGTGTGGTCGCCATAAAACAGTGTTTTACCTTTACGGATCGTCGTATTCATATGTTCCCCTAAGTGGTTTGCCATATAACGGTTAAATAAAGTGAGATACAACTGATTAATCTATACCCAGCTTTTATGAACAAATTATTGCCAAGAGCAAAGAAAGCTCTTATTTGCGGAATGTATGCAAAAACCAATAAGAAGAAAAACAAAAAATATTTGTCGTGAAGATAATATTTTTTTAAATTGAGGCCATTATAAGAAGTGAGCCATGACTGATGGATATTAGAGTCTTTAAAACGTTTATCGCCGTTGCAGAAAATCGCCATTTTGGACGCGCGGCAGAAACTTTATATATCACCCAAGCGGCTGTTAGCGCAAGGATCAAACAACTTGAAGAGTTTTATAATACATCCCTGTTTATTCGAGAAAAAAATAATTTAAGACTGACCCCAGCCGGAGAAGCACTGTTATCTCATGCACACTTGATGGTGAGTCAAATGGCGCAGTCTAAGCTCTCTTTATCAATTGCCGCCATGCAGAAAAACATTTTTAGTGTTGCAGCTACGCCCAATGTTTGGGACGCTTTTTTTAGCTCTCGTATTCAAGACATGTTGGCACTCTTTGACGACCTAGTTGTTGGAGCTGAGCTCTCAGTGCGCGAAGCGATCCAAAGAAAGTTAGAAGACCGCTCACTGGATGTGGGCTTACTTACCGATCCAATCAAAGACAGCGACTTTTGTAATGAGTTAATTGGCCATTTTGATTTATCTCTCGTAGGTAGTCGCTTAGAATTCGACGCAAAAGTAGAAGACTATGTGTTAGTTGATTGGGGAATTACTTTTCAAAAAGAACACGCTTTACACCATAAAGTCACCCCCAACTTTAAAACCTCTGCCGCTATGATTGCACTTGAAGTGTTACAAACTAAAGGCGGATTTGCTTACTTGCCCTACCCTCTAGTTCAAGCGCCAATTGAAAGCGGCGAGTTATTTGAAATCGAAACACCGTTACAAATTAAACGACCAATTTACTTGGTTTATCGTAAAAACAACCCTCAGGAGCAATTAATTACTGAGTTTAAGGCATTGTTTTCTAAGCTTCAGTAGTAGAAATCTCCGCTGCGATAAATTTAAAACACTCTTGTGATAAATTTGTGAATAATTAGCCATAGTTTCGCGATAACTGTCTTGCAAACTAGATTTGTGTTTAACAAAACTTTAAAGAGCAAGACATGAACAAAGCAACAAGTGCACTCATCACAGGACTAACATTAATGGCTGGCGGTACAGCAATGGCGGCTGATGTAGAAGTAAAAATTACCAACCTCACACAAGGTATTTATTTTACCCCGCTCCTTGTCGCAGCACACAGCAGTGACGCACACCTTTACCAAATTGGCAGTAAAGCGTCTGAGCAATTACAAGCAATGGCTGAAGGCGGCGATATTTCAGGTCTTGCTGATGTGCTTTCAGGTATCGATGCAAGCGCTGCAGCAAATCCAGCTGAAGGGTTATTAGCACCCACCGCATTCACTATGGCAATGGTTGAAAGTTCTGAAACTAATTCAACCCTGTCTATTGTCGCAATGATTTTACCAACCAACGATGGCTTTGTGGGCCTTGATGCATGGCCTATTCCAACCGAAGCAGGCACATATCATATCTACCTAAATGCGTATGATGCAGGCACAGAAGCAAACAACGAACTGGTTGTTGATGGCTCTGGTGCACCTGGCTCATTGGGTATTCCAGCCTCTCCGGGTATGGCTCCTGGTGCCCAAGGCAGTGGTGTCACCAGTGAAGAAACCAACATGATGGTACATATTCACCGCGGGAACTTAGGTGATGACGAAGCAACAGGTGGTAAAAGCGATTTACACAACACAGTACACCGTTGGTTAAACCCAGTAGCTAAAGTGACTGTAACAGTAAAGTAAGGGGCCTAACATGAAAGCACTCAAATTATGTGTTCCTGTATTTGCAGGCCTATTACTCGCTGGTTGTGGCGGTGACGACAATGATGTGATGCTAGAAACACCTACGCCACCAGCAGCAGAAGAAATTATGCTAAAAGTGACAGCGGTTAACCTCACTAACGGACAGCCACTTTCTCCTATCGGTATTGCACTACATAAAGAAGGACAATTTTGGCAAATCGGTGAGGCGGCCAGCGCTGAATTAGAAACCTTAGCTGAAGGCGGAGATAATTCAGGGCTACTCGGATTAGATGTGGTTATGATGTCAAGCTCAGCAGCTGCTCCACTTGCACCTGGCGCGAGCCAAGAGTTAATGCTCACTACCGAAAGTCTTGAAGACTATAAATTGTCTGTAATCACCATGATGGTGAATACAAATGATGGTTTTACCGGTCTTAATGCTATGGACGTATCAAACCTAGCAGAAGGCGACAGTATTTCTATGCGTACCCATGCGTATGATGCAGGGACCGAAGAAAATACTGAAGCACAAGGGACTATTCCTGGTCCTGCAGATGGCGGAGAAGGCTTCAATAGTGCCCGAGAAGACATGGATAAGGTCGCAATGCATCCTGGCGTTGTCGGTAATGAAGACGGGCTCTCTAGCTCAGTGTTAGATAGCACGCATAAATTCGATAACCCACTAATGATGGTCACAATAACAAGAATGAAATAAGCCCGACATGCCCATTACACGGCGTGTAATGGGCATTGCAAAGTAAATAACAGCCTATTAAAGGCATGATTTACGTTAAGAGGGTTGAAATATGCAGCATAAAGTATTGGTCGTTGAAGACGATCTCGATATTGCAGGGTTAGTTCAAGTGCATTTAAAAGAATTGGCACTTGATGTTGAACACGTAAGCGATGGGGAAAGCGCCATGGCAAAATTAATGCAAGACCATTTCGACATCGTGCTACTCGATATTATGTTGCCTGGCATGGACGGTCTTAGTGTTTGCCGAGAGATCAAATCTCTATTTCCTCATATCAGCGTGGTATTACTGACCTCTAAAAGCAGTGAGATGGACAGAGTAATTGGCCTAGAAATTGGTGCCGATGACTATATTTGCAAACCTTTTAGCTATCGAGAATTCCAAGCAAGGATCAAAGCCCAGATCCGCCATATTAAATTGCTCAAAATGCAGCAACAGCCAACCGATATAATCTCAACAGCGCCAACTGCCTTGATGTTAGGCGCGCTGCAAATCGATACAGGGGGTCACGAAGTCTTTATCAATGATCAACTTATTGACCTCACCGCAACCGAATTTGATCTGATCCACTTCTTTGCCAAACACCCTAATCAAGTATTTTCACGTGCCCAATTACTCGAATCAGTTTGGGGTTATGACCACTCAGGTTA